>NZ_JBLRWA010000019.1:0-150433 GCF_048159585.1 Kitasatospora sp. SC0581 | reverse complement strand
AGGAACGGACGCTTCCTTCGGACCGCCTTCCAGCGGACCCTCCGGGCTTCGTTCTTTCGTGTTTCCAGCTTATCAGATGTTTTCCGCTCCGTTTTCCGGAGTTTCATTCATCGGATTCACTTTCCGCTTCGCCGCCCCGGTCTCCCGCGGCGACTCCGGAACTGTACGGGCACCGGCACGTCACATGCAAATCGCCCCTGCCCGGGAGCCCGGGCAGGGGCGATCAGTGCCGATCAGGGCCGGCCGAAACCGGCCCGAACCGGGTCAGCGAACCTCGGTGATCTCCGGGCCGCGCGCGAACGGGTCGAGCGCGGTACCGCCGAAGCGGTTCTCGCCCTCACCGGCGGCGGCGGTCGCCCCGCCACCGTCGGCGACCATCTGGGCGTCCTCGGGAAGCTTCAGGACGATCGGGTCGCGGGGAGCCATCGGGGACTCGCCGCGCACGACGACCGTCTGCCGGAAGACCTGCTCCAGGATCCCGGCCATCTCCGGCTGCACGGCGGCCTGGCCCGAGATCACGCCGCGCAGGAACCAGCGCGGACCGTCGCAGCCGACGAACCGCACCAGCTGCACGCCCTGGGTGCCGTCCGGCAGCTGCACGGGGACCCGGGCGCGGAGGTGCCAGCCGAGCGGGCCCTCCTCCTCCTCGATGAGGCCGCCCTGCGAGGTGATGCCGTTGGCGATCTCCTCCCGGACCTCCCCCCAGATGCCCTCCGACTTCGGGGCCGCGAAGGCCTGGAGCTGGATGGCGCTGTTTCCGAGCACAAGGGTTGCCGCCACGATCGCGTCACCGGCGACCTCGACGCGCAGCTCCATGCCCTCGACGCCGGGGACCAGCAGACCCCCGAGGTCGACGCGCCCCTCCTCGGGGTTCTCCAGCTCGGAGTGGTCCCACGGACCGTCCGGCCGGGGGGCCGGCGGCAGGCCGACCCTGTCGGCCGGGTCCAGCTCGGTCACGTTCTCGCTCTCGGCGGAACCTTCGACGTCATCGGCCGTCTCGTCGGCGCTGATGGCGTCGTCGGCGAGCTGCTCGACAGCGTCCTCGCTCTTCTGGCGACGACGGAACACGGTCACTGCCCTTCCCGGTCCAAGACCGATGCGAATGCCTGCTCGGCTTCCTGCGAGGCCGCGGGCATGCTAGACCGCGGCATGGCCGCCGGTCGACCCGAACCCGCCCTCGGCGCGTGCCGACCCAGGCAGCTCCTCCACCTCGTGGAAACGGGCCTTCTCGACCTGCTGGATCACCAGCTGGGCGATTCGGTCCCCTCGGCGGAAGCTGACCCCCTCGCGCGGGTCCAGATTGACGACGATCACCTTGATCTCTCCACGGTACCCGGCATCGACCGTCCCCGGGGCGTTCACGAGGGCAACACCGCAACGAGCTGCCAGGCCCGACCGGGGGTGGACGAAGGCCGCGTAGCCGTCCGGCAGGGCGATGGCGATGCCGGTGGGCAGCATGACCCGCTCGCCGGGGGCCAGCTCCGCGTCGACGGTGGTGCGCAGGTCGGCACCGGCGTCCCCGGGCTGCGCGTAGGCGGGCAGCGGCAGCTCGGGGTCGATGCGCTTGATCAGGACGTCCAGCTGCGGGCGGGGGGTGTCGCTCAAGGGTTCACCTCAAAGGCTCGTGCGCGCTTCATCAGATCCGGGTCGTCGAGGACCTTCTCGATGTCCTCGGGACGACCGTGCGTGGTGAAGTGTTCCAGCTTTACCTGGATGAAGAGGGCCTGGGACCGGACGGCGACCGGCCCGTCCGGTCCGCCGATCCGCGCCTCGGCGGCGCTGTAGATCTTGCGGCCGTGCACGCCGGTGATCCAGGCGCGCAGGTGCAGCACCGAGTCGACGGGCACCGGGCTGAGGAAGTCGGTCTCCAGCCGGCCGGTCACGGCGGGGGCGTGCAGCAGCCAGTTGAGCGTGCCGAGGGTCTCGTCCATGGCGGTGGTCAGCAGCCCGCCGTGGGCCAGGCCGGGGCCGCCCTGGTGGGCGTCGCGGACGGCGAACTCGGCGGTGACGTCGAGTCCCTCGCCGGCGACCGCGTCGATCCGCAGGCCGCCGGGGTGCTGCGGGCCGCAGCCGAAGCAGTGCTCGTAGTGGGAGCCGAGCCGGGTGCCGGGGGCGGGCGCCTGGGGGTGGCGCTCCGGCAGGACGGCGTCCGGCGGCGGGGTGGTCGGGGACGGCGGTATGGCGGGCGCCGGCCGGTCGGTGGGGGTGCTGGGGGCTGTCGTACCGGTCACGGGGCCCCAGCCTACCCAGGGGTAGCGGGCCTCCGGTGGGGGTGGCGTCCCGGGCCGGACGTCAGGGCGACCACAATGGAGGCATGTACGACGAACGCCTCACGGTGCCGCGCTCCTGGTGGCTGCTCCCGATCGCGCTGGGTCTCACGTTCGCGCTGATCCTGATCCGGGTCAGCGGTCCGGCCGCGCTGATCGGACTGGTGGTCGGCATCGCCGCCGGCGCGGTCGCGATCAGCAGCTACGGCTCGGCCCGCATCCGCGTGGTCCAGGGCTCCCTGGTGGCCGGCCCGGCCCGGATCCCGGTGGACGCGCTCGGCGACGCGCAGGCGCTGAGCCCCGCCGAGGCGGCGGCCTGGCGCGGCCGGAAGGCCGATCCGCGCGCCTTCATGCTGCTGCGCAGCTACGTCCCGACGGCGCTGCGGGTCGAGGTGACCGATCCGACCGACCCGACGCCGTACCTCTACCTGTCGACCCGCTCGCCGATGAAGCTGGCGGAGGCGCTGGAGGACGCCCGGCGCGGCGCCCGCACCTGAGGCGGACCGGGCCGGCCGCGAGGCGGTCGGGCCCGGACACGGGCCGGACGGAAGAGGCCGGACAAACGGAGAGGGACGGTTCCGCTGCTGCGGGACCGTCCCTACGACTTTGTCCTGACCGGTCGACCGGCCGACTCCGTCCTCCCGGGCCCGTCCAGACGGACGATGCCCGGACCTGCCGTCCGGCCCCGCTGCCCGGGGCCGGAAGGAGCGGTGTACCGGTCCCGCGGGCGCAGCCGCGGGCACCGGGTCCTGTCCGCCGCGGTGCTCAGGCGCCGCAGTCCCGGCAGATCGGGTTGCCGTTCTTCTCGCTGTAGAGCTGGCTGCGGTGGTGCACGAGGAAGCAGCTCATGCAGGTGAACTCGTCCGCCTGCTTCGGCAGGACACGGACGGCGAGCTCCTCGTTCGAGAGGTCGGCACCGGGGAGCTCCATGCCCTCGGCGGCGTCGAACTCGTCGACGTCGACAGAGCTGCCGCCCTTGTCGTTCCGCCGAGCCTTGAGCTCCTCGATGCTGTCTTCGTTGAGCTCGTCGTCGGTCTTGCGTGGGGTGTCGTAGTCGGTTGCCATTTTTCGCTCTCCCCCTCCGGGTTGTGCGGTGTGTGCGGTATCTCCAGCGCACGTAACGCATGGGGGGTCGGTCTTGTGCCCGACCCGAGGCGGAGATTTTGCCTTACTTCAAGCCCTGTTACTCAATCGACACTCAGCCCGGGCTCCATCGGGGTGATCCCCAGGGCTGTGGAAGGCCTCACGCTGGGCCATCACCAGCCTTCCGGGGACCCGGTAAACCGACCACGCACAGTGAGCACAATCGGTGTGGATGTCTGGGGAATCCCTTGTCCATCAGGGATGCCGACCGATTCCGCGGACCGACCGGTGACCGGAATCCGGTCACGGACGGCGATCGACACCCCTGATCAGGTGATCACTCTCCGGGGTTGCCCGGAATCGTGGAGCGACACGGTGTGAGCTTGGTCACGTTCAGAATCATCCAGGGCAAACCGCGGGAAATCCACCCACTCCGACCGCTCGGTCCAGCATCTCAGCCGGCGTTCCTCCGGGCCTCCCGGCGTGCCAGCAGGGCGGCCTGGCGCTCCTCGAACTTCCGGGCCTGGCCGTCCAGCCCGTCGAGGAAGACGCCCAGCTCGTTCTGCGCCAGCAGGCCCTCCGGGCCGAGCCCGCCGATCTCCATCACCTTGAGGTGGCGCAGCACCGGCTGGAGCACGTCGTCGTGGTGGATGCGCAGGTTGTACACCCCGCCGAGGGCGATCTGCGCGGCGGCGCGCTCGAAGCCGGGGATGCCGTGGCCGGGCATCCGGAAGTCGGTGACCACGTCGGCGACGGCCCGCATGGCCTGGTCCGGGGCGATCTCCAGGGCGGCCTTCAGCAGGTTCCGGTAGAAGACCATGTGCAGGTTCTCGTCGTTGGCGATCTTCGCCAGCAGCTGCTCGCACAGCGGGTCGCCGGCGTACCTGCCGGTGTTGCGGTGCGCGATGCGGGTCGCGAGCTCCTGGAAGGCCACGTACGCGACGGAGTGCAGCATGCTGTGCGCGTTGTCGGACTCGAAGCCCTCCGACATGTGGCTCATCCGGGCCCGCTCCAGCTCCACCGGGTCGACCGCGCGGGTGGCGAGCAGGTAGTCGCGAATGGCTATTCCGTGCCGGCCCTCCTCGGCCGTCCAGCGGTGCACCCAGGTGCCCCAGGCGCCCTCGCGGCCGAACATGGTCGCGATCTCGTGGTGGTAGCTGGGCAGGTTGTCCTCGGTCAGCAGGTTGACCACCAGCGACACCCGGCCGACCGGGGTCACCTTGGAGTGCTCCAGCGACCAGGCCTCGCCGCCCAGCACGCCGTCGAAGTCGCGGCCCTGGCTCCACGGGACGAACTCGTGCGGCATCCACTCCTTCGCCACGCCCAGGTGGCGGTTGAGCTCCTTCTCGACGACCTCTTCGAGGGCGAGGATCAGCCGCGCGTCGGTCCAGCCGCTCGCGACGAGCGGGGAGCTGCTCTGCACAGGGGCGATGGTCACGGTGGTGCTCCTGAGGGGACGGCACGCGCTGGGACGGGCGCGCTGGACGGGGACACGTCGTGGACCCGTCGGCGGGGCGCCGACGGACTCACCTACGGTTGCGTAGGTTACGACACCGTAAGTTGCTCGGGCCGGAAAAGACAAGCCGCCCCCGCCAGGCCTTATGTCGTCTTGACGGGCCTGGCGGGGGCGGCTGGAAACGGTCGCCCGCGGAAGGGGCGTTCGACCCTTACGGCGAGGGGATGCGGACCCTCATGGTGAGGCCGCCGCCGGCGCGCGGCGTGGCCTCGATGGTGCCGCCGTGGGCGCGCACCACCGAGCGGACGATGGACAGGCCGAGCCCGACCCCCTTGTCGCTGCGGGTGCGGTCGGCGCCCTTGACCCGGCGGAACGGCTCGAAGATGTGCTCCAGCTCGTACCCGGGCACCACCGGGCCGGTGTTGGAGACCACCAGCTCGCCGCCGCCGGGCACCGCGGTGGTGGCCAGCTCGACCCAGCCGCCCGGGGTGTTGTACCGGACGGCGTTCTGCAGCAGGTTGAGCGCGAGCCGCTCCAGCAGCACGCCGTTGCCGGCGGCCATCGCCGGATCGAGCTTCGAACGCAGCTCGACCTCGCGCTTGTCGGCCTCGCCCCGGGTCTGCTCCAGCGCCCGGGTGGCCACCTCGGACAGCTCCACCGGGCGCCGGTCGGTCAGCTCGTTCTCGCTGCGGGCGAGCAGCAGCAGGCCCTCGACGAGCTGCTCGCTGCGCTCGTTGGTGGCCAGCAGGGTCCTCCCCAGCTGCTGGAGGTCGGAGGAGGTCGCCGGGTCGGAGAGCTGGACCTCCAGCAGGGTGCGGTTGATCGCCAGCGGGGTGCGCAGCTCGTGCGAGGCGTTGGCGACGAAGCGGCGCTGGGAGTCGAAGGAGCGGTCCAGCCGGTCCAGCATGCCGTCGAAGGTGTCGGCGAGCTCCTTGAGCTCGTCGTCCGGGCCGTCCAGCTCGATCCGGCGGTGCAGGTCGGAGGAGGCCACGTCGCGGGCGGTGCGGGTGATCCGGCCGAGCGGGCGCAGGACCCGGCCGGCCATCGCGTAGCCCGCCGCGAAGGCGATCACGGCGAGGCAGAGCAGCATGGTCAGCGACTTGCGCAGCAGGGTGTTGAGCGCGGAGTCGGAGCGCGCCAGGAAGTCGGCGGCCTGCAACTGGTTGTAGCCCGTGCTGTTCATCGTGGAGTGGACGCCGTCCGGGCTGGTGACCTGGATGCTGCCGTCGAAGACCAGGCTGCGCGGTGCCAGGTTCGAGACGGCGTCCTGGAAGAACACGTACATCAGCAGCAGCAGCACCACACCGGCCATCAGGAACATCCCGCCGTAGAGCAGGGTGAGGCGCATCCGGATGGTGGGGCGGAAGGGGAACCAGGCGAGCATGCCGTCGCCGGGGACGTAGGACCCGGGGCGGTGGACGCGCGGCGGGGTCAGGGGCTTCGGCGGGACGGCACGTGGGCCGCCGGCGGGCGCGCCGGAGGCCCCGCCGGCCGGGGGCGGGGTGGTCATGATGGTCCTCTCGGGGCGTCCGCCGGGGCGGGCGCTTACGGCGGGGAGTCTCGGGGTGGGCGGACTCCGGTCGTCAGATCCGGTAGCCGGAGCCCGGCACGGTGACGATCACCGGCGGGTCCCCGAGCTTGCGGCGCAGCGTCATCACGGTGACGCGCACGACGTTGGTGAACGGGTCGGTGTGCTCGTCCCAGGCCTTCTCCAGGAGCTGCTCGGCGGAGACGACGGCACCGCCGGCCCGCATCAGCACCTCCAGGACGGCGAACTCCTTGGGGGCGAGCTGGACGGTGCGCCCGTCGCGGATCACCTCGCGCCGGCCGGGGTCGACCGAGATGCCGGCCCGCTCCAGTACCGGGGGCAGCGGGATGGTCGCGCGGCGGCCCAGCGCCCTTACCCGGGCGACGAGTTCGCTGAAGGCGAACGGCTTCGGAAGGTAGTCGTCCGCGCCGATCTCCAGGCCCTCGACCCGGTCGCTGATGTCGCCGGAGGCGGTCAGCATGATCACCCGGGTGGCCAGGCCCTGCTCGACCACCTTGCGGCAGACGTCGTCCCCGTGGACCAGCGGAAGATCGCGGTCCAGGACGACGACGTCGTAGTCGTTGACCGCGATGCGCTGGAGCGCGGCCTCCCCGTCGTACACAACGTCGACGGCCATCGCCTCGCGGCGCAGACCGGTCGCGACGGCCTCTGCAAGCAGCTGCTCGTCCTCGACGACGAGAACCCGCACGGTCGTTGTCCCTTCTCCAGGCCGGCCCCGGAAGCGGACGCACGGCTCCGACGGTGCCTCCATCCTGCCTGGTCGGGCGGTAAAGCAGCGATAAGCTGCCCCTCGGGCACGGAACCCGGGTCCGCGGCGGTCACTGTTCGCATCCGCACCACTCCGCTTGGACTGTGACACGGGCAACTTTCTCGCGCCGAAAGGTTTCCCCGCCCTGGGGGCGGGGAGGACAGCTGCACACCCGCGATCTGGCTGACGGCCGATCGCACCCACCCGCCGTGCGTTCATCCGCGCCGGCCCTGGGGCTGGGACATCACCGGGAGCGGCCGAAGGGCCGTCTCCGCACCCGTCCGGACTGCCACCACCTTCCGGCCTGGGTGCTTTCACCGGCTGGACCTTCCCCGGGGCGGAGAGCGCACGACCGTGCACGTCCGACACAGTAAGGGGGCCCGTATGGACGCCTTCAAGGCCGGAATCCTGCAGCGCATAGCCAACGCCGAGCAGGACCTGCACCGCGCGATCGAGGCCGGGGACGAGTTCCTCGCCGAGGTGGAGCAGTCCGAGCTGGACGACCTCCGCCGACTCGCCGCCGAGCACGGCGTGGACACGGTGCTGGAGCGCCACCGCACCGCTGCCTGACCCGTCCGGCACACCGACCCGTCGCCGGACCTCCGGCACCAGCGGCCCTACGGGGGCCGTGCGAAACCCAGGCCCTGGCATCCCCCGTATGTCAGGGCTCTTCGCATGCCCGGGGGCCTTCGCACCCGGGCCCGTCGCACGTCCGGGCCGTCCCGCCGCCGGGGTTCCGGCGGCGGGACGGCGGAACCGGTCAGTCCGCCCAGGCGCGCAGCGCGGCCAGCCGCTCCTGGAGCGGCTGGTACACGCCCGGAGCGGCGGCCACGGTCAGCTCGCCGTCCGGCCCGTGCCCGGGCCGGCCGCCGACCAGGGCGCCGGCCTCGGTGGCGATCAGGCAGCCGGCCGCCCGGTCCCAGGGGGCCAGGCCGCGCTCGTAGTAGCCGTCCAGCCGCCCGGCGGCGACGTCGCACAGGTCCACCGCGGCCGCCCCGCCCCGGCGGATGTCCCGCACCTCCGGCATCAGCGCCAGCAGCACCTCGGCCTGCCGGACCCGCACCGGCTGGACGTAGTTGAAGCCGGTGGCGATCAGCGCCTGGCCCCAGGGCGGGGCCGGGCGGGCCGAGAGCGGGCGGCCGTCGAGGCGGGCGCCGCGGCCCAGGACGGCGTGGAACAGCTCGCCGCGGGCCGGCGCGTACACCACGCCGACGACCGCCCGGCCGTCCACCTCGGCGGCCACGCTGACCGCCCAGGAGGGCAGCCCGTAAAGGTAGTTGACCGTTCCGTCGAGCGGGTCCACGACCCAGCGGACCCCGCTGGTGCCCGGCCGCTCGGCGCCCTCCTCGCCCAGGTAGCCGTCCTCGGGGCGGCGGTCGGTGATCAGCTCCAGGACGAGCTTCTCGGAGGCGAGGTCCATCTCGGTGACCACGTCGACCGGGCTGCTCTTGGTACCGGCCACGCCGAGGTCGGCCGGGCGGCCGTCGCGCAGCAGGGCGCCGGCCTGCCGGGCCGCGTCCAGGGCGACCTCCAGCAGGTCGTCGAGGAGGCCGTCGTCGGGCAGGGCGGGGGTGGGCACGGGGGTTCTCCTCCGGGGCGACGGGACGAGCGGGACGGGCAGGACTG
Organism: Kitasatospora sp. SC0581; assembly: GCF_048159585.1. Lineage (NCBI taxonomy): Bacteria > Bacillati > Actinomycetota > Actinomycetes > Kitasatosporales > Streptomycetaceae > Kitasatospora > Kitasatospora sp. SC0581. Next base: position 141,704 of record NZ_JBLRWA010000019.1, on the reverse strand, counting down.
GCGGGACGGGTGGAACGGGCGGGACGGGCGGTCAGCGCTCGGCGACGGCCGGGCGCGGGGCCCGCGGGTTGGGGCAGCAGGCCACCGCGCACACGTCGTGGCTGGGGCCGAGGGCGCCCAGGGCGCAGCGGGTCACCGGCTCGCCGCGCTCGGTGGCGGCGCGCTCCAGGACAAGCTCGCGCACGGCGGCGGTGAACCGGGGGTCGGCGCCGACGGTGGCGGCGCGGGAGACCGGCAGGCCGATCTCCGCGGCCTTGGCGACGGCCTCGGTGTCGAGGTCGTACTTGACCTCCATGTGGTCGGAGACGAAGCCGATCGGGACCATCACCACGGCGGGCGCGCCGTCGGCGTGCTGGGCCTCCAGGTGGTCGCAGATGTCGGGTTCCAGCCACGGGATGTGCGGGGCCCCGCTGCGGCTCTGGTAGACCAGCTCCCACGGCCGGTCGGCCACGCCGGTGCGCTCGGCCAGCGCGGCGGCGATCAGCCGGGCCACGTCCAGGTGCTGGGCGACGTAGGCGCCGCCGGGCTCGCCGCGGGCCGGGTCGTCCGGGGCGCCGGAGGACTCGGCCATGGAGTGCGGGATGGAGTGGGTGGTGAACGCCAGCCGGGCGCCGGCGCGGACGGCCTCGGGCAGCTCCTCCAGGGCGGCCAGGGCGGCGTCGACCATCGGCTCGACGAAGCCCGGGTGGTTGTAGAAGTGCCGCAGCTTGTCGACCCGCAGGGCGGGCCCGCCCTCCTCGGCGAGCGCGGCCAGCGCGTCGGCCAGGTTCTCCCGGTACTGGCGGCAGCCCGAGTAGCCGGCGTACGCGCTGGTGGCGAGCACGGCGATCCGGCGGTGCCCGTCGGCGGCCAGCTCCCGCAGGGTGTCGACCAGGTAGGGCGCCCAGTTCCGGTTGCCCCAGTAGACCGGGAGGTCCAGCCCGTGCTCGGCGAAGTCCTCGCGCAGCGCGGCGAGCAGCTCGCGGTTCTGCCCGTTGATCGGGCTGACCCCGCCGAACATGAAGTAGTGCTTGCCCACCTCCTTCAGCCGCTCCTTGGGGATGCCGCGGCCGCGGGTGACGTTCTCCAGGAACGGGACGACGTCCTCGGGGCCCTCGGGCCCGCCGAAGGACAGCAGCAGCAAGGCGTCGTACGGGGCGGCGCCGGACGGGGAGGGTTTGCGCGCGTCGGACATGGAACCGATCCTGCCACTGAGGGACCGGGCACCGTCGCCGGGGCCGCGCGAGTGCCCGGAAAATACCGTTTGCCAACGTACGTAAGCTGTGTTTGCCAGCCTTGTTCCTTACTCCCCCGCCCGGAGCTCCCGTGCTGTCCAGCTACCGCCAGATATTCGCCTCCCCCGGCACTCTGGCCTTCTCCACCACCGGCTTCGTCTCCCGACTGCCGATCTCCATGACCGGGATCGGCATCGTGACCATGCTGTCCCAGCTCCGGGGCTCCTACGGGGTCGCCGGCCTGGTCTCGGCCTGCCTCGCGGTCTCCGCCGCGATCCTCGGCCCGCAGGTCTCCCGGCTGGTGGACCGGCACGGCCAGCGCAGGATCATCGTCCCCGCCATGGCGCTCACCATCGTCGCCGTCACCGGCCTGCTGCTCTGCGCCCGGCTGGAGGCCCCGGACTGGACGCTGTTCGTCTTCGCCGCCGGCATGGGCGTGATGCCGAGCACCGGCGCGATGGTCCGCGCCCGCTGGGCCCACCTCTACCGCGAGGACACCGGCAAGCTGCACACCGCCTACTCCTTCGAGGCCGTGGTCGACGAGGTCTGCTTCATCGTCGGCCCGATCCTCTCCATCGGCCTCGCCACCTCCGTCTTCCCCGAGGCCGGCGTGCTGCTCGCCGGGGTCTTCCTCGCCGTCGGCGTCCTGCTGTTCGCCGGGCAGCGCTCCACCGAGCCGCCGGTCCATCCGGCCGCCCGGCAGGAGGGCGGCTCGGTCATCCTCAACCGCGGCCTCCAGACGCTGATCCTGACCTTCGTCGCCACCGGCGCGATCTTCGGCTCGGTCGAGGTGGTCACCGTCGCCTACGCCGAGGCCCAGGGCCACAAGTCGATCTCCAGCGTGATCCTCGCCCTGTGGGCGCTCGGGTCCTGCCTGGCCGGGGTCGTCTTCGGCACCCTCAAGCTCACCGGCTCGATGGCGGTCCGCTTCCTCGTCGGCGTCCTGTTCATGGCCGTCAGCATGGTGCCGCTGCTGCTGGTCGCCCATGCGGTGCACGGCATCGGCGGGCTGGTCGTGGTCGGAGCCGCGCTGCTGGTCGCCGGCATCGCCATCTCCCCCACCCTGATCACCGCGATGGCCCTGGTCGAGCGGCTCGTCCCGGCCGCCCAGCTGACCGAGGGCATGACCTGGACCACCACCGGCCTGGCCCTCGGCGTCGCGGCCGGCTCCTCGGCCGGCGGCTGGGTGATCGACGCCTCCGGCGCCGCCGCGGGCTACTGGGTGCCGCTGGCCGCCGGCCTGCTCGGAGTGGTCGCCGCCCTCGCCGGCCTCGGCCGGCTGCGCGCCGGCCTGACCGCCGAAGCCGGCGCCGGGACGGCCGCCGAAGGGGCCGGACGGACCGTAGACGCCGAACGGTGAACTGACTAGCCTCGCCCTACCCACGGGGCTACCCATGGGTAGGGCGGCTGCGCCGCCCCGGACCGCGCCGAACCCGTTCGGCCACGGAGCAGGAGGCAGCGCAATGCCCCAGGCCAGTACCGCGACCCCCACCCGGTGGACCAACTGGGCCGGCAACCAGAGCGCCCGGCCCGCCCGGGCCGCCGCCCCCGGCACCGTGGAGGAGCTGGCCAGGGAGATCCGGCGGGCCGCCGAACAGGGCCGCACCGTCAAGGCCGTCGGATCCGGCCACTCCTTCACCTCGATCGCCTCCGCCGACGACGGCGTCCAGATCCGCCCGCACGCGCTCACCGCCGTCCGCGAGATCGACCGCGAGGCCGGCACCATCACCGTCGAGTCCGGCCTCCCGCTGCACCGGCTCAACCGCGTCCTCGCCACCGAGGGCCTCTCGCTGACCAACATGGGCGACATCGAGGTCCAGACCGTGGCCGGCGCCACCAGCACCGGCACCCACGGCACCGGCCGCGACTCCGGCTCATTGGCCGCCCAGATCCGCGCGCTGGAGATCGTCCTCGCCGACGGCACCGTCCGGCACTGCTCCCCCACCGAGAACCCCCGGCTCTTCCAGGGCGCCCGGCTCGGCCTCGGCGCCCTCGGCGTGATCACCGCGCTCACCTTCGGCGTCGAACCGGCCTTCCTGCTCACCGCGCACGAGCAGCCGATGGGCTTCGACGAGGTGCTGGAGCGCCTGGACGACCTCACCGCCGTCAACGAGCACTTCGAGTTCTACTGGTTCCCGCACACCGACCGCTGTTCCACCAAGCGCAACAACCGCAGCCAGGGCCCGGCCGCCCCGCTGCCCCGGTTCAAGGAGTGGCTGGAGGACGACTTCCTCTCCAACACCGTCTGGGAGGGGGCCTGCCGGGTCGGCCGGCGCTTCCCCGGCTCGATCCCCTCGATCGCCTCGCTGGCCAGCCGGGCCTGGTCCGAGCGCAGCTTCACCGACACCGCGTACAAGGTGTTCACCAGCCCGCGCAAGGTCCGCTTCGTGGAGATGGAGTACGCGGTGCCGCGCGCGGCCGTCGGCGAGGTGCTGCGCGAGCTGAAGTCCCTGGTCGAGCGCTCCGACTGGAAGGTCGGCTTCCCGGTCGAGGTGCGCTTCGCCCCCGCCGACGACCTCTGGCTCTCCACCGCCTCCGGCCGGGACAGCGCCTACATCGCCGTCCACCTCTACCGGGGCACCGCCGACCAGGGCTACTTCACCGGCGTGGAACAGCTGATGACCGCCCATCAGGGACGGCCGCACTGGGGCAAGCTGCACACCCGCGACGCCGCCTACCTGGCCGGCGTCTACCCGCACTTCGGCGACTTCACCGCACTGCGCGACGAGGTCGACCCGCGGCGGCTGTTCGGCAACGACTACCTGCGCCGGGTGCTGGGCGACTAGGGCGTCGCCGCGTTGTTGCCGTCGGCCGGCGGCGGGGCCACCGGCGCCTTCGCCGGTTCGTTCGCCGGGGCGCTGTTCGGCGCCGTCGGCTGCGGGGTCGCTCCGCCGGTGGGCTTCCCGCCGCCCGCCGACGGGGAGGCGCCGGCCGACGGGGTCGCGCTCGGGCCCGCCGAGGGTGAGCCCGTTCCCGCGCCGGTGCTCGGCGTGTCGACCGGCTCCCGGCCCGGCCGGGTGGTCGACGGGGCGGAGGCGCCACCGGAGGGCGCGTTGTCCTGCCCCTGCTTCCCGTTCCCGCCCTGGGACGGCCGCTCCGGCGGGGCGTCCTGTTGCCGGGAGGACTTGGGCGCCACCGAGCCGCCGAAGGACGTGCCGTTGCCGGACTCGCCCTTGACCGTCGCCGACACCGGCTGCCCGGTGGCCAGTTCGAACACCACGATCGGCGTCATCGCCAGCACGAAGACCAACCCGGACACCGCCGCGTACGTCTTCCAGCCCCACCGGCGACGCGCCCGGACCACCTGCGGCTCGTTCCACTCCGAGGTGATCACCGGCGGCTGCACCCGCGTCTCCGGCAGCTCGGACTCGACCGGCACCTGGCGCAGGGTGTTGGCCGCCTGGTTCGGCCCCCGGTCCACCGCCTCGCGCAGCTGCTCGCCGGTCCGCTTGAAGATGTGCTGGAACACCGCGCCGCCGGTGGTGGCCCCGATGCTCACCACGGCGGCGCCCAGGATCGTGCCGTACACCCCCAGTTCGGAGGCCAGCAGCGCACCCACCACCGTGGCCAGCGCACTCGCCGCGACCTGAGCCACACTCAGATCGATGCGCCTGCGCTCCTCCTTGGCCTTGCCGCCCTCCTCGGCGGGGCTCCGCTCCGGCATCAACATCCCTCGGTCCCTACGGCTGTTCTTCGTACAAGGCTCTCCATCTTGCCCAAAGAAGGACACAAGGGACGAAAATGCGGTTCTCGGCGCCCGGATTGTGTGAAGATGATCACCGTCCGTCCGGCGGTGGTCCGCCATCGGGGGAGCACGCTCTTGAGATTCCCGTGAATCGCGGGAGACTTGAGCGGCGAGCCGCCCCTGTGGATGCCACGAATGGAGTACTGTTCGTAAAGCCCGAGCCTTGGGTCGACTTGTCGACTGCGCCCCCACCGGCAGCTTGACAAGGAGACACGGACCGGGCACGCACGGCGACGCCCGTCCCGGATCGTCGCGTTCACTGCGCGTGCGAGGACGGCCGGGACACCCAGGCGCGACGTCAACCGATGGCGTGGCAAAAAGGCAACCGTGCCACAGCGGCGTGCGCGGGCGTAAGCCCGACACGCCGGGGAACTCAGCAAGGTTGTGGCCAGTCGCGAGTGGGCAGGCCACACTCAGTACGGGAGCAGCGACGCAGGTGACGTCGGCAGGCACCACCCGGGAGGTAACCGTGCCCGAACTGCGGGTTGTGGCCGTCAGCAACGACGGCACACGGCTGGTGCTCAAGGCTGCCGACAGCACGGAGTACACCCTTCCCATCGACGAACGGCTGCGCGCCGCCATCCGTGGCGACCGGCCGCGCCTCGGCCAGATCGAGATCGAGGTCGAGAGCCACCTCCGCCCCCGGGACATCCAGGCGCGGATACGAGCCGGTGCCTCCGCGGAGGAGGTCGCCCAGGCCGCCGGGATCTCCGTCGACCGCGTCCGCCGCTTCGAGGGCCCGGTGCTCGCCGAGCGCGCCTTCATGGCCGAGCGCGCCCGCAAGACCGCCATCCGCCGCAACGGCGAGTCCCCCGGCCCGCAGCTCGGCGAGGCCGTCGCCGAGCGGCTCGCGCTGCGCGGCGCCGAGAAGGAGACCGAGCGCTGGGACTCCTGGCGGCGCGACGACGGCACCTGGGAGGTCATCCTCTCCTACCGGGCCGACGGCGAGGGCCGCAGCGCCTCCTGGACGTACGACCCGCCCCGGCGCCTGGTCCAGCCCAACGACGACGAGGCCCGCGCGCTGATCGGCGAGAACGTCGAGCGCGAGGAGGAGTCGGTCTTCCCGTTCATCCCGCGGATCGCCCGGCTCCCCCAGGACCGGCCGCCCCGCCCGATGATCGACCGGCCCTCGGCCGACCGCATCATGTCGTCCCGCGAGGTCCGCGAGTCGCGGGAGGCCACCGCCGACGCCCGGGACTCGCTGACCAGCCTGCTCGACGTGGTCCCCGCCTTCCGCGGCGACCTCGCCGTCGGCGCCCCCGCCCCGATCGAGCCGGTGCCCGCGGAGGTCGCCGAGGAGACCGAGGAGTCGGCCGCGGCGGCCGCCGCCCCGGCGGTCGGCGCGGGCTCGGCCTACGCCGACATCCTGATGCCGCGCGCCGTCGCCCCGCACCGCGAGCGCCTGGTCGGCACCACCGACCGGCAGGCCGAGGCGGACGGCGTCCGGCCCGGTCGCCGGGCCACCGTGCCCAGCTGGGACGAGATCGTCTTCGGCAGCCGGCGCAAGAAGCAGGAGTAGCGACGTCGAAGGGGCGGGAGGCTCGGCCTCCCGCCCCTTCGACATGCCCGGGGAGATCAGCCCGGCTGGTCGGTGACCGCCACCGGGCGCGCCCCGTCGCTCGACCACTCGCTCCACGAGCCCGGGTACAGCGCGGCCGGCAGGCCCGCCACCTCCAGCGCCAGGACCTGGTGCGCCGCCGTCACGCCCGAGCCGCAGTACACCGCCGTCTCCCGCTCCCCCGCGCCCAGCCCACGGAACCGGGCGGCCAGCTCGGCGGCCGGCCGGAACCGGCCGTCCGGGCCCACGTTGTCGGCCGTCGGCGCCGAGACCGCGCCCGGGATGTGCCCGGCCCGCGGGTCCACCGGCTCGGTCTCGCCCCGGTAGCGCTCCCCGGACCGGGCGTCCAGCAGCAGGCCGCGGCGGGCCCAGGCCGCGGCGCCGTCCCCGTCCACCGTCGGCAGCTGCCCCGGCACCGGCTTGAAGTCGCCCTCGCCGGGCTCCGGCAGCTCGGCCGTCACCGGCAGCCCGGCCGCCTGCCAGGCCGCGAAGCCGCCGTCCAGCACCCTGACGTCCCGGTGCCCTGCCCAGCGCAGCAGCCACCAGGCCCGGGCCGCCGCCATCGAGGCCGCGCCGTCGTACACCACGACCGGGCGCCCCGCGCTCACCCCGAAGCGGCGCATCGCCGCGCCGAACTCCTCCGGGTCCGGCAGCGGGTGGCGCCCGCCCCGGCCGGGGGCGCCGGGCGGGGCCGCCAGGTCCCGGTCCAGCTCCACGAAGTGGGCGCCGGGCAGGTGGCCGGCCCGGTACTCCTCGGCCGCGGTCGGGCCGCCCGGCGCGGCACCGACCAGCTGGTAGCGCACGTCCAGCAGCACCGGCGGCAGCGCGGAGGCCAGCGCCTCCCGCAGCCCGGCCGCGGAGATCAGCGGGGAACCGTCGTTGTAGGTGGTGGTCATGGCGGCCATTGTCGCGCAGCGCCGCCCCGGCGGCGGGTGATCGGGATTCCCGCCGCCCCCGGACCCGGCGGAATCCGACGCGAATCCGGCGGGAATCCGCAGGACACGCCCGACCCGTCGCTCTTTGTGGGGTCTTTGCCGGACTTTCCGCGCGGCCCGAGGGTTGGGCGCCCGCCAGGGTGGAAGCATCACCCTCGCGCGCGAGGATTTCCGTGCGCCAACCACCCACGAGGAGGCCCGCATTGCCCGCGGTGGAACTCCGACTGGCCCAGGGCACGCCCTGCTGGGTCAGCCTGCTGACCGACGACCTGCCCGGCGCCCGCGCCTTCTACGGCGCCCTGCTCGGCTGGACGTACACGCCCGGGCCCGGCCAGCTCGGCGACTACGTCCGGGCCGAGCTCGACGGGGCACCAGTGGCCGGCCTCGGCGTCTCCACCGCCACCGGCTTCCCGGTGCAGTGGACCACCTACTTCGCCGTGGACGACGCCGACCGCACCGCCCAACTGGTCCGCGAGTGCGGCGGAACCGTCGCCGTCGGGCCGCTCCAGGCCGAGCGCGCCGGGCGGATGGCCATCGCCGCCGACGTCTCCGGCGCGGTCTTCGGCCTCTGGCAGGGCGAGGAGCACCTCGGCCGGGAGGCCGGCCGCGAACCGGGCGCCCCGGCCTGGGCCGAACTGCTCACCCCCGACGCGGAGGGCGCCGCCGGCTTCTACTCCACCGTCCTCGACCGCCCGGTCCGCTCCGGCCCGGAGGAGACCGCGCTGCTGGTGGACGGCCGGCCGGTCGCCGGCATCCGGCACCGCGCCGAGCTGCGCGGCCACCCGCCGCGCTGGCGCACCCACTTCGTGGTCCGCGACGCCGAACTGACCGCCCGGCACACCCTCGGACTCGGCGGCCGGGTCCTGGTCGAACCGCACGACACCGCCCGCGGCCGCGCCGCCCGGCTGGCCGACCCGCAGGGCGGGCACTTCTCCGTCCTGGAGGTGCTTCCCTAGGGCCCCGGCTCTCAGGCCTGCTGCTCCTCGAAGGGCAGCACGTCCGGGGAGAGCACCGAGGCGTGCGCCGTCGCGGCGGTCAGCCGGCGGCGGTGGTGGCGGCGGCACAGCACCTCGTAGCCGACCTCGTCCCGGTCCACCGAGATGTCGCCGATCACCACCTGGGCGCCCTCGACGACCATCACCCCGCCGACCGTCCGGGCGTTGTGGGTGGCCCGCGCACCGCACCAGCAGAGCGCCTCGACCTGGAGCACCTCCACCCGGTCGGCCAGCTCGATCAGCCGCTGCGAGCCCGGGAACAGCCGGGTGCGGAAGTCGGTGGTGATCCCGAAGGTGTAGACGTCGATGTCCAGTTCGTCCACCACCCGGGCCAGCTGGTCGACCTGCTCGGCGGCGAAGAACTGGGCCTCGTCGCAGATCAGGTAGTCCACCCGGCCGCCGGCCGACAGCCGGTGCACCACGTGCGCGTGGAAGTCGAAGTCGTCCGTCACCTCGACCGCGTCGGCGCGCAGGCCCAGCCGGCTGGAGATCGTCGCCGCGCCCGCCCGGTCGTTGCGGGTGAGGATCACGCCCTGCCGGCCGCGCGCGGTGTGGTTGTGGTCCATCTGCAGCGCCAGCGTCGACTTGCCGCAGTCCATCGTGCCCGAGAAGAACACCAGTTCAGCCATGGGTGGAGCAAGGGCCTTTCACATCAAGGGAATTCGGGCGCAGAAGAGTCGATCGAGCGGCTCAGCCGCGGACTTCGAGCAGCGGCACGAACTGCTCGACCGGGGTCATCGAACCGTGCAGACCGATCATCGCGGACTCGCCGGGCTCGTTGCGGGAGGCGGTGATCGCGATGTCGTCGCGCGCCGCGGCGACCACGTCGCCGATCCGCGCGTACACCCGCTCGTCCACGGCCGGACCGAACCAGCCCGCCGCGATCGCCTGGTCCCGGGTGGCCACCCACATCCGGTCGCCCAGCACCTCACTCCAGACCGCGTGCACGTCGGCCGCGGCCCCCGGCACCGCGTACACGTGCCGGGCCCGGCCCTCGCCGCCGAGCAGGGCGACGCCGGCGCCCAGCTCCCAGTCCTCGTCGAAGTCGATCCGGTCCTCCGGCGCGATGTCGATCATGCCGTGGTCGGCCGTCACGTACATCGCCGAACGCGGCGGCAGCTGCGCGGCCAGCCGGCGGGCCAGCCGGTCCACCGCGTCCAGCGTCATCCGCCACTCGTCCGAGTCCACGCCGAAGCGGTGGCCCGCGCCGTCCAGCTCGCTGACGTACGTGTACACCAGCGCCCGGTCGTGCTCGGCCAGCCAGGAGGCCGCCAGGTCCATCCGCTCCTCGCCCGTGGTGCGGCCGAGGAAGGTGCCGCCGGACAGCGCCACCCTGGTCAGCGGGGTCTGGGCGAACAGCGGGGAGGAGACCTGCGCGGTCGCCACCCCGGCCTGGTGGGTGCGCTCGAAGACCGTCGGGTACGGCTGCCAGGCGTGCGGCTCGGTCGGCGGCTGCCAGCGCAGCTGGTTCATCAGGTAGCCGGCGCCCGGCACCGCCACCGTGTACCCGGCCAGGCCGTGCAGGCCCGGCGGCGTACCGGTGCCGACCGAGGCCAGCGAGGTCGCCGTGGTGGACGGGAAGCCCGCGGTCAGCGGACGGCCGCTGCCCCCCATCGAGCTCCCGGCCAGCGAGGACAGGAACGGCGCGTACTCGGGGTGGCGCAGCAGCAGCTCCCAGCCCAGGCCGTCCACCAGGAACACCACCACCCGGTCCGCCGGGGCGATCGGGAGCGTCGCGGTGAACCCGGGGACGCCCAGCCCCGCCGCCACCGAGGGCAGCAGGTCGCACAGCGAACCACTGCCGTACGGGGGCGCGGGGGCCGTGGCCGGGTCAAGGATCTCGAAGGCGTCGTAGCCGTCGGCAGGAACGAAGGACATGGAACCGGATTCGTAGCGGTGCGGTCGGTCGGAAGCGGCGGAACTCAGACCCGCGGGCCGGTGCTGATCGTCGCGTCGGACAGCGCCCGGGCGAACACCAGCGCCTGGGACACCGTCTCCGGGCCGTCGCCGGCCTCGCTCACCCGCAGGGAGAGGTCGTCGGCCGTGGCCGAGCCGGTGTAGCCGTGGTCGGCCTCGCAGTTCGGGTCCGAACAGCCGGCCGGCTCCAGGTCCAGGCGCTGCACCGCGCCCCAGCCGATCGTCAGCACCACCTCGCGCGGCAGGGTGCCCGGGGTGTACGTCTCCGGGTTCGCCACCATCCGGCTCACCACCACCGAACCGATCCGGTCCAGCCGGACGCTCTCCGTCGAGGTCGTCGCGAACGGCACCGCCGGGCTGCCCTCGGCCCCGGACTGCTCGTCCGTGTGGCTCACCACGAACCGGGTCGGGGTGAGGACCAGCACCGTGACGTGCCGGCGCACCTCGTTGGCGTCGAAGGTCGTCTCCTGGTGCACCAGGTAGGAGCTGATCGGCTCCGGGCCCACCGCGGACTCGACCGCCTCGGACACCAGGGCCGGGTAGTAGCCGCTGCGCTCGATAGCCGAGCGCAGGTCCTGAGTGGTGGTGGTACCGGTCTTCGCCATATCTCCATCCTGGCATGGTCCGCCGACGAAGCGGGCGGCACGGCGCCGAGCTTCGGACAACAGCGCCCGGGCAGGGCGCAACCAAGGAAGGTTACAGCGTGCTCATCGCGCGCGGGCCCAGATCGCTGCGGACCGGCAGCGGCGCCACCCGCACCCGCGCCCCCAGGATCGCCAGTCCGTGCGGGGCCACGACCACCGGTTCGAGATCCACCGAGGCGATCTCCGGCACGTCGTCCACCAGCTGCGACACCCGTAGCAGCAGTTCCTCCAGCGCGTCGGTGTCCACCGACTCGGCGCCGCGCCAGCCGAACAGCAGCGGCGCCGCCCGCACCTCCCGGATCAGCCCGGCGACGTCCTGGTCGGTGGCCGGAACCAGTCGGTGCGCGGTGTCGCCCAGCAGTTCGGCCGGGGCGCCGGCCAGGCCGAAGGAGAGGATCGCGCCGACCGCCGGGTCCACCGTGGCGGCGATCACGGTGTCCACGCCGCGCGGCGCCATCCGCTGGACCACCAGCTCGGCCTGCGCGGCGCCGCCGAGCAGCGCGTCCAGCTCGCGGTGGGCGCGGCGCAGGCCCGCCTCGTCGGTCAGGTCCAGCCGGACGCTGCCCAGGTCGGGGCGGTGGCGCAGGTGCGGGGCGGTCGCCTTGAGGGCCACCGGGTAGCCGAGCGCCGCGGCGGCCGCGACGGCGGCCTCCTCGTCCGGGGCCGGCCGCACCGGCGAGACGTCGATCCCGTAGCGGGCCAGCAGCTCCTGCGCCTCGGCCTCGGACAGGGTGATCCGGGCGCCGCCGGGCTGGGTGCGTGCGGCGACGGCGGCCCGGGTGCTCAGCGCCGCCTCCACCAGCCGGCGGGCGCCGGGCTCGTCGATCCGGTCCAGCTCGGGGACGCGCGCCGTCTCCTCCGCCGCGGCCGTGCGGCGGCGCCACTGCGCGTAGTGCACGGCGTGGGCGAGGGCGTGCACGGCCCGCTCGGGCGCCGCGTACGCGGGGATGCCGCCGGGGCGCAGCCGGACCGGCAGGTCGGTCAGCGCCAGGTGGGTGAGCAGCAGCGGCTTGCCCAGCTCCCGGGCGCGGCCACCGGCTTCGAGCAGCGCGGCGGCGATCTCCGGGTCGTCCGAGCCCATCGCGGGGTCGTCCTCGCCGGTCAGCCGGCCGCCCATGAAGGCGTGGGCGGAGGTGCCGATCGGCGGGATGGCGACGGCGATCACCGCGTCCACGGCCGGATCGGCGAGCGCGACGTCCAGGGCGATCCGGAAGTTCTCGCCGGTCGCGGCGGTGGTGAGGTCGACGGGCGTGCACGGGCGCAGGCCGGCGCTCAGCAGGGCGTCGTAGGTGAGCAGGCCGAGCGAGTCGGAGTTGCCGACCACCGCGACCCGGTTCCCCGGCGGCAGCGGCTGCTGGGCCAGCAGCTCGCCGGTGTCGTACAGCTCGGTGATGGTCGACACCCGGATGACGCCCGCCTGCTCGAACAGCGCGTCCACGGTGGCGTCGCGCAGGCCGGTGGCGGTGGCGGGGACGGCGTGGCCGGGCGGCAGGCTGCCGGTGTGCCGGGCGCCCTTGACCACCACGACCGGCTTGACGGCGGCCAGCCGGCGGGCGATCCGGGTGAACTTGCGCGGGTTGCCGAAGGACTCCAGGTACAGCAGCACCACCTGGGTGGCCTCGTCCTCGGCCCAGTACTGGAGGAAGTCGTTGCCGGAGACGTCGGAACGGTTGCCGACCGAGGCGAAGGAGGAGACGCCGAGGCCGCGCTTGTGGGAGGCCTCCAGCAGGGCCACGCCGATCGCGCCGGACTGGCAGAAGATCCCGAAGCCGCCGCGGCCGGGCAGGCGCGGGGCGAGCGAGGCGTTCAGCGGGCGCTCGGGGTCGGTGTTGATCAGGCCGAAGGCGTTCGGGCCGATCACCCGCATGCCGGCCGCGCGGGCCTGGCGGACCAGCGCGCGCTGCCGGTCCCGGCCCTCCGGACCGGTCTCCGCGTAGCCGGCGGTGACCACCACCAGGCCCTGCACCCCGTGGGCGCCGCACTCGGCGACGGCGGCCGGGACGGCGCCCTCGGGGACGGCGATCACCGCGAGGTCCACCGGCCCGGGAATGTCCAGAATCGAACGGTGGACCGGGACGCCGTCCAGCTCGGTGCCGGGCGCGGCGTTGCGGTTCACCGCGTACACCGGGCGGTCGGCCGGGGCCTCGTCCCCCAGCAGGTCGCGCAGGATGGCCCGGCCGACGGTCTGCGGGGTGCGGGAGACCCCGATCACCGCCACCGAGCGCGGGGTGAGCAGGCGCTGCACCGAGCGCGCCTCGGCGCGGTGCTCGCGGGCGCGCATCACGGCGAGCGAGCGGTCGGTCTGCTCCAGGTCGAACTCCAGGTGCACCACGCCGTCGGCGAAGCTGCGGTGCTGGGTGTAGCCGGCGTCGGTGAAGACCTTCACCATCTTCCGGTTCTCCGGCAGCACTTCGGCCTGGAAGCGGCGGATGCCGCGCTCCTGCGCGACCGCCGCGATGTGCTCCAGCAGGGCGGAGGCCACGCCGCGGCCCTGGTGGGCGTCCTGCACCAGGAAGGCCACCTCGGCGTCGGTGCCGGTCTCGGAGGGGCGGCCCTCGGCGTCGATCCGGTCATACCGGACGGTGGCGATGAAGCGGTCGCGGACCACCACCGCGAGGCCCACCCGGTTCACGAAGTCGTGGTGGGTGAAGCGGCGGACGTCCTTGTCGGAGAGCCGCGGATAGGGGGCGAAGAACCGGAAGTACTTGGACTGGTCCGACACCTGCCCGTAGAACTCCACGAGCCGTCCGGCGTCGTCGGGGGTGATCGGCCGGATCCGGGCCGTACCTCCGTCACGCAGCAGGATGTCCGCTTCCCAGTGCTGCGGATAGTCGGGTTGCGCGGGCTTCGCCACCGCGGGGTCTTCCACATTCGTCAGGTTATCCGGCGGCGAGCCGAATGGCGCCGGGCGCGTGCTCACGGCAGGGTGGACAGGGCCGTCGACCGGGGTTTATGCCCCGAAAAGAAACAATCACAAGTCCTGAACGCTGCGGTTCCCAGGGGCCGCCTGCGTGCAACACTGGTCTAGACAACATGGCCGTTTCCCCCCGCTCACCGAGCACGGCCGTGACCAGCTTCACCGGAAAGGCACGTCTCATGGCTGAGCGCCGCGTCACCATCGGTTGGGCCGAGGGCCTGCACGCCCGTCCCGCCTCCGTCTTCGTCCGGGCCGTCACGGCCACCGGCGTGCCGATCACCATCGCCAAGCCGGGCGGCAACCCGGTCAACGCCGCCTCCATGCTCGGCCTCCTCGGCCTGGGCGCCCAGGGCGGCGACGAGGTCATCCTCGCCTCCGACGCCGAGAACGCCGACGACGCGCTCGACCGCCTCGCCAAGCTCGTCTCCGAGGGCCTCGACGAGCTCCCCGCCGCGGCCTGAGCCGCGCAGCACGCACCCGATCGGGGTGCCGCCGGATTCCGGCGGCACCCCGATCGGCTTTCCGGCCGCCGTGCTCCGGCCGGCCTGGTCAGCCCTTGACGCAGACGACCTGCTTGAGGTGCGCGACCACCTCGACGAGGTCCTTCTGCTGCTCGATGACCTTCTCGATGTTCTTGTAGGCGCCCGGGATCTCGTCCACCACGCCGCCGTCCTTGCGGCACTCCACGCCCTTGGTCTGCTCGACCAGGTCCTGGGTGGTGAACCGCTTCTTCGCGGCGTTGCGGCTCATCTTGCGGCCGGCGCCGTGCGAGGCCGAGTTGAACGACGACGCGTTGCCCAGGCCGCGGACGATGTAGGAACCCGTCCCCATCGAGCCGGGGATGATCCCGAGATCGCCGGAGCCGGCCCGGATCGCGCCCTTGCGGGTCACCAGCAGGTCGACGCCGTCGTACCGCTCCTCCGACACGTAGTTGTGGTGGCAGCTGATGACCTCGTCGAAGGTCACCCCGGCCTTGGTGAACTCCCGACGGACGACGTCCTGGAAGAGCGCCATCATCAGCGCGCGGTTGAGCTTCGCGTACTCCTGGGCCCAGAAGAGGTCCTGCCGGTAGGCACCCATCTCCGGGGTCTTCGCGAGGAAGACCGCGAGGTCCTGGTCGATCAGGCCCTGGTTGTGCGGCAGCGAGCGGGCGACGCCCATGTGGTGCTCGGCCAGCTCCTTGCCGATGTTGCGCGATCCGGAGTGCAGCATCAGCCAGACCGCGTCAGTCGTATCAACGCACAGTTCTATGAAGTGATTTCCTCCGCCGAGCGTCGCCATCTGCTGCATCGCCCGCTCGCGCCGCCACTTGACGTCCTCCGCGATGCCGTCGAAGCGCTGCCAGAAGTCGTCCCAGCCCGCCGTGCGGAAGCCGTGCAGCTTGGACGGGTCCACCGGGTCGGTGTGCAGGCCGCGGCCGACCGGGATGGCCCGCTCGATCTCGCGGCGCAGGCCGGAGAGGTCGTCCGGGAGGTCCTTGGCGGTGAGCGAGGTCTTCACCGCGCTCATCCCGCAGCCGATGTCGACGCCGACGGCCGCCGGGCAGACCGCGTCCTTCATGGCGATGACGGAGCCGACCGTCGCGCCCTTGCCCAGGTGGACGTCGGGCATCACGGCGAGGCCGTGCAGCCAGGGCAGCGAGCTGATGTTGCGCAGCTGCTGGAGGGCCTGGCCCTCGACGGTGGCCGGGTCGGTCCACATCCGGATCGGGACGCGGACGCCGGGTACCTCGGTGTACGACATGGGTGAACGACCTCCAGAGGTCGGGTGGTTCGGGGAAGGTGGTGCCGCGCGAGGAATCCCGGCGCGGCTCGGGGAAGTTCAGGGGGGGTGGGGCTCAGGCGCCCGGGGCGACGGTGCAGGGATACGGCCTCGGGGAGCGTCGTATGGCTTGCTCGACCCGCATGGTGACCGCCTCCCTTCCTTCGTCGCAGTTCGCACGTGCTGTGCGTCGGGGAACATCTATCCACGGAACGGGCGCGGCCCGCAACGGATTTAAAAACGCGTCCGGCCCGGCGGAGCGGGTGCTCCACCGGGCCGGAGGGTGTTCCGGGAGGGGCCGTCAGCTGACGACGGTGACCTCGCCGATGCCGAGCGCCCGCACGTCGTCGGCGATCACGGCGGCGTCGCCGACCAGGACGGTGACCAGGCGGTCCGGCGGAAAGGCCGCGACGACCGCCTCGGTGGCGGCGGCGGTGGGCAGTTCGGCGAGCTGCCGGTAGACCTCGGCCTGGTAGTCGTCCGGCAGGTACTGCTCGACCTGGTCGGCCAGGGTGCCGGCGACCGAGCCCGCGGTCTCGTACTTCAGCGGGGCGACGCCGACCAGGAACTGCACGGCCTCGTCGCGCTCGGCGTCGGTGAGGCCCTCGGCGGCGAGGGTGCGCAGGATGACCCAGGTGTCGGCCAGCGCGGGGGCGGTGGAGGCGGTGTCCACCGAGCCGCTGATGGCGAGCATGGCGCGCCCGCTGCCGTCGGCGGCCGAGCGCAGCGGCTGGGCGAAGGCGCGCACGCCGTAGGTGTAGCCCTTCTCCTCGCGCAGGACGCGGTCCAGGCGGGAGGTGAGGGTGCCGCCGAGGCAGTAGGTGCCGAGGGTCTGGGCGGCCCAGACCGGGTCGTGGCGGTCGGGTCCGATCCGGCCGATGAGCAGCTGGGTCTGGACGGAGCCGGGGCGGTCCACGATGACGACGCGGCCGTGGTCGTCGCCGGTGACCGGGGCGTGGACGGACGGCTCGGCGGCCGTTCCGGTCCAGGTGCCGAGGGTGCTCTCCAGCAGCGCGGGCAGGTCGACGCCGGTGAGGTCGCCGACCACCACGACGGTGCTGGTCGCGGGGCGCACGTGGCCGTCGTAGAAGGCCTTGACGGCGGCGCGGTCGATCGACTTGACGGTGTCGGCGGTGCCGGCGCGGGGCCGGGAGAGCCGGTCGGCGGCGTCGAAGAGCTCGGCGTACAGGGCCTTGGCGGCGCGCCGGGCGGGGTTGGCCTGCTCGTGGACGATCTCGTCCAGGCGGTTGGCGACCAGCCGCTCGATCTCCGCCTCGGGCAGGGCCGGGGCGCGCAGGGCGTCGGCGAGCAGGGACAGGCCGCGCTGGAGCCGGGAGGCGGGGACCTCCAGGGAGATCCGGATGCACGGGTGGTCGGCGTGCGTGTCGAGGGTGGCGCCGGCGCGCTCCAGCTCGGCGGCGTACTCCTCGGCGCTGAGGGTGTCGGTGCCCTCGCTGAAGGCGCGGGCGAGGATGCCGGCGACGCCGTCGAGGCCCTCGGGCTCGGCGGCGAGCGGGACGTCGAGCAGGACCTCGACGGCGACCAGCTGCTGGCCGGGCCGGTGGCAGTGCAGGACGGTGATGCCGTTGCCGAGGGCGGCCCGCTCGGGGGCGGGGAAGTCCCAGGGGCTGGGCGTGCCCGGCCGGGGCTGCGGGTGGAAGGTCATGGCGGGGACGTAGTCGGTGCTCATACGGCGGCACCCTCCTCTTCGGAAGCGGCGCCGGAGTCGGCGTCGGTCTCGGCGGCGGCGGTCGGCTCGTAGGCGAGGACGGCCCGGTTGTCGGGGTGGAGCCGGGCCTTGGCGATGGCCTGGACCTCCTCGGCGGTGACGTCGAGGACCTTGGGGAGGGCGTCGTTGAGCAGCTCCGGGTCGCCGAACAGGACGGCGTAGCGGCACAGTTCGTCGGCCCGGCCGGCGACGGTGGTGAGCCGGTCGAGCCACTCGCGCTCGATCTGGGCCTGGGCGCGTTCGAGCTCCTCGGCGGTGGGGCCCTCGGCGGCGAAGCGGGCGAGCTCCTCGTCGACGGCGGTGCCGATCTGCTCGATGGTGGCGTCGCCGGAGGTCTTGACGTCGAGCCAGCCGAGGCTGGGGGCGCCGGCCAGCCTCAGCAGGCCGAAGCCGGCGGCGACGGCGGTGCGGTCGCGGCGGACCAGCCGGTTGTAGAGGCGGCTGGACTCGCCGCTGCCGAGGATGGTGAGGGCGAGGTCGGCGGCGTCGGCCTCGCGGGTGCCGTCGTGCGGGAGGCGGTAGGCGGCCATCAGGGCGCGGGAGGGGACGTCCTCGTGGACGTCCCCGCGGATCTCGCGGCCGATCGTCTCGGGGAGCTCGCCCGAGCGCGGGGGCTGCTTGCCGTCGTGCGCGGGGATGGAGCCGAAGTACTTCTCGACCCAGGCGACGGTCTGCTCGGGGTCGATGTCGCCGACGATCGAGAGGACCGCGTTGTTGGGCGCGTAGTACGTCCGGAAGAACGTCCGGGCGTCCTCCAGGGTGGCCGCGTCGAGGTCGGCCATGGAGCCGATCGGGGTGTGGTGGTACGGGTGGCCGTCGGGGAAGGAGAGCGCGGTGAGCTTCTCGAAGGCGGTGCCGTACGGGACGTTGTCATAACGCTGGCGGCGCTCGTTCTTGACGACGTCGCGCTGGTTCTCCATGGACGTCTCGTCGAGCGCGGCGAGCAGCGAACCCATCCGGTCGGCCTCCAGCCAGAGCGCGAGCTCCAGCTGGTGGGCGGGCATGGTCTCGAAGTAGTTGGTGCGCTCGAAGCTGGTGGTGCCGTTGAGCGAGCCGCCGGCGCCCTGGACGAGCTCGAAGTGCCCGTTGTTGGTGACGTTGGCCGAGCCCTGGAACATCAGGTGCTCGAAGAGGTGGGCGAGGCCGGTGCGGCCCTTGACCTCGTGCCGGGAGCCCACGTCGTACCAGAGGCAGACGGCGGCGACCGGGGTCAGGTGGTCCTCGGAGAGGACTACGCGCAGGCCGTTGGCCAGGCGGTGCTCGGTGATGGCGATGCCTCGGCTGGAGGCGGGGGCCGGGTTGGCCATGCGCTCGGGTCCTTCCCGTCGTCGATGTCGGGGGTTCGTGTGGCGTCCCCCATTGTGGTGCAACGTGCGGGAGCCGTGTTCGTGTCCGCGCGGACGGGGCCGTTCGCCAGGGGCGGAAGAGGGCCGCTGACCGGGAGTGTCGGCCCGAGGGTCCACAATGGGGGCGCCGCGCCCTGTCGACGGCACCCGGTTGACGGGTCCGGCGGCGGGACGGTGCGGAGACGAGCGACGACCGCCCCCCGGCGTTCGGCGACCGACCGAGACACAGCCAGCGACACGTAAGGGAGCCCCGCCGCGATGGCCCGCCGCAGTTCGCAGACCCCGCCGCCCGGAGACTTCGAGGAGCGGATCCTCGACGTCGACGTCGTGGACGAGATGCAGGGCTCCTTCCTGGAGTACGCCTACTCGGTGATCTACTCGCGTGCACTGCCCGACGCGCGGGACGGCCTGAAGCCGGTGCACCGCCGGATCCTGTACCAGGCCAACGAGATGGGCCTGCGCCCGGAGCGCGCGCACGTGAAGTGCGCCCGCGTGGTGGGCGAGGTGATGGGCCGGCTGCACCCGCACGGCGACCAGTCGATCTACGACTCGGTGGTGCGCATGGCGCAGCCGTTCTCGATGCGGCTGCCGCTGATCGACGGGCACGGCAACTTCGGTTCGCTGGGCAACGACGACCCGCCGGCCGCGATGCGCTACACCGAGTCGCGGCTGACGGCCGCCTCGATGGCGATGGTGGAGTCGATCCACGAGGACACCGTCGACTTCGGCCCCAACTACGACGGCAGCGAGCAGGAGCCGCTGGCGCTGCCGGCCGCGTTCCCCAACCTGCTGGTGAACGGCGCGACGGGCATCGCGGTCGGCATGGCGACGAACATGCCGCCGCACAACCTGTCCGAGGTGGTGGCCGCGGCCCGGCACCTGATCAAGCACCCGAACGCGGACCTGGACACGCTGATGCGGTTCGTGCCCGGTCCGGACCTGCCGACCGGCGGGCGGATCGTGGGCCTGTCGGGCATCCGGGACGCGTACGAGTCGGGCCGCGGCACGTTCAAGATCCGGGCGACGACGACGGTGGAGGCGGTGACGGCCCGCCGCAAGGGCATCGTGGTCACCGAGCTGCCGTACAACGTCGGCCCGGAGAAGGTCATCTCGAAGATCAAGGACCTGGTCAACGCGAAGAAGCTCCAGGGCATCGCGGACGTCAAGGACCTGACCGACCGCGAGCACGGGCTGCGGCTGGTCATCGAGGTGAAGAACGGCTTCGTGCCGGAGGCGCTGCTGGAGCAGCTGTACAAGCTGACGCCGCTGGAGGAGACCTTCGGCATCAACAACGTGGCGCTGGTGGACGGGCAGCCGCTGACGCTGGGGCTCAAGGAGCTGCTGGAGGTCTACGTCGACCACCGCTTCACCGTGGTGCGCCGGCGCAGCGACTTCCGCCGCCGCAAGCGCGAGGAGCGGCTGCACCTGGTCGAGGGCCTGCTGGTGGCGCTGCTCGACATCGACGAGGTCATCGCGATCATCCGGTCGAGTGACAACGCCCAGCAGGCGAAGGAACGCCTGATGGAGCACTTCTCGCTGTCGGAGACGCAGACCGCGTACATCCTGGACACCCCGCTGCGGCGGCTGACCCGCTTCGACCGGGTCGAGCTGGAGCAGGAGAAGGAGAAGCTGACCTCCGAGATCGCGGACCTGACCGAGATCCTGGAGTCGGACACCAAGCTGCGCAGCGTGGTGTCGTCCGAACTGGGCGCGGTGTCCAAGCAGTTCGGCACCGAGCGGCGCACGGTGCTGCTGGAGGCGGGGGCGGTGCCCTCCGCCGCGCTGGCCGTGCCGCTGGAGGTCGCGGACGACCCGTGCCGGGTGCTGCTGTCGTCGACGGGCCTGCTGGCGCGGACGGCGGACGGCGAGCCGTTCGAGGAGTCGGAGAAGCGGGCGAAGCACGACGTGATCGTCTCGGCGGTGCACGCGACGGCCCGGGCGGACGTCGGCGTGGTGACGTCCGCGGGCCGAGTGCTGCGGCTGCCGGTGATCGACCTCCCG
Organism: Kitasatospora sp. SC0581; assembly: GCF_048159585.1. Classification (NCBI taxonomy): domain Bacteria; kingdom Bacillati; phylum Actinomycetota; class Actinomycetes; order Kitasatosporales; family Streptomycetaceae; genus Kitasatospora; species Kitasatospora sp. SC0581. The sequence goes on along the minus strand of NZ_JBLRWA010000019.1, from coordinate 120,942 downwards.
GCGCTGCCGCCGACACCGTCGCCGACGCTGGCGGGCGGGGCCGCGGTGGGCGAGTTCCTGCGACTGGAGGACGGGGAGCGGGCGCTGGCGCTGACCACCCTGGACGAGTCCTCGCCGGGGCTGGCGCTGGGCACGCTGCAGGGCGTGGTGAAGCGGGTGGTGCCGGAGTGGCCCGCGAACAAGGACGAGTTCGAGGTGATCGCCCTCAAGGAGGGTGACGAGCTGGTGGGCGCGGTCGAACTGCGCACCGGCGAGGAGGACCTGGTCTTCATCGCCTCCGACGCCCAACTGCTGCGCTACCCGGCCGGCCAGGTGCGTCCGCAGGGCCGCCCGGCGGGCGGCATGGCGGGCATCAAGCTGTCGGACGGCACGCGGGTGCTGTCCTTCACGGCGGTGGACCCGGCGGCGGACGCGGTGGTGGTCTCGGTGGCCACGGCCACGGGCACGCTCTCCGACGGCGAGCAGACCAGCTGGAAGGTCACCCCGTTCGAGCAGTACCCGCGCAAGGGCCGCGCCACCGGCGGCGTGCGCTGCCAGCGCTTCCTGCGCGGCGAGGACGCCCTGGCCTTCGCCTGGGCCGGCGCCGCCCCGGCCCGCGCCGCCACCGCCAAGGGCGCCCCGGTCGACCTGCCCGAGCGCGACCCGCGCCGCGACGGCTCCGGCACCCCGGTCACCACCCCGATCGCGGTGGTCGCCGGCCCGGCGTAACGGCTCCCGCCCGAGCGGAGGGGCACCGGACATCGTCCGGTGCCCCTCCGCTTTTTCGTGCCCGCCCGGCCGGGATTGCGGAACGGCGATCTCCAATTCCCGGTCATGGCCTGAACTTTGCCCTCCCATGGGTTAGGTTCACCGAACAGGTGCTCCACACCGCGTCACAATCCTTGGGGGGATGGGGAGTTGACCGATCAATTCAAGATCGACATGGACCGGATGAGAACGGTGTCCAAGCAACTCGACGAATGCGCCAAGCGCATGAAGACGGTCGCCAAGAGCCTGGAGAACGCCGGGATCGCCCGCCAGACCGGCAACGCGTGGCTCGACTCGGCATGCCTGGGCTTCGAACGCCACTGGCACGGAGCGATGGGTCGGATGGGCAAGCTGGCCCACAACCTCCACGAGGGCCTGGACGAATCACTCAAGGCCTACTCGGACAACGAACAGGGCGTCGCGAAGGCCTACAGCGCAGCCGGCAGCAGGGACTGACTCCACCATGGGTGACAAGAACTGGCCGGGCCTCGGCTTCTGCCCGGCCCCGGGGGACCTGGCGGGCATCGCCAAGATGTACGCGGACGTCGACGCCGTAGCCCGGGAACTGGAAGAACTGCGGAGCGCACTCGCCGGCATCGGCTCCGACGGCGGCGCCTGGGAGGGCGAGGCGGCCCGCAAGTTCGCCGACAAGCTGGGCCAACTGCCCAAGTACCTCACCCAGGGCCACGAGTCGATGGCCGCCTGCTCGCGGGCCCTCAAGGCCTGGCACACCCAGCTCTCCGGCATGATCACCACCGGCCGCACGATGGAGGCCGAAGCCGTCGAGCTGCGCACGCGGCTGGCCGACACGGACGGCCAGGTCACCTCCCTCGGCAACACCCTGAAGGGCTACGCGCAGAACGGCGGGCAGACCGCCGACAACGTGATCAACCGCGCCCAGGCGCAGTTCGACGCGGCCCGGGAGGCCAGCACCCGCTGCCACCACCAGCTCGACGAGGTCATCAAGCGCGCCCACAAGCAGCTGGAGGACCACCGGCACAAGGCCGAGGCCGCCGCCAAGGCGATCGTGGAGGCGTCCCGTCACCACCCGCCGGACCCGGGCCTGTTCAAGCGGATGCTGGACAACGTGAAAAAGGCCTGGAACAAGTCGTTGGACTTCCTGTCCGACCATGCCGACATCCTGTCCATGATCTCGGCCGGACTGACGATCGCCGCGCTGTTCACCCCGTTCGGTCCGGTGCTGGTCGCCGGGGCCGTGCTGACGAGCGCGGGCGCGCTGAGCGGGCACGGCATCGCCAAGCTCCGTGGCAAGGACGTGTCGTGGATGACCCTCGGACTGGACTCGTTGGGCTTGATCCCCGGCTACGGGCTGGTCAAGGGCTTCGCCACCGCCGCCAAGGGAACCCGAGCCGCGAACGCCGGCGGCAGCGCGCTCGCCATGGCCAGGCTTCCGATGTCGACCAAGGCCGTCACCACGTGGATACCCAAAGGCGCGAGCTGGCTCAGCCAGTCGGAAAGGGCGCCCAATGTCGCCCGCGTCTTCTCGGACAAGGTCGCGTCCCGCTTGTCGGCGCTCGATCCCGCGAAGGTCACGGCCAGTGCGAAGGCGGCCTCGATCGTCTACGGCGCGTACAAGCAAGTGGACAAAGCGATCGAGAGAAGGGCGGCGGCGCAGCCCGTCGTGCTTCCCGGGCCGCTCGCGAGGCCCGCAGTCCGGCCGGTGTCCGCCCCGTTCCTGAACGCCGTCGGCTGAGAGGAGAGACCCATGGCCAAGGACCTCCATGCCACGCTCCCCGTCGAGGGCGGACGGATCGCCTCGGTGCCCGAGGTGGCCGAGGCCGCGCGACGGGCCGAAACGCTCTACGGAATCAACCTGCTGCACGACTACGTGGCCCGCGATGTGGTGACCAAGCACCTGCGGATGCGGAACCAGCAGGACTGGTACTCCGAACTGGCCGGCCTGTTCATCATCGGGGGAATCGCGGGTGCCGTGTTCTTCGGCGCGTCGATGAGTTCGCCGGCCGAGGGACGACAGGTGGCCGGCCTGGTGGCGGCCGTCCTTGCGATCCCCGTCGGCATCTGGATCGGGATCCGCGGCATGTCCTGGGAGGCGGAGAAGAAGACCGCCTCCGTGCACTTCACCACGTACGTGGGCCTGTTGAACCGGGCACGGGGAGCCGGTCTGACGGTCACGATCCCCCCCGAGTGGGGAGTCGCCGCCGAGCGGGCCTCGTGGGAGGAAGGCGCGACCGCTCCACCACAGCCGCCGGCCGCCCGGGGCACGTCCTCCACCAGTCCGGCTCCCCCGCAGCCGGCCGCGACACAGCCGACCTCGTGGTGGCCGGCCGACGCCGTGATCGACCCGAAGTTCCCGGTACTGCCGACCGCAGCACTCGCGCGCCACTGGGCCCTGGCCGGCCGGGCCCGCGAACTCAGTGCTCCGCACGGCGTCGACTTCCTGGACGAACAGGCGGTCCGGGGACTGCTCACCGCCGTGCAGCGGTCCCGCCGGTGGATCAGCCTCTGGGGCAGGACGTTCCTCCTCACCGTGGTCGCCGGCATGGTCGTCGCTCCCATGGGCATGGACCCCGCCGGTGCCGAGTACCGCCGACAGCTCGTCTCCCTGGGGACGGGCCTGATCGCCATCGGCTTGCTCGCTGCAGTCCCCGCGCTGAAGGAGCTCTGGACCTGGCGCCGCTCCGGCCTGCGCGAGCGTGCCGACGCCTACCTCGACCTGCTGATCGAGGCCCGTACGTACGGCGTCCCGGTCCCCGTCCCGCCGTCCTGGCTGGACATCCGCAACCGCATCCGCAAGCCCGCATGACCTCAGTGGAAGGCTCCCGATGTCCGGCACTCCGACAGCCGACCGCCCCGATCCCGCTGAGGACGCACCACTCCAGATCCGCTTCATCGTCCCGCCCGCCTTCCACCAGGTACCCGTGTTCGGCACCGAGGAACAGGTGGCGGAGGAGCTCTGGGAAATGGTCTGCGAGGTCCTGGCCGCCCGGTCCGAGGAGGACCGGGCCGCCTGGGCCATGATGCTGGCCGGGCTGATCCCGTCGATGGCCGAGGCCGGGGTGATCCACGCCGGGATGTGCCTGGTGGACGTGGACGGCCGTCCGAGCATGGCCACGATCACCGCCTCGCTGTGCCCCTTGGAGGGCACCGACTACCCCGGCGCGGTGGATTTCCTGCTCACCCGGCTGGCCCTGTCCCGTCCGGAGGCGGAGGTGACCGCGGTCGAGCTGCCGGCCGGGCGGGCCGTCGCGGTGATCGACGCGGTGGCGACCGCGGTGGACGACCGGTCGACCCCGCTCGACGGCCTGGCGGTCCCGCTCGTCGACGGGGTGCTGACCACCTCGGTGATCCAGGTGCACCTGCCGCTGCCGAACGAGTCGCAGCTGCTCTCGCTGGAGCTGAGCACCCCGTGCCCGGAGGACTGGGTGCTGTACTCGGAGCTGTTCGCGGACGTCGTCCGCAGCATCCACCTGGAGTTCGCCGACCTCCCGACCGTCTCCGAGCCGATGTACGACACGGTGGACGAGGAGGTCGCGCAGCGGGTGAAGGCCGCCTTCGGGTGATCGAGTGAGGGTGATCAGCTGAGGGTAGCCTTGCCGGCGTGAGCACTTGTGCGACCGTGTCGCGTGAACTTTCGGAGCCGCTGGCCGCGACGGCGGCGGTGGCGAGCACCTGGCTGCTGGTGGAGCAGAACGGGCCGTGGGGCGCGAAGGCGCTGGGCGAGAGCCATCTGGACGCGGCGGTGGGGCGGGCGCTGGAGGCGGCCGCGGCCGGGACGGGTGTGCGGGTGGCGCTGATCCGGCGGCCCGGTCGGCACGCCGACTGCCTGCCGACCCCGCGCCACGAGGTGCTCGTGGCGCACACGGTGCCGGGCCGCGACTGGGTGCGCCGGGCGGCGGTGGCGGATCCGGCGGAGCTGCTGGGCTTGGACTTCGCGGCGCTGGGCGCCGGGGACCACACCGGCTTCGGTACGGAGCACGTCGGCGGCCCGGTGGCCCTGGTGTGCACCAACGGGCGGCGGGACCGCTGCTGCGCGCTGCTGGGCCGTCCGCTCGCGGCGGAGCTGGCGGCGGCCGGGCACAGCGAGGTGTGGGAGGTCACCCACCTGGGCGGGCACCGCTTCTCCCCCACGATGCTGGTGCTGCCGTACGGCTACGCGTACGGGCGGCTGACGCCGGAGACCGCCAAGGAGGTGCTGGCGGCGACGGCGGCCGGGCACACGGTGCCGGAGTGGTCGCGCGGCTGTTCGGGCTGGGAGCGTCCGGGCCAGGCGGCCGAGCACGCGGTGCGGCTGGCGACCGGCGAGACCGGGGTGGACGCGTTGACGCTCGTCCAGCGGCCGGACGGTGAGCGCCGCTGGCTGGTGACGGTGCTGCACCGGGACGGCCGGTCCTGGGAGGTGGACGTGATCGAGACGGTGAGCGAGCCGGCGCGGCCGGAGAGCTGCGGCAAGGCGGCGGGGACGCCGTCGCGGATGGACGTGCTGTCCGTACGAGGGCTCTGACGCACAGCGGCCCCGCGCCCGTGGGGGTGGGCGCGGGACCGCTGTCGGCGGCGGGGCTCAGCCGGCGGCCTTGGCGACGAACTCCGTGGTGTAGGTCTTCGCCAGGTCGATCGACCCCTCCTTGCCCTTCACGTCCGGGTGGAACGCGGCGAGCACCGAGAGCACCGTCTTCGGCCCGTCGGGCGGCATCACGCCGTCCGTGGTGAACATCGGCAGCGTCGCCTTGATCGCCGCCGCGTACTGCTCGGCACCGCCCTGGGCGTAGTCGGCGGGCATCTTCGCGGCGATCTCCTCGGGGCTGTGGGTGGACATCCACGTGAGGGTCTTCACGAAGGCGTTGGCGAGCTTCTGGGTGGTGTCCTTGTTCTTCTCCACCCAGTCGGTGTTCATGTACAGCGACGAGGACGGGTAGAGCCCGCCGAGCGCCTCGCGCGAGCCCTCGGGGGTGCGCATGTCGTAGAGGACCTTGCCGAGGCCCTTGTCCAGGACGGCGGCGACGGTCGGGTCGGTGGTCATCCCGGCGTCGATGCTGCCCTGCTGGAGCGCGGCGATGAAGGTCTGGCCGGCGCCGACCGCGATCGGGCTGAACTCGCTGACGGCGGTGCCGTTCTTGACCGCGAGGTACTTGGTGAGGAAGTCGGTCGAGGAGCCGAGGCTGGTGACGCCGAGCTTCTTCCCCTTGAAGTCGGCGCCGGACCTGATCGCGTCGGCCTGCTTGCTGGAGACCACCTCGACCTCGCCGGGCGCCTGGGCGAACTGCACCACGGACTCGACCTTCTTGCCCTTGGCCTGGAGGTCGATGGTGTGGTCGTAGAAGCCGACGGCGCCCTGGACGTCCCCGGCGAGCAGCGCGGTGGTGGCGTTGACGCCGGCCGGTTCGGTCATCAGCTCGACGTTGACGCCGGCCTCGGCGAAGTAGCCGAGCCGCTGGGTGAGCATCGCGGGCAGGTAGATGACCTTGTCCAGGCCACCGACCATGATCTTGACCTTGGGCCCGTCGACCTGCTGCCCGGCGGGGGCGGAGACCGCGCCGTGTCCGGCGGTGGCGGCGTCGTTGGCGCAGGCGGAGAGCGGGAGGAGCAGGAGGGCGGCGAGGGCGGCGGCAGCCGTTCTGCGCATGGGTGGGGGCCTCTCTTCGTACGGGCGGGGGAGGTTCAGCGGCCGTCGCCCGCGTCGGCGGGCTTCCAGCGGAACAGCTTCTTCTCGGCGAAGGTCAGCAGCCCCTCGGTGAGCAGCGCGACGACGGCGAGGATGGTCATGGCCGCGTACACGCCGGCCGCGTTGAAGGTGCCCTGGGCGGCCGCGACGAGCAGGCCGAGGCCCTTGGTGGCGCCGATGTACTCGCCGACGATGGCGCCGATCAGCGCGAAGCCGAAGCTGACGTGCAGGCTGGTGAAGATCCAGGTGGTGGCGGCGGGGATGACCACCTGGAGGGTGACCCTGCGGTTGTCGGCGCCCAGGATGCGGGCGTTGGCGACGAGGTTGCGGTCGACCTCGCGGGCGCCCTGGAAGGCGTTGAAGAACACCGGGAAGAACACCAGCACCACCGCGGAGGCGACCTTGGAGGCCGGGCCGAGGCCGAACCAGATCAGGAAGATCGGCGCGAGCACGATCCGCGGGATCGCGTTGAGCACCTTGATGTACGGCCCGAACACGTCGGCCAGGAAGCGGATCCGGCCGAGCGCGATGCCCAGCAGCACGCCACCGATGACGCCGATCACCCAGCCGGCGAGGGCCTCGTACAGGGTGTAGCCGATCTGCTCGCCGAGCGAGCCCTGCGCGGTGCCGTGGGTGACCCACTGCCAGATCTGGTCCCAGATCCTCGACGGCTGGGAGAAGTTGAACGGGTCGATGACGTCGGTGCGGGCGCAGACCTCCCAGAGCCCGAGGAAGGCGAGCAGCACCGCGACCCGGGCGCCGTAGACGACCAACCGGCGGTTGCGGGCGGCCCGTTCGCGGGCCTCGGTCCTCGTCGTGACGGCCGGGGGCTTCCCGGCGCCGGCCGGCGCGGCTCCCGACACGGACTCGGGCACGGAATCGGACGCGGTCTCAAGCGGCACGACCCGCTCCTCTCTCCCGGGTGATGCGCACCTCTTCGCCGAGCGAGGCCCAGATCTCGCGGTACAGCTCGACGAACCTCGGTTCCAGCCGGACGGCCTCCACGGTGCGCGGGCGCGGCAGGTCGACGGTGAAGACCTCCTTGACGGTGGCCGGTCCGGCCGTCATGACGACGACCCGGTCGGCGAGCGCGATGGCCTCGTCCAGGTCGTGGGTGACGAAGACGACCGACGAGCCGGTGCCGGCCCACAGCTCCAGCAGCTGGTCCGACATCAGGGCCCGGGTCTGCACGTCCAGGGCCGAGAACGGCTCGTCCATCAGCAGGATCGCCGGGTCGTTGACGAAGGTCTGGGCGAGCGCGACGCGCTTGCGCATGCCGCCGGACAACTGGTGCGGGTAGCGGTCCTCGAAGGCGGCCAGGCCGACCCGGCCGAGCCAGTCCCGGGCCCGTTCCCTGGCCTCGGCGGCGGGCACGCCGCGGAAGCGCGGGCCGGCCATCACGTTGGACAGGACGGTGCGCCAGGGGAAGACGGCGTCCTGCTGGAAGACGAACCCGACCTTGGGGTCGATCCCGCGCACGGGCTCGCCGTACACCCGGACCTCGCCCTCGGTGGGCTCCTCCAGGCCGCTGACCAGGGTCAGCGTGGTGGACTTGCCGCAGCCGGTGGGGCCGACGACGGCGACGAACTCGCCCTGGGCGACGGTCAGATCGAGATCGCGGACGGCGGTGTGCAACGCCCCCGAGGGGGTGCGGAAGCGTTTGGTCGCGCCGGTCAGCTCGATCGCCGGGGTCTCGGTCATGCATTCCTCCCGGTTCTGTGCTTGCCCCGGAAAGGTAGGAGCGGGCCCGGCCCCGGCGGGAGCCTTCTTCGCGTAGTGCGACTTCTCCGCATAGAGGGGTGTTCTGCTCGTTTTGCTTGCGCTACAACTGCGGGGACGCGGCTGACAGAAACAGCGCGGAAACATAAGGTGTCCCGACCCACCCCACCGGAGGCGCCCCCACCCCGCCCCCGCTCCCATCCCCGCTCCCGGACATCCGATTCCCCCGCAGCCGCCGAGAGGAGGCCCGGATGAAGCTCGCCCGCCGGCCCCGCCGGGTCTTCGCCCAACTGCTGCTGAGCCAGACCGTCGTCACCGTCGGTGTCACCGCCGTGACCGCCGGGCTGTTCCTGGCCCCGGTCAGCAGCGAGCTGGACCACGACGCGATGCAGCGGGCGCTGTCGATCGCCCAGGCCACCGCCACCGACGAGAACATCGCCCGGGCCGCCGCCGGCCGCGACGTGGTGGCCGCGCAGCGCAACGCCGAGCAGATCCGGCTGGCCACCGGCGCCAGCTTCGTGGTGGTCACCGACCTGGACGGCATCCGGCTCTCGCACACCGACCCGGGCCGGATCGGCCAGCGGGTCAGCACCGACCCGGAGCCCGCCCTCAGCGGCCGCAGCGTCACCGCCATCCAGCAGGGCACCCTGGGCCGCACCGCCCGGGGCAAGGTGCCGCTGCGGATGGCGGACGGCCGGATCGTCGGCGAGGTCTCGGTCGGCATCAGCGACGACTCGATCCGCCGCCGGCTGCTGAAGATGCTCACCGGGATCCTGCTGTGCGCGGGCGCCGGCCTCGCCGCCGGGACGCTCGCCACCCTCCTCCTGGCCCGCCGCCTCAAGCGCCGCACCCACAACATCGCGCTGGCCGACATCTCCGCGCTGCTGGTGGAGCGGGAGGCGATGCTGCACGGCATCCGCGAGGGCATGGTGGCGCTGGACGAGCACGGCCGGATCCGGCTGGCCAACGACGAGGCGTTCCGGCTGCTCGGCCTGCCCGAGGACTGCGCCGGCCGCCCGATCGGCGCGGTGCTGCCGCCGGGCCGGCTGGCGGACGTGCTCGCCGGGCGGATCGCCGGCGCCGACCTGCCGGCCGTCCGGGACGACCGGGTGCTGGTGGTCAACCGGACGGCCACGCCCGAGGGCGGCGCGGTGGTGACCCTGCGGGACCGCACCGAGCTGGAGTCGCTGGTCCGCGAGCTGGACACCACCCGCAGCCTGACCGAGGCGCTGCGGGCCCAGGACCACGAGCACGCCAACCGGATGCACACCCTGCTGGGCCTGCTGGAACTGGGCCGTCACGAGCAGGCGGTGGCGTTCATCTCGGAGCAGTCCGGCTCGCACGCGGTGGTCGCGGCGCGGATCGCCGAGCAGGTGCAGGACCCGCACGTGGCGGCGCTGCTGGCGGGCAAGAGCGCGGTGGCGGGCGAGCGCGGGGTGCGGCTGGCGCTGGCCCCGGCGGCGCACCTGCCGGACGCGGTGGTGGACGCCCGGGCGCTGGTGACGGTGCTCGGCAACCTGATCGACAACGCGGTGGACGCGCTGGCCGCGGGCGGCGGGGGCCGGGTGGAGGTGAGCCTGGCGGCGGCCGGCCCGACGCTGCTGCTGCAGGTCGCGGACAGCGGCCCGGGCGTGCCGGAGGAGCTGCGCGAGCAGGTCTTCGAAGAGGGGTGGAGCAGCAAGGACGCGCCCGCGCACCGTCCGCGCGGGCTGGGGCTGGCGATGGTGCGGCGGCTGGTCGAACGGACCGGCGGCCGGATCGTGCTCGACACCGGGCCGCTCGGCGGTGCCCGGTTCACCGTCGAGCTGCCCGAGGCCCTGCTCACCACCCAGCTCGTGGAGGCGTGATGATCGACGTACTCGTGGTGGACGACGACTTCCGGGTCGCGGACGTGCACGCCGCCTACGTGGCCAAGATCCCCGGCTTCCGGGTGACCGGCACCGCGCACTCGGCCGGGGAGGCACTGGCCGCCCTGGAGCGCCGACCGGTGGACCTGCTGCTGCTCGACCACCACCTGCCGGACGAGACCGGCCTCGCCCTGGTGCGCCGGCTGCGGGAACGCCAGGTGGCCTGCGACGTGATGATGGTGACGGCCGCCCGGGACGTGTCGACGGTGCACGCCGCGATGCAGCACGGCGCGCTCCAGTACCTGGTCAAACCGTTCACCTTCGCCGGGCTGCGGGAGAAGCTGGTGGCGTACGCGCAGCTGCGGCACGCGCTCGCCGCCCCGGCCCGGGAGGCCGGCCAGGACGAGGTGGACCGGCTGTTCGCGACCCTGCGCAGCGCCGCCGCCCCGGCCGGGCCGCTCCCCAAGGGCCACTCGGCGCCCACCACCGACCTGGTGATGGGCGTCCTGCGCCGGGCCGGCCGGCCGCTCTCCGCCCAGGAGGTCGCCGACGCCACCGGGCTGAGCCGCTCCACCGCGCAGCGCTACCTCAAGCAGCTGGAGCGGGACAGCCGGCTGCGGCTGACCCTGCGGTACGGCGACACCGGCCGCCCGGAGCACCGCTACGGCCTGGCGGCCCGGGCGTAGCCGTTCCGGTCGGGGCCGATGACCGCCGGACCGGGCCCGGACAGGGGGGAACCCCGGCGGCCCCAGGCCCGCCGGGGTTCCCCGGGCACGACGGCTCAGGCCGCGCCCGCACCGGTGAGAGCACGTACCTCCAGCTCGGCGAACCGGTCCGGGTCGGCGGGCTCGGACGAGGTGACCGTCCCGAGCCACCCGGCGAGGAAGCCGAGCGGGATGGAGACGAGGCCCGGGTTCTCCAGCGGGAACCAGTGGAAGTCGAGGCCGGGGAAGAGCGCCTCGTGGGAGCCGGACACCACCGGCGAGAAGAACACCAGCACGATCGCCGGGACCAGCCCGCCGTACACCGCCCAGACCGCGCCGCGTGCGGTGAACCGCGACCAGAACAGGCTGTACAGCAGCACCGGCAGGTTCGACGAGGCCGCGACGGCGAAGGCCAGGCCGACCAGGAAGGCGACGTTCAGCTGCTGGGCGAAGAGGCTGATCACGATCGCCGTCGCACCGATCCCGGCGGCGGCGAACCGGGCGACCACCACCTCCTGCTGCTCGCTGATCCCGGACACCGACTCCTCCGACCGGGAGGCCGGGACGGTCTCGCCCCGACGACGGCGGCCGCGACCGTTCTTCGCCTGCTCGCGGGCGGGCCGGGCGCGCCAGGCGCCGGCCCAGACGTCGTGGGCGAAGGCCGCCGAGGAGGCCAGGGTGAGCCCGGCGACCACGGCGAGGATGGTGGCGAAGGCGATCGCCGAGATCAGGGCGAACAGCACCACCCCGCCGGTGCTGCCGTTGCCGCCGCCGAGCACCAGGGCGAGCAGCGGAACGGCGGTGTTCCCGGCCGAGTTGGCGTGCCGCACCTCGGCCGAGCCGATCAGCGCGGTGGCGCCGAGGCCGAGCACGATGGCCATCAGGTAGAAGCTGCCGACCAGGCCGATCGCCCACATCGTGGAGCGGCGGGCGGCCCGCGCGGTGGGCACGGTGTAGAAGCGGGACAGGATGTGCGGCAGGCCCGCGGTGCCGAGCACCAGGGCGAGGCCGAGGCTGACGAAGTCCAGCCGGCTGGTGAGGCTGCCGCCGTACTTGAGCCCGGGCTCCAGGTAGCGGTGCCCGGCACCGCTGTGGTCGGCGGCCTGGCGCATCAGCTCGCCGAGGTCCCCGTGGAAGCGGACCACCAGCAGCACCGTCAGCAGCACCGAACCGCCGGTCAGCAGGAAGGCCTTGATGATCTGGATCCAGGTGGTGGCCCGCATCCCGCCGATGGTGACGTAGACGATCATCAGGGCGCCGACCGCGATGATGGTCCAGGTGCGGGCGTGCGGGCTGCCGGTGCCGAGCAGCAGGGCGACCAGCGAACCGGCGCCGACCATCTGGGCCACCAGGTAGAGCAGGGTGACCACGACGCTGGCGCCGCCGGCCGCGGCGCGCACCTTGCGGCGGCGCAGCCGCAGCGCGAGCACGTCGGCGAGGGTGTACCGGCCGGCGTTGCGGACGAGTTCGGCGACCAGCATCAGCACGACCAGCCAGGCGACCAGGAAGCCGATGCTGTAGAGCACGCCGTCGTAGCCGTAGAGCGCGATCAGCCCGGCGACGCCCAGGAAGGAGGCCGCGGAGAGGTAGTCGCCGGAGAGCGCGAAGCCGTTCTGCAGCGGGGTGAAGTCGCGGCCGCCGGCGAAGAAGTCCTCGGCGGCGTTGCCCTGGCGGCCGACCCAGAGGGTGACCCCCAGGGTGACCAGGACGACGACGGCGAACAGCGCGATGGCGAGCGAGTGGTGGTCGCCGGTGGGGGCGACCGGGGGCGGGGTGGCGGTCGACACCACGGTCCGCGCGGCGGTCCTCACGGCGGCCACGGCCGCGTCGGTGGGCACGGTGGCCATCAGGGTCGTCATCGCAGCTGGTCCTGGGTGTCCCAGCGCAGGCCCAGGGCGGCGCGGTCGCGCTTGGTCCGGGCGTTGCGGGCGTAGAGCCAGGCGAGCAGGAAGGTCGAGGCGAACTGCAGAAGTCCCAGCAGCCAGGCCACGTTGAGCGGGCCGGCCACCGCGCGGCGCATCAGGTCGGGGGCACCGGCCTGGGCGGCGACGTACAGCAGGTACCAGGCGAGGAAGCCGCCGGTGATGGGGAAGACGAAGGTCCGGTAGCTGCGGCGGATCTGCCGGAAGGCCGCGCTGGCCTGGACCTCCCGGTAGACCTCGGTCCGGTCGGCGACCGGTTCCTCGTCCCGTGGCGCGAGGGACCCGAGGGGTGCGTGCGGTGCGGCCGGGGCCGCTTGGTCGACGGGGGTGCTCTGGGCGAACGGCTCGACGGCGGGCCCGTGGATCGGTGCGCCGACGGCCACAGGCTCGCCGACTGCCTCTGCCGACCGGTCCGGACGGGTGTGCTCCGTACGGATGGGGCCCGACTGCGCCGGTACCGCCGACCGGCGGTGCGCAGCCGATGGCTCGGCGGGCTCAACGGGGGTGCCGGCGGCCGGAGCGGCCCACCAGTCGAATCGCTGCCCCTGGCCGGGGCTGCTCGTCTGCTGCTGTGGCACTGATGCTCCTGGACGGCCGGATGTTCTGACCCGAACCATGATGGCGGCCCTAGGACAACGCCTCTGACCATCGCAGATACGTTCACTCGATGAGGTGATCGATCATCCGACAGACACTCATCGGACTACTGCTGCGTCCCGGTGATTCCGTGTCGGAAGGCGTAGGCGACCGCCTGAGCCCGGTCCCGTACCGCGGTCTTGGCGAACAGATTGTTGATGTGGGTCTTCACGGTGGCCTGGCTGACGAACAGCCGTTGGGCGATCTCCGCGTTGGACAGCCCCTGGGCGATCAGCGCCAGCACCTCGGCCTCCCGGACGGTCAGCCCGTCGGGCAGCTCCCCCGGCCGGCCGACCGGCGGCCCGGCGGCCGGTCCGGAGCCGCCGGGCTGCTCCGAAAGCCTTTCCAGCAACCGGAGTTGGATCTGCGGGGAGAGCCCGGCGGCGCCCGAGCGGACGTCCGCGATGGCCCGGGCGATCTCCTCGCCGCCGGCGTCCTTGGTGAGGTAGCCGCGCGCCCCGGCCTGGAGCGCCGGGAACAGCGATTCGTCGTCGGCGTAGGTGGTGAGCACCACCACCTCGGTCTCCGGGTGCGCCGTGCGGATCCGCCTCGTCGCCTCGACGCCGTCGCAGCGCGGCATCCGCAGATCCATCAGCACCACGTCCGGGTGATGACGCTCCACCAGGGCGACGGCCTCCTCCCCGTCCCCCGCCGCACCGACCACCTCGATACCGGGCAGCAGCCCCAGCAGCATCACGATGCCCTCACGCACCACCGTCTGGTCGTCCGCGACCAGCACCCTGATCGCCGGTTCCGTCATGCCGGCACCCGCAGCAGCACGCGCCACCCTCCGTCCTCCGGGCCCGCCAGCAGCGTGCCGCCGAGCAGTTCCGCGCGTTCGCGCATCCCCAGCAGACCGTACCCGCTGCCGCTGGCCGCCAGCTCCCCCGACGCCGGCTCGGCCGCGGACGGGCCGCGCGGCGGCCGGGTGTTGCGCACCTCCAGCTCCACCGCGCCGTCCAGGTAGCGCAGTTCGACGGCGCAGCGGGCGCCGGAGGCGTGCTTGCGGACGTTGGTCACCGCCTCCTGCGCGGTGCGCCGCACCGCGAGGGCGGCCTCGGCGGCGAGCGGCCGGGGCGTGCCGGTGACGGTGAGGGCGGCCCGCTCCCGTCCGGTCAGCTCCACCAGGAACTCCCCGACCGGGGTGAACTCCCCGCGCAGCGCGGACAGCGCCTGCCGGGTCTCGGCCAGCCCGTCCTGCGCCATCCGCCGGGCGGCGACGACCCGTTCGCGGACCTGCTCGCGGTCCGTCCCGGCGTCCAGCATCAGCCGGGCCGCCTCCAGGTGGACGAGCTGCGCGGAGAGGCTGTGGGCGAGCACGTCGTGGATCTCCCGGGCGATCCTGGCCCGTTCGGCGAGCGCCGCGCTCTCCGCCTCGGCGGCCCGGGCGGCCCGCTCCTGGGCGAGCAGCAGGCGGGCGGTGCCGCGCGCCTCGATGTCCAGCCGCAACAGGAAGCCGACCAGGACGGACCCTCCGATGGTGGCGGCGATGCTGAGCCAGCTCGCCGGGGAGGCCGCAGTGTACGAGCCCAGCGCGACCGCCGCGGCGCACAGCGCGGGCGCGGGCGGCAACCGGATCAGGGCCGTCACGGCCAGCCCGATCCAGAGGAAGTCGGCCAGCGTGTAGGCCAGCCCCTGGTTGGCGAGCCAGCCCGCGCCGACCAGGGCGGCGGCCAGCAGGTACGAGGCCGCCGGGCGCTGCTCCCGGGAGGCCCGCAGGTACCCCGCGCTGAGGGCGAAGGCCGCGGCCAGCCCGGCCGCCGCGGCGGCCGCGGCCCAGCCGGCGTACCGGCCGCCGGAGAAGGTCCCCCAGCCGACGACGACCACCAGGACGGTCCGGCCGAACACGGTGAGGACCCGCCGCGGCCGGCTCTCGTCCTCACGGCCGATCCCTTCCCGGGACGGCCAGCGGGTCCAGTACCACCCGGCCACGGGGGCCTCCTCGATGCTCACGGCGGCGGGTCAGCGCAGTCCGGCGGCGGTCCGCGCGGGCTCCAGCGTGCGGGCCCTCCAGTTCACCACGACGGAGCGGACCAGCAGCAGGACCGCCATGCCCAGCAGCAGCGTGCTGCCCGCCTGGTGGACGTGCAGGGCCGAGCCGACCGCGTACAGGCCGATCCGGATGGCGATCATCCCGCACCAGGCGGCCACGGTGGCCTTGGTGCCCTTGACCAGGACGCCGCCGTCGGGAGCCCGCCAGATCCGTACGGTCCAGCCCCAGACCGTGCCCATCGCGAGCACGGCGACGAGGCCGGCGACCAGCAGCGTGGCGGAGACCGCGGTGTGCTGGTGGTCGACGAGTTGCGGGTCGCGCAGCGCGAGCGCGCCCAGGACCAGCGGCAGCAGCCAGAACCGGCGCTCGGTGTCCAGCCGCTGGACGCGCATCTGGCGCTGGACCACCAGGACCACCACCGCGATGACCACGAGGATGTTGGCGATGGAACTCATCGGATTCTCCGTCCCGAGGAGAGGCTTCTTGCTGACCTCTCCGACGCTACGGATCCGGCGCTTCCCGCTGATCGGAGCCGGGGTGGAGCACGGGTGGAACCGGCGGCTCGAGGGCCCTCCACCCGTGGGTGGAGGGCCCTCGCGTCCGGCCGGGATCAGGCGTCGATGCGGGAGCGGTCCAGGGTGGCCGCCGAGTCCACGATGAACTCCTTGCGCGGGGCGACGTCGTTGCCCATCAGCAGGTCGAAGATCCGCTCGGCCTGCTCCAGGTCGCCCAGGTTGATCCGGCGCAGCGTGCGGTGGCGCGGGTCCATGGTGGTCTCGGCCAGCTGGTCGGCGTCCATCTCGCCGAGGCCCTTGTAGCGCTGCACCGGCTCCTTCCAGCGCTGGTTCTTGCGCTGGAACTCCAGCAGCGTGGAGCGCAGTTCGGCGTCGGAGTAGGTGTAGTGGTACTTCTCCTGGCCGCGCTTGGGGCTGGTGAGCTCGATCCGGTGCAGCGGCGGCACGGCGGCGAAGACCCGGCCCTGCTCGACCATCGGCCGCATGTAGCGGTGGAACAGGGTGAGCAGCAGGGTGCGGATGTGCGAGCCGTCGACGTCGGCGTCGGCCATGAAGATGACCCGGCCGTAGCGGGCCTGGTCGATGTCGAAGGTGCGGCCGGAGCCGGCCCCTATCACCTGGATGATCGCGGCGCACTCGGCGTTCTTGAGCATGTCGCTCACGGACGCCTTCTGCACGTTGAGGATCTTGCCGCGGATCGGCAGCAGCGCCTGGAACTCGGAGTTGCGGGCGAGCTTGGCGGTGCCGAGCGCGGAGTCCCCCTCGACGATGAACAGTTCGCTGCGGTCGACGTCGTCGCTGCGGCAGTCGGCCAGCTTGGCGGGCAGCGAGCTGGTCTCCAGCGCGGTCTTGCGGCGCTGGGCCTCCTTGTGCTGCCGGGCGGCGACCCGGGTGCGGGCGGCCGCGACGACCTTGTCCAGCACGGCCCGGGCCTGGAGCTTCTGGTCCTTCTTGGCCGAGGTGAGGAAGGCCTTGAGCTCCTTGGCGACGACGGCGGCGACGATCCGGTTGGCCGCCGAGGTGCCCAGCACCTCCTTGGTCTGGCCCTCGAACTGCGGCTCGGCGAGCCGGACGGTGACGACGGCGGTGAGGCCCTCGGTGGCGTCGTCCTTGGTGATGTCGTCCTCGGCGACGCGCAGCAGCTTGCTCGCGCGCAGCGCCTCGTTGACCGTCTTGGCCAGCGAGCGCTCGAAGCCGGTGATGTGGGTGCCGCCCTTGGGGGTGGCGATGATGTTGACGAAGGAGCGCAGGGTGGTGTCGTAGCCGGCGCCCCAGCGCAGCGCGATGTCCACGCCGAGGTGGCGGGTGACCTCGGTGGGGGTCATGTGGCCGAGGTCGTCCAGGACCGGCACGGTCTCCTTGAAGGTGCCCTCGCCGCGCAGCCGCAGCACGTCGCAGACCGGCTTGTCGGGGGCCAGGAACTCGCAGAACTCGGCGATGCCGCCGTCGTAGCGGAAGACCGTCTCGTCGATCTGCTCGCTCTCGGTGAGCCGCTCGTCACGCACCACGATGGTCAGGCCGGGGACCAGGAAGGCGGTCTGCCGGGCGCGGCTGTGCAGCGTCTCCAGGGAGAGCTTGGCGTCCTTGAGGAAGATCTGCCGGTCGGCCCAGTAGCGGATCCGGGTGCCGGTGCGGGTCTTCGGCACCTTGCGGGTCCTGGTCAGGCCGTTGCCGGCCTCGAAGGGCGCGTCCGGGCTGGTCTCGGTGAAGATGCCGGGGGTGCCGCGGCGGAAGCTGATCGCGTGGGTGTGCCCGCTGCGGTCGACCTCGACGTCGAGGCGGGCGGAGAGCGCGTTGACGACCGAGGCGCCGACGCCGTGCAGACCGCCGGAGGCCGCGTAGGAGCCGCCGCCGAACTTGCCGCCGGCGTGCAGCTTGGTCATCACGACCTCGACGCCGGACAGCCCGGTCTTGGGCTCGACGTCGACCGGGATGCCGCGCCCGTTGTCCCGGACCTCGACCGAGGAGTCGGGGTGCAGCACGACGTCGATGCGGTCGCAGTAGCCGCCGAGCGCCTCGTCGACGGAGTTGTCGATGATCTCCCAGAGGCAGTGCATCAGACCGCGGCTGTCGGTCGAGCCGATGTACATGCCGGGGCGCTTGCGGACCGCCTCCAGGCCCTCCAGGACGAGCAGGTGCCGCGCGGTGTAGTTGGAACCGTCGTCGCCGGCCAGCAGCGCGGACGGCACGGTCGTTTCGGCACTCACGCGGCACTCTCCTCGGTGAAGATCTGTCTCATCGGTCACATCCGGACGCATCCGGACCAAACGCCAGTGCAGCACGCCGCACCGACACCCGTCGCCCTGCGTGCCCGAACCCGTGCGCCGGGTGCACAGCACGACGGACCGGCCCCGCGCAGCTTGTACGCGCTGCGCGAACAAGCACCGCACCCGGGTGTGGGCCCCGGGGGCGCCATCTCCTCCCGGTACCACCGGTCCTGGCGGATCGTGGGGCCCGGCGCAGGCTCCGGAACTGCCGTTATGCAGGCTACCGGGGCCCGGGACGGGGCTTATGCTCCAACCCGGCAGAGGATTATGCTACGCGGACCTCGCACCCGATCCCGATCGGGCGTTCGAGCGAAGGGCGGATCCCGGAATCCGGCACGCATGAACCACCGGCGCCCGGGGCACGTCCTCATCAACACAGCAGAATCCTCAGAGAAGAAAAGCCACGAGCGGGAACGTTTTCGGCCTGGTTGGATGTTGACCCTGGTACGACAGCTCGTCGAGCTAGAGAAGAGGCGACGTGACTACTGTTCTGACCCCTGCGAGCCCGCTCACCGCGGCTGACCGCTGCGACCGCTGCGGCGCCCAGGCCTACCTGCGCGTCGTACTCGCCAGCGGCGGAGAGCTGCTCTTCTGCGCCCACCACGGCCGGAAGTTCGAGCCCGAGCTCAAGAAGATCGCCGTGGAGATACAGGACGAGAGCGGCCGTCTCACCACCGCGACCACCGTGACGGCCACCGACGACGAGCGCTGATACAGGGCGCCACCAACAGCAGCCGGCCTCGAGCTGTGTCCGGTCGCGCGACCGGTGAGCCGGGCGACGGACCCCTTCGGGGGCCGGTCGCCCGGCTCTGCTGTACCCCGGGCCGCCCTCCCGGGCCCGGCCGTTGCCCCGAGCCGTGGCCCCGGCGGCGTCCGACGCGGCGTCAGAACCCGGTGCCGGCACGTGACCGGCCGCTCACCCGCCGCGACGACCGCGGCACCGGAGGCGCCTCGTCCGCGGCTGCCACCGGCGTTCGCGGGCGTTCACCGGTGGTCGCGGGTGGTCACAGCACCGAGCGCACCGCGTCCGCGACCGAGGACACCCTGGTGTAGACGCCCGGGTGGGCCGCCTCGGCGCAGCCCGTCCCCCAGGAGACCAGGCCCACCAGCCGGCCGTCGACGATCATCGGGCCGCCGCTGTCGCCCTGGCAGGCGTCCTTGCCGCCCCTCTCCTCGCCCGCGCAGACCATGCCCCGGGCGTCGAACCTCCCGTCCTGCCCGCCCGGATAGGCCTGCGCACAGACCTGGTCCGGCACGACCGGCACGGACACCCCGCGCAGCACGGGCGAGTAGTCGCCCCGCCCCGTGGTGTCACCCCAGCCGTACACCTGGGTCGTGGTCCCGGCCGCGTACGGTTCGGTCTCGCCCTGGCCGACCAGCTCGACCACCGGCAGGGCGCCCTGGGACTCCGCGAGGGTGAGCACCGCGACGTCGTTCATGTTGGCGGCGAAGGAGTAGTCGGGGTGGATCCAGACCGACCGCACCGCCACCTCCCGGCCGGACGTGCCGCGCATGTCGTCCCGGCCGACGATCACCTTCAGGCCCGGCCGGTCCACCCGGCCCCTGGCCTCGTCGTAGAAGCAGTGCGCGGCCGTCACCACCTTGGTCGGGGTGACCAGCGCACCCCCGCAGAACTGGCCGGAACGGCCGCTGCCGAACTGCTGGCGGCTGGACAGCGCCACGATCCACGGGTGGTCCGCGGTGCTCACCGCGCTGCCGCCGACCACCCGGCGCTGCGCCTCGGCCGGCGCCGCGGTGCCGAGGGCGACCAGCGGAACGGGAACGGCGGCGAGCAGCGCCAGCACGGCGGCCCTGCGGCGGCGGCCCACCCGGTCGGCGGCCGGGTCGGCGGGGTCCGCCGGGAACGGGGCGGGCGTCGGCAGGTCTGTGCGGTCCGGCTCGGTCGGCACCGTGACTCCAGGAGGCTCGGAAGCGGGCAACCGGCACAGCGTAGGTGACCGGCTACACGGTGCGACCGCTTCCCGCCGCGCCGCCACCCGGACGAGGGACAACCACCACCCGTACGCTGACACGCCCGGGCCCGGACAGCCGCGAAGGCCCGGAGCCGTGCGGCTCCGGGCCTTCGCGTGGAACGACTGCCGTCGAATCAGTCCAGGTAGTCGCGCAGCACCTGGGAGCGCGACGGGTGGCGCAGCTTCGACATGGTCTTCGACTCGATCTGGCGGATGCGCTCACGGGTGACCCCGTACACCTTGCCGATCTCGTCCAGCGTCTTCGGCTGGCCGTCGGTCAGGCCGAAGCGCATCGAGACCACGCCCGCCTCGCGCTCGGACAGGGTGTCCAGCACCGAGTGCAGCTGCTCCTGGAGCAGGGTGAAGGAGACCGCGTCGGCCGGGACGACCGCCTCGGAGTCCTCGATCAGGTCACCGAACTCGCTGTCGCCGTCCTCGCCCAGCGGGGTGTGCAGCGAGATCGGCTCACGGCCGTACTTCTGGACCTCGATGACCTTCTCGGGGGTCATGTCGAGTTCCTTGGCCAGCTCCTCCGGGGTGGGCTCGCGGCCCAGGTCCTGGAGCATCTGGCGCTGGACGCGGGCCAGCTTGTTGATGACCTCGACCATGTGCACCGGGATACGGATGGTGCGGGCCTGGTCGGCCATGGCGCGGGTGATCGCCTGGCGGATCCACCAGGTGGCGTAGGTCGAGAACTTGTAGCCCTTGGTGTAGTCGAACTTCTCGACCGCACGGATCAGACCGAGGTTGCCCTCCTGGATCAGGTCCAGGAAGAGCATGCCGCGACCGGTGTAGCGCTTGGCCAGCGAGACCACGAGGCGGAGGTTGGCCTCCAGCAGGTGGTTCTTGGCCCGGCGGCCGTCCTCGGCGATGATCTCCAGCTCGCGCTTGAGCTTCGGGGCGAGCTTGTCGGCGGCCGAGAGCTTGTCCTCGGCGAACAGGCCGGCCTCGATGCGCTTGGCGAGCTCGACCTCCTGCTCGGCGTTGAGCAGCGGGACCTTGCCGATCTGCTTCAGGTAGTCCTTGACCGGGTCGGCGGTGGCACCGGCGACGGCGACCTGCTGGGCCGGCGCGTCGTCCTCGTCGTCGTCGGAGAGGACGAAGCCCTCCGACTCCTCCTCCGGAGCGGTGCCCTCGGCCTCGGTCTTGTCGCCGGGCAGCGCGACGTCCTCGAGCAGCTCCTCCTCGCCGAGCAGCTCCTCGTCGCCCTTGGCGGTCTTGCCGGCGGCGGTCTTCTTGGCGGCGGTCTTCTTGGCCGGCGCGGCGGTCTTCTTGGCCGCGGCCTTCTTGGCCGGCGCGGCCTTCTTCGCGGGAGCCGCCTTCAGCTCGGAGCCGACCGCGGTCCTCCCCTCGGCGGTGATCTCGGCGGAGACGGTGGGAGCCGGGGCCGTGGCGGCCGCGACGGCCGGCGCCGCGACGGGAGCGCCGGGGGCGATCCGCACGGGCGGCTTGGTCGGGGCCGACGAGGCGGCCGGGGTCCGGGTGGTGACAGCCTTGGTGGCGGTGCGCTTGGTGGGGCTCTTGGCAGCAACGCTCTTGCGCTTGGCGCCGGCCGGTTCGGCCGCGCTGACCATGAGGTCCACCCCCTCCTCAATCAGCACCTGGTTGAGGCTGCGCATGACGTTCTTCCACTTGGTGACCGGGATCTGGTCCGCCTCGAACGCCTGGCGCACGTCGTCACCGGCGATCTGCCCCTGGGCCTTGCCCCGCTCGATGAGCGCCAGCAGAGCCGCGGACTCGGCGATCTCGGGGGGAAGCGAACGGGATGTGCTGGCCGACACGAACAACCTCTCGGACGATGAGTGGATCTCGAACCCGTACCGGCCGCCCGAGCGGGCGGGGAAGGAGATCGCGCGTCGGACGCGCGGTGTCGATTCCGACCGACTCGGGCTTGAGGACTGGGTTTGCAGGACGGCAGCAGCGCCGCGGACCAACACAGCATTCTGACATGTTGGAGTATTCCGGAGCTGCTTCCGCTCAGGACACATCGCTGCTACTCGTCAAGTGTTACGCATGGCCTTCGTGTCGCGGGTCACACCGACCCGGCGCCCGCAACCCGGGGCCGCTTCCATCATCGCGCACTCGCGGGGTGAACTGTTGTCATGGACAAGCCGCGAAATGGGCTCGCCTTTCGCCGGCCCGCTCTCCCGGGCCCGGCGACCCCTCCCGGGCGCGGCCGGCTCGCCCGGCTTCTCCCCGGCTCCCCGGCTCTCCCGGCTCCGGCTTCCCCCGGCTTCCCCGTTCTTCTCCCGCCCCCGGCGTTCCCCACGTTCTCCCGGCTCCGGTCGACCCGAGGGGTGACGGCATGCGGAGGCCCCCCGGCTGCGCCGCACGATGCGACCGGAGGGCCCTGGCGGAGCGGACCGCCGCCAGCCGGCGCCTCCGCTCGTGGAAACAGCCCGTTCAGTGCTCCCTGGGCGCGGGGACGGACGGCTCGACCTCGGGATGGACGGTGAGCAGCGCCCGCATCGCGACCTCGCCCGCGGTGCCGTCGCCGGCGCCCAGCGCGTCCACCAGCCGGGCGTGCAGGCCGACCGAGGACTCGGAGGGCCGCTCGCAGGAGATCGCCGGGCCGCCCGAGACCTGCAGCGCGCAGGCGACGATCCCGGACAGGTGCTCCAGCATCCGGTTGCCGGCCATCTGGAGGATCAGGCCGTGCAGCTCGGCGTCGGCCCGGGTGTACGTGGAGAGGTCGGCCTGGGAGGCGGCGTGGCCCATGATCTCGACCAGCTCGACCAGGCGCTGCTGGACGTCCTCCCGGCCGTGGCCGGCGGCGAGCCGGGCTGCCAGCGGCTCGATCGCCCAGCGGAGCTCGAACAGCTCCCGGCGCTGCTCGTCCCGCTGCGGACCGAAGGCGCGCCACTCGATGATGTCCGGGTCCAGCAGGTTCCAGTCGCCGACCGGACGGACCCGGGTGCCGACGTTCGGCCGGGCGCTGACCAGGCCCTTGGCCTCCAGCACGCGCAGCGACTCGCGGACGACGGTCCGGGAGACCTCGAACCGCTGGCCGATCTCCTCGGGCACCAGCGGACGGTCGGCACCGAGATCGCCGGAGACGATCATCTGGCCGAGCTGCTGGACCAGCTGGCCGTGCAGACCGCGACCGCGGCTGCTGGTGGTCTTGCGGCCGACCCGACCGATGTCGGACTCGGCGCCCTCCCAGCGGGGCGCCGGCGGGGTCGGCCGGTCGGCGTACGAGAAGCGGTCCAGGTCGCCGGGACCGTGGATGGGCCCATCGGCGGAACGGGCGGGGGTCATGGTGGGGTGCGCAAGGGTACTCACGCCTCCTTTGTCGGCGATCCGCAGGCGTGGCTTGAGAATTCTCGTGAAAAGCACACGAAAGGGTGATCGACCGTGACTGGATAATTGACTTCTTATCAGGAAGAACCGCGCATTACGGTCACTGCTGGTCGATCTTGGTAGCCACGGGCAGGACCGCACCCCGGGGGCTTCCGCGGGACCGGACAGGGCCGCCCATGGGTGCGGCGCCGTGCGGGATGCCCTGCGCGATGCGCAGCCACGGGCCTACAGGGCGCGGCGGCGGGCCTGGACCAGCAGGGCGGCGAGCAACAGGAGCCCCGCGGGGGCCGCGACCACGGCGAGCAGCGCCGGATCGGTCAGGGCCGCGCTCCCGGCCACCGCCTCGTGCGCACCGCCGTACACCCAGCCGTAGGCCCACTCGATCCCGGACTGGAACGGCAGCAGCTCGGCCGCCCGGGTCGGCCACGGCCTGCCGGTGTGACGCAGCAGCAGGGCGACGCCGGACTCCAGCAGCGGCGGCAGTGCGCACAGCAACAGCACCCCGGCCGCGGCGCTGCGGGTCAGCGAGGCCGTCAGCACCCCGGTCCAGGCCGCCACCACGGTGAGCAGGACGAAGGCCAGCAGGGCGGCGGGCACCCCGTGACCGGCCGTCAGGCCGAGCGGGGAGAACACGCCCGGCAGGTCGGACAGTCCGGACAGCCCGGCGCCGGTCACCGCCGCGGACACCCGGTCCGACAGCGCGGCCGGGTCCGCCCAGGCCGCCACGGTGACGCCGTCCGGCAACGCGAGGTGCACGGCCAGCGTGTCGAGCAGCAGGGTGGTCAGCGCCAGCAGGGCCGCCACCGGCCCGATCACCAGCAGCTTGGCCAGCAGCAGTCGCACCCGGCGCGGGTACGACACCTGCGAGGCCGGCAGCCCCGGGTGGCGCACCTCGTGCCCGTACGAGAGCGCGCCCAGCACCCCGGCGCCGAGCGCCGCGAAGGGCAGCGGGACCAACGGGACGGCGGCGGTCAGCAGCCGCACCCCGGCCGGGGCGGCCAGTGGACCGTCCGGGGCCTGGTCCGCCAGGACGGCGGCCACGACGGCGTCGCCGAGCAGCACGGCGGCGAGCAGCAGCCAGGTGGAACGCAGGCCGCGCAGGCGGCGCAGCTCGTAGGCCAGGACACGCACGGTTCACTCGCTCCGGTGGTCGTCGGGGGTGGCAGGGGCGGGGGCTGCGGGGATCGCGGGGGCCGTGGGGGCGGCGGGGGGCTGGGCGGTGGAGACCCGGACGGCGCTCGTGCCCGAGACGGGGCGACGGAGGCGGACGGTGTCGTCGGTGAGCAGGTCGTCGGCGCTCAACCGGCGGCCCGGCGGCCGGACCCGGGCGGGCGGCTGCGGCAGGGCCGGGGCCGGGTCGTCGCGGAAGAGCCGGTCGACGGCGACGGTGGGCGCGGGGGCGGGCTTGGCGGGGGCGTCGGACCCGGCCTCCGTGGTCGGCTCCGGCCGACGGCCGACGGGCCCGGGGCGGCGGCCCGCCGAACCGAGGACGGGGAGCGCGGCGGCAGGGAGCGCGGCGGCGATTGCCACGGCGGGCAGGGCGCGGGTGGGCAGGGAGCCGTCCTCCCGGCGGCGGGGGGCGTTGTGCTTCGGGGCGGTGGCGGCACGGGGGACGGAGGCGGTGGCTCCGGGGGTAATGGCTTCGGGGACGGAGGCTTCGGGGGCGAAGACGGTGGCCGGCTCGGCCGGAGTCGTCACGGCTCCGACCGGGGTGGGCTCGGCGGCCGGCTCGGGGATCCGCTCGGCGGCCGACTGCGGGCCTGGCTCCGACTTCGGTTCCGGGCTCGGTGCCGGGTCCGGTTCCGGGTTCGGTTGCTCGGCCGACTCCGGGCTCGGCCCCGCCCCGGGTTCCGGGTGGAGGCGGAGGTGGCCGGAGCGGCCCGAGCCGACCGGCAGGACGACCCGCGGCGCCGGCTGCTCGACCACCCGGTCCGCCAACTCGTGCAACAGGATCCCGTGACGGTAGGCGAGTTCGCCGATCTCGGTGCGGTCGATGCCGGCCACCGCAAGGCCCACGCTGCCGTCCCGTCGGACGTCCGCGCCCTGGCTGACCAGCAGGTCCGCCAGCCGCGCCATCTGCGGCCCCCGGACGGCCACTTCGGGGCTGAGCCTGGACCGCCGGAACTCCGCGACCGGCTGGTCGGCCACCAGTCGGCCGCGGTCCAGGGTGACCACCCGGTCCGCGAGCTGCGAGGCCTCCTGCGGCGTGCGGGTGGTCACCAGGACCGTTCCGCCGGCGGCCCCGAAGGAGCGCAGGAAGGAGTGGAACCACTCGACGTTGCGCGGTGACAGGCCGTCGGCGGGCCCGTCCAGCAGCAGCGCGCCGGGGTCGCCGAGCAGGGCGGCGGCCAGGGCCAGGCGGCGGTGCATGCCGGGCGAGAAGGTGCGCAGCCGCTGCCCGGCGACGGCGGCCAGCCGGGTCTGCTCCAGCAGTTCGTCGGCCCGCCGGGCCGGGACGCCGACGGCCGCGGCGAGCATCCGCAGGTGGCTGCGCGCCTTGCGGCCCGGATGTCCGGCCACCGCGGCCTCCCCGGTGCCGGGCAGCAGCACCCCCACCTCGCGCTCGGGGTGGCGCAGCCGATGGTAGCGGCGGCCGTCGAAGAGCGTGACGCCTTGGCCGCGTTCGAGTTCGAGCATCAGCCGCAGGGCGGTGGACTTGCCCGCCCCCTCGGCGCCGAGCAGCGCGGTCACCGTGCCGGGCCGGGCGTCGAAGGTCAGGTCGAGCACTGCAGGCGGAGCGCCCTTGCGGTAGACCTTGGTCAGTCCGGTGATCTGGATCATCGCTGGCTGCTCCCGTGCCCTCGGCCGAGCTGTTCGACGCGGAGCACCCCTGACGGGCGGGCATGCACCCGCGCGGCTCCGCGCCAGCACATTAGGGGGCGGCGACGGCTATTCCGGGCATTACGGGAACGGCACGGGCCCACCGGCTGCCCACCTCACCCGATCAGGGGACAATCCGATCCTGCGATTCACGGTCGACCGGTCCGTTCCGGGTCCCGGCAGAGTCGGTTGCTTCGGCGGCTCCGGTGGCTTCGGTGGTGCCGGTGATGTCGGCGGCTCCGGTGGTGCCGGACGGGCGGGGCTCCGTGTCCGATGAGGGGTGCGGCTCCTACAGGGAAGGCCAGGGCGGTGGCGGGAGCTGCTCACCGCCGCACTCCGCGTGGAAGTCGTCGACAGCGGCCTGGCCCTCGACCACGATCTCGCCCAACCGCTCCCGCTCGGCGGCCAGCCGTTCCTCGACGGCGGCGATCGCCTCGGGCGCCGCGTGCTCGGCCTGCAGCTCGGCCAGTTCCTTCTCCGTTGCGGTGGTGGTCCTGTCCAGGCTCCGGTAGTCCGCCGCCAGCCCCTCGATGAGGATTCGCTGGTTGGCGCAGTCCTTGATGGCCATCGCGGGACTCCCTGGGCCGGAGGCCTCCGGCCCGGGCGGTCGGAGCGTCCACCGACACTCTGCGCCGACGCCCCCGGGTCCGCAGCCAGGCCAGGCCATTCGGCTGCCCGGTACCGCAGAACGGCGGGTCGGTACCGGGTCCGGGCGGACCGGGCACAGGGCCTGGCGGAGGGCTGGGGCAGGACCGGGCACAGGGCCCGAGGGGGTCAGGACTCCGGGCGGAGCATGGGCGGGTTGAGGACGGTCGCACCGCCGGCGGTGAACAGCTGGGCCGGACGGCCGCCCTGACGGGTCGTCGTGCCGCCTGAGGGCAGCAGGAAGCCGGGGGTGCCGGTGACCTTGCGGTGGAAGTTCCGCGGGTCCAGCACCACGCCCCAGACCGCCTCGTAGACCCGGCGCAGCTCGCCGACGGTGAACTCGGTCGGGCAGAAGGCGGTGGCGAGGGAGGAGTACTCGATCTTGGAGCGGGCGCGTTCCACACCGTCGGCGAGGATCAGGCCGTGGTCGAAGGCGAGCGGGACGCCGTCGGCCGGGTTCTCCCCGAGGAGTTCGCCGACCGGGGCCCAGCGGGCGCCGCTGGCGTCGCCGCCGGCCCGGGGCGTCGGCAGGTCGGGGGCGAGCACCAGGTAGGCGACGCTGACCACGCGCATCCGGGGGTCGCGCTGCGGGTGGCCGTAGGTGGCGAGCTGCTCGAGGTGGGCGCCGGCCGCGCCGGGGCCGACCGCGTCCTGGCCGGGGGCGGTGTGCGCGCGCAGGCCGGTCTCCTCGGCCAGCTCACGGGAGGCGGCCTCGGCCAGGCCCTCGTCCGGGCGGACGAAGCCGCCGGGCAGCGCCCAGTACCCCTGGAACGGCGGCTCGCCTCGTCTGACCAGCAGGGCGCAGAGCGAGTGGTCGCGCACCGTCAGCACCACGAGGTCAACCGTGACAGCGAACGGGGGGAAGGCCGACGGATCGTAGCGCGACATGGCGACGATCATAGTCGTCTCTCTGACGATAAGCACAGGCCCGTGCGTGGCCGCTCCTGGCCGGTGGCCCCCGCCCGACCCGGCGCGGTTCGTGTACGGGCCGTGCCGGGCCGGGAGCGGACGGGCGGTGGCGGGCGGCGGCGGGCTCAGCGGGCGACGAGTTGCAGGTCCTCGGACGCCTCCTCCACCATCGCCACGCCGATCCGGCTCACCCGGACGGAGAAGGGCTCGCCCGCCACCCGCAGACCGGTCAGCTCCAGCTCGCCGAGCGGTGCGGTGCTGGCCGGGCGGACCAGCACCCGGCCGCCCGGGACGTCGGGCCGGACCCCGGCGAGGGCGAACACCGCGTGCACGGCACCGGCCGCGGAGACCGCCGCCGGGCGGCAGGCGGCCGGGTGCGGCACCGGCGGGCAGCCGGGGGTGCGCTGCTCCCCCGCGTACATCTCCGGCAGGCGCCCCTCGAAGTGGGCGCTCGCGGCGAGCAGGCCCTCCAGCAGGGTGCCGGCCTCGTTCTCGTGACCGGCCTCGGCCAGGCCGGCGACCGCCAGCGCCGTCTCGTGGACCCGCACCGCGCCGCCGCGGTGGCCCAGCGGGTTGAAGCGGAGGGACTTGGCGCTCAGGGTGCGCAGGCCCCAGCCGCTGTCCAGCTCCGGCGCGACCAGGCGCTGGGCGAGCAGCCGGGTCTGCTCGCGGTCCAGCAGGCTCTCGTGCCGGCCGCCGTCGACGGCGAGCCCGGTGTCCAGCAGGTGCACCAGGGAAGAGGCGACGGCGGGCAGCGGCTGGCCGCCCGGGGCCAGCCCGGCCGCGGGGCGGCCACCGGAGAGGTCGTCGACCCAGAACCGCTCGCGGAAGCGCCGACGCAGCGCGGCGGCCCAGCCGCGCCAGTCCTCGGCGCCCGGTCGGCCGAAGGCCTCCAGCAGCTCGGCCCCGTGCAGGGCGGCGCGGTGGGCCTGTGCCTGGACCTCGGCGCGGGCGGCGACCGGGTGGGCGGAGCGCTCCTCTGCCGGGCGGCTCAGGTCGGTGACGAAGCCGTCGACCAGACCCTCCCGCAGGGCGGCCAGGGCCCGCTCGGCGGTCGGCAGCAGCTCGGCGACCTCCGCCGGGGGCAGGCCCCAGCGCCAGGCCTCGGCCAGCACGGTGACGAACAGCAGGGTGGCCTCGGTGGCCGTGCAGGTGGGTGGCAGCTCGGGACCGCCGTGGCGCAGGGCGCCGGGCAGCAGGCCCTCGGTGCGGCCCGGGGCGGGGGCGAGCTGCTGGCGGCGGGCCAGCGCCCGGAGGGTGCCGGCCGCCAGCCGGGTGCCGAGCGGCAGGGTCAGGCGGGCGGCCCAGAGCGCGTCGGCCGGGGCGAGGCCGAAGCGCCAGGGCGCTCCGGAGGCCGGGTAGAGGTCGGTCGGGCGGTCCGGGTCGGCGAACAGCAGCCCGCCGAGGGCGTCCAGCGAGCGGGAGACCAGTGGGGCGGCCCGGGTGTCGTCGCTGCGGACCTCCGGCTCGGACCAGGGCAGTGGTGCGCCGGTGCCGCGGCCACCCGGCGGGCGCGGGCCGCCGGCGGCGGTCTCCAGCTCGGTGTGCAGCTCGACCGACCAGCGGGCGCCCGGCTGGACCTCCAGGTCCCAGCGGAGCACGCCGGCGCCGGCCAGGACGGCGTGCGGGGAGGGCTGGGCGCTGACCACGGCGCTGTGCACCGGGCCCGTCCAGCGCAGTCCCGCGGACTGCACCTGCCCCGGCAGGTCGGGCTGGCGGTGCCCGGCCGCGATCTCGGCGACCGGGCCGAGGTCGGTGCCGAGGGCTATCTCCAGTGGCAGCCGGGCGGGCCGGGGACCGGTGTTGCGCACGACCACGGTCTCCACGCCGTCCGCGTGCCGCAGCCGCTCGACGGTGAGTGCCGGATCCGGGTCGAGGTCGCCGGGGATGCGGACGGCGCCGAGGAAGCGGGCCTGGGCGGTGCTGGTCAGGGTGCCCTGGAGCGGCAGCGGCTCCATGCCGCCCAGCCGCAGCTCCATCCGGGCGAGCACCCGGACGCCGTTGCGGTAGAAGCCGTGCAGGCCGTGGCCGCGCAGCTGGCCGTCGGGGCCGGAGGCGGCCATCGCCGGGGCGTTGACGCAGATCACCGCGTGGTGGACGGCGGGCGGCTGCGGCCGCGGCGGGGCCGCGGCTCGGCCCGGGCCGAGCGGTGCGCCCGCGGGCCCGGCTGCCGGGGCTTGGTCGTGGCGGCCCACCGGCCTGGGCGGCGCGCCGACCACGCTTTCGGCCGGCATGGCCTGTGGTGGCCTCATGGCGGTCACCGGACTCTCCTCCCCTCGGCGGTCCGGTGGCCGGGTCAGGCCGGTGGGCCGCGAGCATGCTCGATCGCGTGCTGATGATGCCGGGCCGACGGGGCCGTCCCGTCGGCGGGTGTGCCGTTTCTGGCCGTACCCGGTGACGGGTCGTGCCATGCGGTGCTCGGTACCGGGCCGGTACCGGCGCGCCGCGCCTTCGTTCCCGGGGCCCCTCGCCGTGGCCCGGCACGCCGTCAGGTCCGGCGGCCCGGTCGGCCGGTGACGCCCTTCCCCCGCGGCCCGCACCCGCCGTGACGCTCGGCCCCCTGGTGGCCACCGGTCATGGTGCCGCACGCGGCCGCCGACGGCTGCCGGTGTCCGGGCGCTCTGGTCCGCACCGCCCGGTGATCGGCCCGCCCGAACTGGGCGGAGACCCCCGGAGTGAACGCCGCGCACCGCCACCAGGTCACGCCCCGCCGCTGCGCCGCTGGTCGGGACGGTTCTGCCGGGCGGCCATACAGCTTCCGTCGGAACGTCACCGGGACCTCGGCGCGGGCGCGTCACCGTCCGCGATCCGGGGCCGGCACTCGTCTTGCGGGCCGCCGTCGGGCCCACTCGGGGCGGTCGTCGGCCTGGGTCGGCCGACCGGCCGGACGGACAGGGCGGTCGAACCGGTGCTCGACCGCCGCCAGGATACGGTGCGGGGGTCGCGGCCCCCGCACCCGGTGACCCCGTGAACCGCGACGCCATCGCTGTGACCAGCAGAGACCGAGGAGTTGCATGTCCACCATCAGCCGGCTGCCCGGGATTGTCACGACCGACCACGTGTTCCAGCTGCCGCTCGACCACGCCGCCCCGCAGGGCGAGCAGATCGAGGTGTACGCCCGCGAGGTGGTCGCCGCAGGCCGCGAGCGGGCCGACCTGCCCTGGCTGGTCTACCTCCAGGGCGGGCCGGGCGGAAAGGCTGCCCGGCCGCTCGGCCGGGACTCCTGGCTGGAGCGCGCCCTGGACGACTACCGGGTGCTCCTGCTCGACCAGCGCGGCACCGGGCGGTCCACCCCCGCGACCCGGCAGACCCTCGCCCGGCGCGGTGGTCCGCAGGAGCAGGCGGACTACCTGGCCCACTTCCGCGCGGACTCGATCGTCCGGGACGCCGAGCTGATCCGCGAGCGGCTGCTCGGCGCCGACCGGCGCTGGAGCGTGCTGGGCCAGAGCTTCGGCGGCTTCTGCACCCTCACCTACCTCTCCATCGCCCCCGAGGGCCTGACCGAGGCCTTCATCACCGGTGGCCTCTCCGGTCTCGGCAGCTCGGCCGACGACGTCTACCGCGCCGCCTACCCGCGGGTGGTCGGCAAGAACGAGGGCCACTACGCCCGGTTCCCGCAGGACGTCCAGGCGGTGCGCCGGATCGCGGCCCACCTCGCCGACTCCCCCGCGACCCTGCCGGACGGCGGGCTGCTCACCATCGAGGCGTTCCAGGCGCTCGGCATGCTGCTCGGCGGCGGCAACGGCTCCGGCACGCTGCACTACCTGCTGGAGGAGGCCTGGGTGGAGGGCGCGGCCGGGGCCGAGCTCTCCGACACCTTCCTCGCCGGCGCCCAGGCCCAGCTCTCCTTCGCGGGCGGCCCGCTCTACGCGGTGCTGCACGAGTCGATCTACGGCCAGCGGTCGGTGGACCAGGGCGGCACCGCCTGGGCGGCCGAGCGGGTCCGCAAGGAGTTCCCGCAGTTCGACGCCCGGGCCGCGCTGGAGTCCGACGCGCCGGTGCTGTTCACCGGGGAGATGATCTACCCCTGGATGTTCGACACCGACCCGGCGCTGCGCCCGCTGAAGGAGACCGCGGAGCTGCTCGCCGCCCGCACCGACTGGCCCGACCTGTACGACCGGGTGCGGCTGGCCACCAACACCGTGCCGGTCGTGGCGGCCGTGTACCACGACGACATGTACGTGGACACCGCCGACTCGCTGGAGACCGCCCGCGCGGTGCGCGGCCTGCGGACCTGGATCACCAACGAGTGGGAGCACGACGGCCTTCGGATGAGCGGCGGCACGGTGCTGGACCGCCTGATCAAGATGGCGCACGGCGAGGCGTAGCGGCCCTCGGGCCGGCGCCGCGGCGCGGAGCGGCTCAGTGCGCACGGTGGCCTCCTCCCGCCGCCCGCCGGACGCCCCGGCAGCGGTGGTGGCCGGTCCGGGCGGCGGCGGGCACGCAGGCCGCCGCCCGGCCGAGCCGCAGGCCCCGGGCGAACCGCTCCCCGGCCACCCTGGCGTGCCCGGGCGCCACGGCCCGTCCGGGCGCCGACAGCAGGGCGACCGCCCCGGCACCACCGCCGTCCGGCTCCGGGCCTCCCGGGCCGTCCGGGGCGCCCTGACCCGGATCCGTCGGTACCGACGCCGTGGACGAGCCCTTCCGGCGACCGCCACGCCGGTGCCGCCGCGCGCCAGCCGACCGCCCGGGCCGCTCACCGGGGGCCTCGCCGGCGCCCGGGGCGGCGGGCCCGGGACCCGCGTCGTCGCGGAGGGGCGCCCCCTGGGCGGGCGGCGGCGCCTCGGCGTTCGGCGCTCCGCCCGCCGGAGGCCGCGGTTCCTCGCCCGGGGCCGTGGCGTCCCCGGGCTCCTCGCGCCGCCGGCGCTGGGCCTCGACGGCGGCCAGCAGCCCCTGGGGCGTCATGCCGTCGTTGAGCGACTCGTAGACCAGCTCGGCCAGCAGGTAGCCCGGGGCGAGCCGCAGGACGTGCCCGAGCACGACCCGGGCCGTCGCCGTGTCCCCGGCGACCCAGGACGTCCAGGCCAGCAGGGTGAGCGGGGCCACCGCACAGCCCTCGTACGGCGGCACGGCCCGCCGGGCGAGGAAGCGCCAGAGCCGCTCGGCCGGGGCCAGCTCGTCGGGCCTGGCGTACTCGACGCCGCGGTCCCGCACCAGGCGGTCCCGCAGGGCGAGCAGCAGCTGGGCCGTCCGGTCCGCGTCGAGTTCCCTGGCTCCGGCCCGGAACTCGGCGAAGGCCTGGTCGAGCAGGGCGAGGCGCTGCTCCCTGGCGAGGGCGTCCACGGCCTCGGCCCGGGCGAGCGCCTCGCGCTGGGCGGCGTCCGCCGGCGGACCGACCGGGTCCAGCCCGCCAATGATGGCCTTGCGGCTGCCGCGCGGCACCAGGCCGGCCACCGTCGCGGCGGCGGCCGCCGGACCGGGCTCCGGGCTGCGCCGCACCGGATTGCCCGCCGCGTCGCAGCACCCGTCGCCGCGGCAGAGGAAGGACCACCAGCGGCCGTCCGAGACGCACAGCGCCTCCTTGACGGCCACGCCCCGGCGCCCGAAGGCCGCCCGGAGGGCCTCCGCCAGCGGCCGCAGCCCGTCCACCACCGGCGGGGCGTGGGCCGTACCGCGGTCCTGGCAGAGGTAGAGGAGCACCTGGAGCGGCCGGGCGCCGTGCCGCTCGGAGAGGGCGACCAGCAGGGCGGCCGTCTCCTCCGCCGCGGCCGGCCACTGCGCGGGCGACCGCGGCAGGTCCGCCCGGATCACCCCGCCCTGGTGCAGGCCGGGGCCGTGGAGCCCCACCGCGACGATGCTGTCGTCGGGGTAGAAGCCCAGGAAGTACGGAAGCAGCTCGGCCATGTCGGCCGGGCCGCGCATGACGACCTGCCGGTGGTCGGAGGCCGGTCCGAGGGACAGAATGACGTGTTCGTTGTTCATCGCGTTCATGGCCGCAAGAGTGGACGCAATCCGCGAACGATGTCGGAACCGACTTTTTTCCTGTGGATAACTCCGCCCCCGAATTTTCCCTCACTCATTCGGAGCAGGCGACACTCCCTCCCGCGAGTGGATTTTGACCGCCGTTCAGCGGATCAGCGGATGAAATACATCCCGCCTTCCCCCGTCTCCGCTCCCCGGCATTCGTCGCTTGTCGGCGGTACGGGGTTACATGGACGCCATGCAGCAGCCCGACATCCACACCACCGCCACCGCCGACCGCGCCGAGGTCCGGGCGCGGGCCGAGGCCGTCCTGCGCGAGCTCGCCGGCCCCGGAGCCACCCTGCGCGAGGACCAGTGGACGGCCATCGAGGCCCTCGTGGTCGACCACCGCCGCGCCCTGGTCGTCCAGCGCACCGGCTGGGGGAAGTCCGCCGTCTACTTCATCGCCACCGCCCTGCTCCGGGCCCGCGGCGCCGGGCCGACGGTGATCGTCTCGCCGCTGCTCGCCCTGATGCGCAACCAGGTCGAGTCGGCCGGCCGGGCCAGCATCCACGCCCGCACGATCAACTCGGCCAACACCGACGAGTGGACCGCGATCCAGGAGGAGGTCGCCGACGGGAAGGTCGACATCCTGCTGGTCAGCCCCGAGCGGCTGAACAACCCGGACTTCCGCGACCAGGTGCTGCCCGAGCTCGCCGCCTCCACCGGCCTGCTCGTGGTCGACGAGGCCCACTGCATCTCGGACTGGGGGCACGACTTCCGCCCCGACTACCGCCGGCTGCGCACCATGCTCGCGGACCTGCCGCCCGGCGTCCCGGTGCTGGCCACCACCGCCACCGCCAACGCCCGGGTCACCGCGGACGTCGCCGAGCAGCTCGGCACCGGCACCACCGACGAGCACGCCCTGGTGCTGCGCGGGCCGCTCGACCGGGAGAGCCTCACCCTGGGCGTGCTCTCCCTGCCCGACCCGGCGCACCGCCTCGCCTGGCTGGCCGACCACCTCGACCGGCTCCCCGGCTCGGGCATCGTCTACACCCTGACGGTGGCCGCCGCCGAGGAGGTGACGGCCTTCCTGCGCGAGCGCGGCTTCCCGGTGGCCTCCTACTCCGGCCGCACCGAGGACGCCGAGCGCCGCACCGCCGAGGCCGACCTGCTGGCCAACCGGGTCAAGGCGCTGGTCGCCACCTCCGCGCTCGGCATGGGCTTCGACAAGCCCGACCTCGGCTTCGTGGTGCACCTCGGCTCGCCCAGCTCGCCGATCGCCTACTACCAGCAGGTCGGCCGGGCCGGGCGCGGAGTGGACCGGGCCGAGGTGCTGCTGCTGCCCGGGCGTGAGGACGAGGCGATCTGGCGCTACTTCGCCTCGCTGGCCTTCCCCCCGGAGGATCAGGTGCGCCGCACCATCGACGCGCTGGCCGAGGCCGGCCGGCCGCTCTCCACCGCCGCCCTGGAGCCCCGGGTGGACCTGCGCCGGGCCCGGCTGGAGACCATGCTCAAGGTGCTCGACGTGGACGGCGCCGTCCGCCGGGTCAAGGGCGGCTGGACGGCCACCGGCCAGAGCTGGGAGTACGACACCGCCCGCTACGCCAAGGTCGCCGCCTCCCGGGAGGCGGAGCAGCGGGCGATGCGCGACTATGCGGCGGGGACCGGCTGCCGGATGGAGTTCCTGCGCCGCCAGCTGGACGACGAGGAGGCCGCGCCGTGCGGCCGGTGCGACAACTGCGCGGGGCCGCTGCACACCCCGGACGTCTCCGCCGAGGCGCTGGCCGCCGCCCGGGCCGCGCTCGGCCGCCCGGGCGTGAGCTTCGAGCCCCGACGGCTCTGGCCGACCGGGATGGACGCGCTCGGGGTGCCGCTCAAGGGCCGGATCCCGGCGGGCGAGCAGGCGGAGACCGGCCGTGCGCTCGGCCGGCTGTCCGACATCGGCTGGGGCAACCGGCTGCGCACCCTGCTCGCCGAGCAGGCGCCGGACGTGCCGGTACCCGGCGAGGCGGTGGACGCCCTGGTGGCGGTGCTCGCCGACTGGGCCCGCGGTCCGGGCGGTTGGGCCGGGCCCGCGACCACGGAGGGAGCCCGGCTGGACCGGCCGGTCGGAGTGGTGACGATGGCCTCCTCGGCCAGGCCCCGGCTGGTCGGCAGCCTGGGCGCGCGGATCGCCGAGATCGGGCGACTGCCGCTGCTCGGCCGGATCGAGTACGCCGGCGGGCTGCCCCCGCACGGCGCCCGCAGCAACAGCGCCCAGCGGCTGCACTCGCTGGCCGGCGCGCTGGTCCTGCCACCGGAGGTCGAGCAGGCGGTGGCGGCCGCCGGTGGGCCGGTGCTGCTGGTGGACGACCTCGTCGACTCGGGGTGGACGGTCACCGTGGCCGCCCGGCTGCTGCGCCGGGCGGGGGCGAGCGCGGTGCTGCCGCTGGTGCTGGCCGTGCAGGGGTGACCCAACGCCGGAAAACCGGCGAAGGAGCCCTCCCGTTCACTCGAATGGCCCAACAGAAAGGATCAAGCGAAGCGATTTCGATCACACCGGTCGAACGGCCCGAGAAAGGAGTGGTCACCGTGCCGACGACGGCTCACCCTGCCCTCCGGGCGTTGTGGATCAAGGCCCGGAGGCACCTCCACGGCGGTCGGGCGACTGTGGAACATATCCGGCAGACCATGGGCTATCGGATGGCGTTCATCATTTCATCGTTGCCGCTCCGCCCCCGATGCCCCGAGAATTGGGGGGTACCCGAAATCCGGTCCGCTGGACCCGCCCTTCGGCGTACCCAGGCACCCGCCTGCCCACGGGCCAGGAAGGAGGATCGTGATCAACGGTATCGGCCGAGGTCAGAATCCCTTCTCCGGGAGCACGGAACCCAGACGGGTGCTGGACCTGGAGACCTGGACCGCCTCGGGGATCCCGTTGCTGCGCGACCCGCGCGAGTTCGTCGTGGAACTGCACCAGCGCCACCTGCCCCAGCCGGGCACCGTCGTGGTCGCCGTCCTGGACGCGCTCCACCACCTCGCCGCCTCGGCCTCGTTCACCCCCTGGCCGCACGACACCGACGGATGGCAGCACCGCAACGCGCTGCTGGCGAACCTGCGCCGGATCATCCCGCACGACCTGCGACTGCCCGAGCCGACCCGGACGGCCCTACTGCTGCGCTGCCGCGACGGCGCACCCGGCTGGACGGCGCAGGACGGCGCCTGGATGTGGGCGCTGCGGGACGCGTCCGCACTGCACGGACTGCGCTGCGGGGCGTACATCGGACTCACCCCGGCGGGCTGGCAGGTCCTCGGGGACGGTCGGGGCGGGCGCAAGCCGCACTCGGGCTCCTGGGCCGAGGGGCCGGTGCACACCGTGACGGAACTACCGCCGCGTTCGGCCCTGGAGGCCCCGCGCGGCCAGCGGACCCGCCTGCTGGCGGCCGACCAGGCCAAGCGCGGCGAGGACACGGCGCGCTCCCCGCAGTCCGAACCCCCGTGGGCCGCGACGCGGGCCGCGGCGGCCGAACCGACCCGCCGTACCGGCACGCGCTGAGTCCGCGGCAGCCCTCGGCCGTCGGGCCGTCAACACCGGCCTTCGACAACGGCCGTCGGCACCGGCCGTCAGCCACCGGGGGCCGCGGGACGGACCTCGGGCCCGGCACCGTACGGCGGCGCCGGGCCCGAAGTGGACGGCTGTGGTCAGGCCTTGCCCGGGCGGCCCGGCGTGGTTCCGGCCGCGCCCTTCGCGGCCGGGCCGGCGTCGCCGCAGACCACCAGCAGCGCGGTCGCGTGGTCGAGCGCCCTGGCGTACGCCTCGGCGGCCCGGGCGGACGGTCCGCCGTTGACCACCAGGACGACCGCCTCGCGACGGACCGGACGGGTCAGCGCGGCGTCCGCGTAGAACACGTCCCCGCCCTCGGCGAGCTGCGCCCAGTAGCGCTCCTCACCGAAGGACAGCTCGTGCTGCTGCCAGGGGTGCGCTTCGCCGACCGTCAGCACCAGGATGTCGCCCGGGTTGCGGCCGGACTCCAGCAGCAGGTCGACCGCGTCGTCAGCGCGCTCCACCGCCTGTGCCGGGGTGGCGGCGATCCGCTGGACCTCCACCCGCGGTTCGGCGGGGGCCGGGCGGCGCGGTGCCGGCCCGGGCTTGGGGACCAGTTGCGGCGGGCCCGGACGGGCGGCGCGCGGCGGGGCCGGGCGCGGGGGCGCCGGACGGGGTCCGGGCACCGGAGCCGGGGCGACGACGGTGGTGGGTGCGGTGGCGGGGGCTTGTGCGTCCGACTCGCGGAGGAAGGGAACGCCGGGGCCCGGGAGGCTCTCGTGAATCTCCGGCTCCTCGGGGAAGACAGGCATACCCGGATATCTATCAAATGCCGGTCGGACGCGCACGGGCACCCCACCCCTTGGGCGCCGGCCTCCTGCCGCCCCCTCCCGGGGCAATTCCAGACGGACCGTCAGAAACCGAGCGTCAACTGTTCGTCGGCGGACCCCTGGCCGTCGCCCGCACCCTCCCGAACGCGCTTGAGATGGCGCCACTTCGGCAGTCCGTCCATGTACGCCCAGGAGAGCCGGTGGTGCTCGGTGGGGCCGAACTCCTCCAGCGCGGCACGGTGCACCGGGGACGGGTAGCCGGCGTTGTCGGCGAAGCCGTAGTCCGGGCATCCCTCGCCCAGTTCGGCCATCAGGCCGTCGCGGTGGACCTTGGCGAGCACCGAGGCGGCGGAGACGCAGATGCAGGACTGGTCGCCCTTGATCACCGTGCGCACCCGCCAGGGTCCGCCGAGGTAGTCGTGCTTGCCGTCCAGGATCACCGCGTCGGGTTCGACCGGCAGCGCCTCCAGCGCGCGGACGGCGGCCAGCCGCAGCGCCGCCGTCATGCCGAGCTCGTCGCACTCCTGCGGGGTGGCCTGCCCGAGCGCGTACGCGGTGACCCAGTCGGCGAGGACGGGTGCGAGCGCGCGACGGCGCAGCTCGGTGAGCAGCTTGGAGTCGGTCAGCCCTTCCGGCGCCTTGCGCAGACCGGTGACGGCCGCGCCCACGGTGACCGGCCCGGCCCAGGCGCCGCGCCCGACCTCGTCGAGACCGACGACGATCTTGGCGCCGGCCCGGCGGAGCGAGCGTTCGACGGAGTGCGTCGGGGGGACGATGGGCATGGCGTAATCCGTTCAGCGGGGGCAGCCTCCAGCCTAAGCCCGCTCACAACCGCCGAATCCGCCTCCCGGGAGGGAGGGGTCCGGGGGAGGCACCGGGTCCGGCAGTGCCCGGGCCCGGCACCGACCGCCTCAGGCCCGGATCATCGGCTCCAGCACCTCGTCCACCAGCCGACCGGCGAACCCCGGCCCCATGTTCTCCAGCCCGCGGATCTTGACCTGGTAGAGCAGCACCGCCGGAATGACGTCGGCCACCAGCGGGGTGGCCGCACCGGGCCGGACGTCGCCGCGCTCGGCACCGCGACGCAGGATCTCCAGGATGGTCCGCGCGGTCGGCTCGATGACCCGGTCGGTGATGAAGGCCTTGAAGACCTCGGCCCGCTCCTGGTCGATCTCGCCCATCAGCGCATTGAGCGCGGAGCCCGTCCGGGAGGCCATCGCCTGCGTGAACCCCTCGATGAGCCGGTGGAGTTCGTCACGCGCGGACCCGAGGTCGGGGGTGTCGTAAGGGCGTGGAAGAGTGGCGTCCAGGGCGTCGATGACGAGTTCGTCCTTGGACGCCCAGCGCCGGTAGAGCGCGGCCTTCCCGGTCCGCGCCGCGCCGGCGACCCCTTCCATGGTGAGCCGCGCGTATCCGCCGGAGGTGAGCTGGTCGAGGGCGGCCTCGAAGATTGCGTTCTCCAGTTCCTTCCCCCGGCGCCGCGCCGGCCGCGTCAGCGCCTGGCGGGCGGCCCGCACCGGACAGAAGCCCGGTTCGCCACCCGGCCCCGAGCCCGACCCGGCGCCCGACCCCCCTGGCGCCACCCCGACACCCTCCTCCCCCGGTCGAACGGCCCCGGACCGGACAGCCCCGGACCGCACGGCCTCAGGCCGAAGGACCTCGGGCCGAACAGCCGCCTCTCCGGGCGCCGGCCCCGCCGAACCACCCGGCGACCGACCGGACCGGTCCGCCACCAGGCGTCGCACCAACCGCTCCATCGCCACCACCCTTAAGGAACGCTTGCGTTCACAATCACGGCCAGGATATCGTCCCGCTTAGTGAACGATCCCGTTCCTTCTCGGCCTGCGCAAGGGCGCAATGCCATGCCCGGACCGGCGACTCCGCCGGCCCCGCACCACCGAGCACATAGCCAGCAGGGGGCACATTCGTGGCTATCTCCGACACGCTCAGCAAGAACCCACCACCGCGGACGAACCAGGGGCGGGGCAAGGGCATCACCCTGACCGTCATCGCCGCCACCCAGCTCATGGTGGTCCTCGACGCGACCATCGTGAACATCGCACTGCCGCACATCAGGGACGCCCTGGGCTTCTCGACCACCGACCTGTCGTGGGTCATCAACGCCTACACCCTGACCTTCGGCGGGCTGCTGCTGCTCGGCGGTCGCGCGGGTGACATCCTCGGCCGCCGAAGGGTGTTCATCTTCGGCACCCTGCTGTTCGGCCTGGCCTCACTGCTCGGTGGTTTCGCGCAGGACAGCAGCCTGCTGCTGGCCGCCCGCGCGCTCCAGGGCATCGGCGGCGCGATCTGTTCCCCGACCGCCTTCGCCCTGATCGCCACCAACTTCGACGAGGGACCGGAACGCAACCGCGCGTTCGGCGTGTTCTCGGCGGTGGCGGGTTCCGGCGCCGCGATCGGCCTGCTGGCCGGCGGTCTGCTCACCGAGTACCTGAACTGGCGCTGGGTGTTCTTCGTCAACGTGCCGATCGCCATCCTGATCGCGATCGCCGCGCCGCGCCACATCGCCGAGTCCGAGCGCCACCCGGGCCGCTTCGACCTCCCCGGTGCCCTCACCTCGACGCTCGGCCTGGTCGGCCTGGTCTACGGGTTCATCCGGGCCGCCTCGGACGGCTGGTCGGACGGCATCACGCTCGGCTCCTTCGCGGCCGGCGCGATCCTGCTCGCCGCCTTCCTCGTGGTCGAGAGCCGCACCGACCAGCCGATCACCCCGATGCACCTGTTCGCCAACCGCAACCGCACCGGCGGCCTGGTGATGATGCTCTGCCTGGCGGCGGCCATGTTCGGCATCTTCTTCTACGTCGTGCTGTTCGTGCAGGGTCCGCTCGGCTACAGCCCGCTGAAGGCCGGTGTCTCCTTCCTCCCGATCAGCGTCGCGATCATCATCGCCGCGCAGATCGCCTCCAACCTCCAGGCCAAGTACGGCCCGAAGCCCTTCATGGCGGGCGGCGCACTGCTGGTCACCGTCGGCCTCACCTGGCTGACCCAGATGAGCAAGGACAGCGGCTACCTGGACGGGGTCCTCGGCCCCACGGTGGTGTTCGGCTTCGGCATGGGCCTGATCTTCGTCCCGGTGATGCTGCTCGCGGTCGCGGGCGTCCCGGGCGAGGAGACCGGCGCCGCCTCCGGCCTGCTCAACTCGATGCAGCAGATCGGCGGTTCGCTCGGCCTGTCGATCCTGACCACGGTCTTCGCGCACTACGCCACGGCCGAGGCCGCCGTGCAGCTGCCGAAGTTCATGGAGAGCGCGAAGCCTGAGCAGCTGGCCTACCTCCAGCAGCACCACGAGTTCCCGCAGGGCACCGACGCCGCGAACACCGTGCTCACCCAGGGCATTTCGCACGGCTTCATCGTGGGCGCCGCGCTCGCGGCGGTCGCCCTGCTCGTCGCGGTCTTCGTGATCAAGGCCAAGGCCAGCGACCTGCCGAGCGGCTCCTCCGCCGTCGCGATGCACTGACACCGTCACCGTCACCGTGTGCCGACGCCGCCACCGCGCGCCGACGCCGTAGGTGACGGACCGGCGCCGCACGACGCCAAGGGCCGGCCGGGAGCAGCACGCTCCCGGCCGGCCCTACCGCTGTCCGCGGCCCCCGTCTCCACCCTCGGGCGGTCTACCAGGCCTCGTACGCCAGCCCCGCCTGATCGCAGGCCGTACGGCCGACCGTCGTCGAGTCGACCCGCGGCCGCTCCGCCAGGATCTCCCGGGCCCGGGTGGCCGCGAGGTTGGTGGCGTACCAGGGCTTCGACTCCGCCCCCAGGCCCTGCCCGATCAGCTGCAGCGCACAGCTCCGCTGCGGCTCGGGGAGCCGGTCCAGGGCGGGTACCGCGTCCGCCGAGAGCCCGCGGACGTTGCGCAGATCGATGGCCGCGGTGCGCGGGTCGTCCCGCAGCGCCTGCTCGTACCGGGTGACGTTCTGCTCGGCGACGATCGCGTCCGGGCCCATCAGGCCGTAGACCGCGACGGTGAGCATCCCGCTGAGGACGACGACGCGCGGCAGCCAACCGGCACGGCGGGTCAGCCCGGCGGCGATCAGCAGCAGGAAGACGGCGCCCAGCCAGACCTCGACCACCAGTACCCAGAGCCGCAGCCGGGTGAGCCCGGAGGCGTCCACGTAGAACCACATCCGGCCGAGCGCCGAGGCCACCACGGCCAGCGCCAGCAAGCAGAGCAGCCCGAGCAGGATCTGCGCCACCCGGCGGTCGGCCACGGTGGTGCGCGGCGCCCAACGGTTGGCGACCGCCACCACGACCAGCGTCAGCACGGTGATCACGCTCAGCTGCCAGAAGCCCTGCCGGGCGTACTCGGAGCGGCTCATCCCCGTGTTGCTCAGCACGGCGTCCGCGCCGCCGAGCACCACCACGGCCTGGATCACCGCGAAGACACCGAACATCAGGTTCAGCGCGATCAGCGGAAGCGCCCACTCCAGCCGCCGCCGCTCCCGACCCGGCCGGATCACCGTACGGTCCCAGCGGCGCGGGCCGGCGGCCATGTGCGCGAAGCCCAGCACGGTCACCGTTCCGAGCACGAACAACGCACCACGCCCCGGGAGCTGGTCGAGGTCGAGATCCGGGCTGAGGCCGCCCAGCAGATCCGCCATGGCGGCGTCGGCGCTGGCGAACAGCAGGCCGAAGACGGTCAGCAGGGCGGCGGCGGCCCCGAGCGCCTTGAGCACCGGGACGATCCGGTCGCGGCCGGGCAGCGGCCGCCGGTCCATGCTCTCCCAGACCCAGACCACCGAGGACACCAGCTGCCACACGATGCCGGGCAGCGGGAACAGCACACCCGGCCAGCGACGGCCGCCGTGCAGCGCCAGCGAGGCCAGCGCCAGCGCACCGACCACGGCCGGCACCGCGGGCCAGCCGGCGTCCCACCGGGCCGGGACGGCGAGCAGGGCGAGGGCGAGCAGGCTCCACACCGCCGTCCAGGGCCGGATCCGGCGCCCGGCCGTCCGGGCGGCGATCCCCGCCCCGACGGCGGTGGCGGCGCCGAGCAGCAGCAGGTTGGGCCCCAGGCCGTCGTAGAGCAGCCAGGCCGCCAGCAGGCCGGTGAGCAGGGCCGCCAGGAGGACCTTGGGGGTGGCCCCCGCCCGGCGCTCGGGGGCACTGGGGGCCAGCCACGCGGGGGGCGAGGGCACGGCCACGCCGGGTGCCCGGCCCGGGCCCGGCCTGCTCTGCGGGTGGGTGCCCGCCGGGCGGTACGGACCGTACGGGTCGAACGCGTCGTACGGGTTGGACGACTCGGTCGGCCCCGGCGCGACTGGATCGGGCGACCTGGTCGGGTCGGGTGACCCAGTCGATCCCGGCGTGACCGGATCGGGTGACCCAGTCAGGTCGGGTGACCCAGTCAGGTCAGGAGACTCGGTCAGCCCCGGCGCGACTGGATCGGGCGACCCGGTCAGGTCGGGCGACTCAGTCAAGTCGGACGACCCAGTCGCCCCCGGCGCGATCAAGTCGGGTGACCCAGTCAAGTCAGGTGACCCAGTCGGATCGAGCGACTCAGTCGACCCCGGCAAGGTCGAGTCGGCCGACTCTGTCGGACCGGGCGAATCGGACGGGGCAGGCGTGGACGGGCCTGACATGAGTCCCCCTCAGTGGTCGGCAGGCATGCGGACGCCACCCGTCGGGCGGTCCGCGGACCGGCGCGCTCAACGCCCGGCCGCTGCCGACTGTAGACCATTCTGAACAAGTTCAAAAATCAGTTTCGAACGTGTTCAGAATGCCCTCACCACCACAGGACTCCCCTGGCTACCCCTTCACCGATCCGGCCAGCAGCCCCCGGACGAAGTAGCGCTGGAGGCTGAAGAAGACGATCAGCGGAACGATGATCGACAGGAACGCCCCCGCCGTGAGCAGCTCCCAGCGCCCGCCGAGGGAGCCGGACAGCTGCGCCAGCCGCACCGTCATCGGCGCCACCTCCGGTGTGCCGCCCGCGAAGGTCAGCGCCACCAGCAGGTCGTTCCAGACCCACAGGAACTGGAAGATCGCGAACGAGGCCAGCGCCGGGGTGCACAGCGGCAGCACGATCGAGCGGAAGATCTTGAAGTGCGAGGCGCCGTCCACCACCGCAGCCTCCATCAGGTCGCGCGGCAGCTGGGCGATGAAGTTGTGCAACAGGAACACCGCCAGCGGCAGCGCGAACATGGTGTGCGCCAGCCAGACCGGCGCGTAGCTGCCCTTCAAATCCACCGCCGGGATCAGCGTCAGCGAGCCCAGGTGCGCACCGCCGGCGAACAGCCGCAGCAGCGGGATGAGCGCCATCTGGAGCGGCACCACCTGGAGCGCGAACACCGTGAAGAAGACCGCGTCGCTCCCCCGGAACCGCAC
This sequence comes from Kitasatospora sp. SC0581, assembly GCF_048159585.1. Taxonomy (NCBI): domain Bacteria; kingdom Bacillati; phylum Actinomycetota; class Actinomycetes; order Kitasatosporales; family Streptomycetaceae; genus Kitasatospora; species Kitasatospora sp. SC0581. The sequence goes on along the minus strand of NZ_JBLRWA010000019.1, from coordinate 76,705 downwards.
CCAGGCCAGCGCATACGCCGCCATCGCCGCCAGCGCCAGCGGGAAGACCGTCGCCGGGACGCTGATCGCCAGCGAGTTGACCAGGAAGGGCATCAGGCCGGTGGAGGCGCCGGACCCGCCCTCGAACAGCACCGAGTGGTAGTTGCCGAGGCCGAGGTCCGGATGGAGGAAGGCGTTCCACCACCCGCTGGCCGTCACGTCCTGCTTGGGGCGCAGAGAAGTCACCAGCAGGCCCAGCGTCGGGATCGTCCAGAGGACCGTCATCGCGATCACGAACACCGAGGCCAGCGGACTGCTGAAGGCCTTCCGCACCGGCTGCACCGTCTTCACCGACCGCGCCGACCGCGCCGACCGCGCCGACTTCACCGACCGCACCGACTTCGCCGGCCGCTCCCGGCCGCCCGTCCCGGTCACCGGACCTCACGCTCCTTCCGCAGCTGCACGATGTTGTAGGCCACCAGCGGCAGCACCGCGAGGAAGAGGAGCACCGCGAGGGCACTGCCCCGGCCGGAGTTGAACTGCACGAAGGACTGCGAGTACATCTCGTTGGCCAGCACCTGGGTGCCGAAGTTGCCGCCGGTCATGGTGCGGACGATGTCGAAGGCCTTCAGGGTGATGATCATGACGGTGGTCAGTACGACCATCACCGTGGTGCGGATCATCGGCACGGTGACGTACCAGAACAGCCGCACCCCGCTCGCGCCGTCCAGCCGGGCCGCCTCCACCACCTCGTCCGGGATCGCCTTGATCGCCGCCGACAGCACCACCATCGCGAAGCCGGTCTGCACCCAGACCATCACCGCCATCAGCAGGAAGGTGTTCAGCGGCTGCGAGAGCAGCCAGTTCGGCGGATCGTCCCAGCCCACGGCGACGGCGAGTTGGCTGAGCAGGCCGATCTGCGGCTGGCCCGGCCCGCGCGACTCGTAGACGAACTTGAAGATGATCGACGCGCCGACCAGCGAGATCGCCATCGGCATGAAGATCAGCGACTTGTACACCGACTGGCCGCGCATCCGGTCGACCAGCAGCGCCAGCACCAGCCCCAGCCCAGTCGCCACGAGCGGCGCGACCACCAGCCAGAGCAGCGTGTTGACCAGCACCTTCTGCACCGAGTCGGAGGTGAGGGCCCAGCCGAAGTTCTCACCGCCGACGAACCGGGTGCCGTCGTCGTTCTGGAGGCTGAGGTAGACCGTGCGGACCAGCGGCACGACCAGGCCGACGGCCAGCAGCAGCACCGCCGGGCCGAGGAACACCGCGACCGCCAGCGGTCGGGCCAGGCGGCCCCGGGCCCGACCGGCGGCCAGGAAGACCACCAGCAGGATGCCCAGGAAGCCCGCGACGGCGCCGAAGGTGTTGCCGAACTTGACCGCCGCGTCGTTCCAGGAGCCGGCCGCCAGGTTCTCGGCGACCAGCCTCCCGGCCGCCGATTCGGCGACGGGTGACGGGAATCCGGTTACGGACATGGCTGCGCTTCCCTTCGGGTGTGGTGGGAAGGGGGGGGGGGGGGGGGGGGGGGGGGGGGGGCCCCCCCCCCGCCCTCGACAGGTGGTCCTCGGTGTGCCCGACCCCCGGGAACCGGCTCCTCGGTGTCGGCCCCGGAGGGAGGCCAGCGCCGGGCCCAGGACCGAAACCGGGGCCAGGGCCAACTCCGACTCCAACTCCAACTCCGGCTCCGAGAGCAGCCCCGGAACCAGCCCCGGAACCGAGCAGGACGGACGGCCCGGCTACTGCGGCCAGGCGGCGTCGATGTCGGCGGCGGTCTTCTGGATCGACTGCCCCTCGGCGAACCAGGCGGTCAGCGACTTCCACTCCTGCCCGGCGCCCACGGCGGCCGGCATCAGGTCGGAGCCGTCGAAGCGGAAGGTCGCCGACGGGTCCGTCAGCGCCTCCGCCGACAGCTTGTCGATCGGGTCGGTGTAGAGGCTCTTGTCCACGCCCTGGTTGGCCGAGACCCAGCCGCTCGCGGTCTTCACCCGGCTGCTCGCCCAGTCCGAGCTGGACAGGTAGTTCTGCACCGCCTGCACCTCGGGCCGCCCGGAGAAGGCCGCCAGGAACTCGCCGCCGCCCTCGACCGGGTTGGCGACCGACGGGTTCACCGCGGGCAGGTGGAAGGCGAAGACGTCCCCGTCCGGGCCGACCTTGGTGCCCTTGGGCCACTGCGCCTCGTAGAAGGAGGCCTGCTGGAGCATCAGGCACTTGCCGCTCAGGATCGGCGTGCCCGCGTCCTGGAAGGTGGTGGTGGCGATCGACTTCACGTCACCGAAGCCCGCGTTGACCCAGGCCGGGTTCTGCATCCAGTCGGCGACCGTCTTCATCGCGGTGGTGATCTTCTGGTCGGAGAACTTCACCTGGTGGCCGACCCACTGGTCGTACACCTCGCCGCCGTACGAGCCGAGCACCACCTCCTCCAGCCAGTCGGTGGCCGGCCAGCCGGTGGCCGTCCCGGAGGCGATGCCGCCGCACCACGGCTTGGCGCCGCCGGCCTTGGCGATCCGGTCGCTGAGCGCCATCAGGTCGGTCCAGGTCTTGGGCACGTCGTAGCCGGCCGCCGTGAAGGCCTTCGGCGAGTACCAGACCAGGGACTTCATGTTGGCGCTCATCGGGGCCGCGTAGTAGGTGCCGTTGACCGAGCCGTACGTCTTCCAGATCGGGCTCCACTTGTCCTGGTTGGCAACGGTCTGGGCGGGCGGCTTCACCACCTTGCCGCTCTTCACCATCTGCGCCAGCAGGCCCGGTTGCGGGATGATCGCGAAGTCCGGGGCGTTGCCGCCGGAGACCCGGACCGGCAGCTGGGACTCGAAGTCGTTCGAGCCCTCGTAGCTGATCCTGATCCCGGTGCACTTGCTGAACTCGGCCCAGGACTTCTCCAGGTTGTCCGACTCCGGGCTCAGGATCGAGGCGAACATCGTCACGGTGGTGCCCGAGTGTCCGGCGTACGGCTGGTACTTGGCGCAGTCGCCGGACAGCGAGGCGGCCGATCCGCCTCCGCCGCCACCCGAACCGCCGGAGCTGTTGGAGCAGGCCGCGGTCAGCGCCAGTGCCGCCACCAGGGCGGGCACGGCGGCCAGACGGCGGCGGGAACTCGGTTGCGGCGCGGTCGGGTTGAGGGTCAATGCGGTTCTCCTCGCCAGGGCATGCTGCCGACGGTGGGCTGAACGACATTGCGCTGTACCGGAGATGGGCCTACACGGGGATCGCGGACAGGTTCACGGGAACGGAATCGCGGAACGGATTCGCGGAGCGGGATCACGAGCGGGATCACGAGCGGACGGCGGCCGGACTGATCGAAGACGTTAACGCAGCCGCCGCCCCCCGCCAAGGTCCCCGTTCGACCTTCACAAGCCGGTGTCCCGACCGTGACCCGCGACCGGAAGCCGAAGGCCCCGACCGGACGTTCAGCCGGACGTCCAATCGGACATCCACCGTAAATCCAGCCGGGGCCTTGCGATATGACCGAACGTCAGAAGAGCCGCACCGGCAGCTCCAGCAGGCTGTTGACCACCAGCGAGGGGCTCGGCCGCAGGTCCGCGTCCGGCACCGCGAGCGACAGCCCCGGGAAGCGCTCGAACAGCGCGGGCAGCGCGACCCCCGCCTCCAGCCGGGCCAGCGGGGAGCCCGGGCAGACGTGCGGGCCGTGGCCGAAGGACAGGTGGCGGGACGGGTCCCGGGTGATGTCGAAGACCTCGGCGGTCACCCCGTGCTGGAGCGGGTCGCGGCCGATCGCGTTGTACGAGACCAGCACCGGTTCGCCGGCCGGGATCACCACCTCGCCGACCGGTATGGGCTCGGCGGCGAACCGGAACAGGAAGTTGCTGGTCGGCGGTGTCCAGCGGAGCGACTCCTCCACCACCGCGTCCCAGGACACCTGTCCCGAACGCACCAGTTCCAGCTGGTCCGGGTGGGCCAGCAGGGCCCGCACCGCGTTGCCGATCAGGTTCACCGTCGTCTCGTGGCCGGCCGCGATGATCACCCGCAGGGTGGCCGCCGCCTCCGCGTCGCTCAGCGCCCCGCCTTCCGTGTCGGCCGCCAGCAGCACGCTCGCCAGGTCCTCGCCGGGAGCCGAACGGCGCTGCGCCACCAGGCCGTTGACGAAGGCGTTCAGCCCGGCGACGGTCGCCTGGATGCCCTCCGGGTTCGGCTTGATGCCGAAGAACCGCTCGTACAGGTCGCGCAGCAGGCCGTGGTCCGACTCCGCTACGCCCAGCAGCGAGCAGATCACCGTCATCGGCAGCGGGAAGGCGAAGGCCGTCTTGAGGTCCACCAGCGGCTCGCCCGCCGCCAGGGCGTCCAGCAGCGCGTGGGTGATCTCCTCGACGCGCGGACGCATCAGCTCCACCCGGCGCGGGGTGAAGGCCTGCGCGACCAGCGCCCGAAGCCGGCGGTGCTCGGCCCCGTCGGTGGTCACCATGCTCGGGCCGGGCACCGCCAGGCCGATCAGCGGCCAGGTCTTCGGGACCTCGCCGCGCTGGTAGGCCGCCCAGTGCGCGGCGTCCTTCACGAGCCGGGCGTCCGTGAGCAGGTCACGTGCGGCGGCGTGCCGCGTCACGGCCCAGGCGGCGACCCCGCCGGGCAGTTCGACCGGCACCACCGGGCCGGCGGCCCGCAGCAGGGCGCCCTCGGCCGCGTTGTCGCGGGCCAGCGGGTCGAGGGCGATTCGGGCCGGGGCAGCGGTCATCGACGTCTCTCTTTCGAAGCTCTGGAGAAGCTCTCTCGAAGCCTTTCGAAGCCATTCGAAGCCGTTCGAGAACAGCCGAAGCCTTTCGGAGGTTTCGAGGGCGTTCGAGGGGTTTCGCGGCTCTTTCGAACGGCGGGTGCGGATGGATCAGGCCGGATGGCCGGGGGTGAACGAGACCGGCAGCGCCACCAGCCCGCGCACCCAGGCCGACGGCCGCCACACCAGCGCGTGCTCGGCCACCGCCAGCCGCAGGTCCGGCAGCCGGTCGAGCAGCACCTCGATCGCGGTGGTGGCGATCACCTCGGCCGCCTCCTGGGCCGGGAACGGGCAGCCGTGCTCGCCGTACGAGTAGCTCAGGTGCGCCCGGTTGCCCTCCGCCGGGCGGCCGTCCGGCTGCCGGACCGCCGGGTCGGCGTTGGCCCCGGCGATGCCGAGCAGGACCATGTCCCCCTCGCCGATCCGCTGGCCGCCCACCTGGGTGTCGCGGACCGCCCAGCGTCCGGCGAAGATCTGGGTCGGGGTGTCCTCCCAGAGCGCCTCGTTCAGCGCCTGGCTGATGCTGCGCCGGCCGCCGGCCAGCGAGGCCGCGAACCGCTCGTCGGTGAGCATCAGCCGCAGCGTGTTGGAGATCCAGTACGAGCTCGGCTGGTGGCCGGCGATCAGCAGCACCCGCAGGTCGCGCATCACCTCGTCGTGGGTCAGCCCGGCCGGGTGCGCCAGCATCCGCGAGGCGACGTCGGCGCCCGGGTGCTCGGCCTTCTCCTCGACCAGCGCGAGCATCAGCTCCAGCAGCCGTTGGGCGCCGGCCGGCGCGTCCGGGCCGCCGTCCAGCATGGCCAGCAGCGCCGCGATCAGCTGCGGCGCCTGCTCCTCGTCCAGGCCGAGCACCCGGCACAGCACCAGCAGCGGCATCCGGTGCGCGTACTCGGCGACCAGGTCGGCCTCGCCGCGCCCGGCGAACTCGTCGATCAGGCCGTCGGCGATCTCCTCCGCGTGCTTGCGCAGCTCGTACGGGTCGATCCCGGCCAGCGCGTCGGTGACCGCGCGCGAACGCCGGACGTGCTCCTCGCCCTCGGCGTAGAGGATCGAGGGGACGGGCGCCATCATCGGCTTCAGCGGCCAGTCGGCGGGCAGCGTCGCCCAGGCGTGCCAGCGGCTGGAGTCGCGGCCGAACAGCTGCGGCCGGCCGGTCACCTGCTGCAGCTCGCGGTAGCCGATGACCAGCCAGGCGGGCACGCCGCCGGCCAGCTCGACCGGGGCGACCGGGCCGTGCGCGGCGCGCAGCTCGCGGTAGAGCTGGGACGGGTCGGTCTGGAAGCGCGGCCCGTACAGCGGCGTGGCGCCGGCGTGCGCCGGGCAGCCCGGGGGCGGGGTGGCGGCGGGCTCGGTCACGGGGTGCTCTCCTCGTAGATCGCGGTGCGGGGCCCTGCCGGGGCTGGCCGCGCGGCGGGGGCCGTCTCGTCCTCCCCGGCGGCAGCGGCCGGGACGCCTCCGTCGGCCCCGGCCAGGACGGCCTCGTCGGCCCCGGCCAGGGCGGCCAGGTGGTGGACCAGGGCGATCAGCACCCGCTTGCCGGACTCGCGGTCGCGCGCGTCGCAGTCCACCAGCGGCACCTCGGCCGGCAGGTCCAGCGCCTCGCGGACCTGCTCCAGGGTGTGGCCCGGCTCGCCGAAGTTGTTGCGGGCCACGATGAACGGCGTGCCGTGGTGCTCCAGCCGGTCGATGGCGTACCAGGAGTCCTCCAGGCGCCGGGTGTCCACCAGGACGACCGCGCCCAGGGCGCCGCTGAACAGACGGTCCCAGAGGAACCAGAAACGTTCCTGCCCGGGCGCGCCGAACAAGTACAGCACCTGGCGCTCGGAAAGGGTGATCCGGCCGAAGTCGAAGGCGACCGTGGTGGAGCGCTTGCCCCAGGCGCCGGCCGGGTCGATGCCCTCGCCCGCCTTGGTCATCACCTCTTCGGTGTTCAGCGGGCGGATCTCGCTGACCGAGCCGACCAGGGTGGTCTTGCCCACGCCGAAGCCGCCGACCACGACGATCTTCAGCGCGTTGTCGGCCGTCGCCCGCAGCGGGGTGCGCGCACCGGCGGGCCGGACGTCAGCGGCAGCCTGAACGGCGCCGGCGGGCCGGGCCTCCACAGCGGTCCGGACGCCGCCGACGGGCGAGACGTCAGAGCTGTTGAAGGCCATGCAGCACCTGCTTCAGCGTGTCGAGGTCGGGCAGCCGGGCCTTGTTCGGCGCGAACCGGGGGTGGCGGGCGGTGACCGCCCCGGACTCCAGCAGGTCGCCGAGCAGGATCTTCACCACCGAGACGGGCAGCGCCAGTTCCGCCGCGACCTCCACCACGGCGGTCGGGGCCTCGCACATCCGCAGGATCCGGGCGTGCTCCGACTGCATCCCGGGCGCCGGCTGCCGCTCGGCGACGATCAGGGTCACCAGGTCGAAGGCGTTCTCCGGGGAACGGCTGCGGCCCCGGGTGATGGTGTAGAGGCGGTCCGGGTCGTCGTCGCGCCCAGGCAGCACCGGCCCCGGACTCATACGCCCACCTCGCTCCGCGCGGCGGGGGCGTCGACCCCCGCGACCCCCGCGACTCCTTCGACCGTCCGCTCGCTCCGCGCGCTCATATGACCGCGCTCTCTTGCGCGGCCTCGCCTTCCGCCGCCCGGGCGGGCGCGCTGAGGTGGACCCCGATCTGCTCGATCAGGCCGTGCATGTTGTGGCCGACCACGCCGACGTCCGCGTCGTCGTCCGTGACCACCGCCAGGTGCGCGCCCTCGCCGGCCGCCACGATGCACAGGATGCCGCCGTGGAACTCGGTCATCGACTGCCGCACACCGCCGCTGCCGTCGCCGAACTCGATCGAGGCGCCGTGCGCCAGGCTCTGCAGACCGGAGGCGATGGCGGCCAGCTGGTCGGCCTGGTCGGTGCTCAGTCCGGCGGTGTGGCAGAGCTTGAGGCCGTCGGCGGAGAGCACCAGGGCGTGCCGGGTGCCGGGGGTCGCCGCCAGCAGGTTCTCCAACAGCCAGTCGAGGTCACGGTCGGTGGCACTGCTCATCAGGTGTCCTTCTCGGTGACGGGGGAAGCGTCGGGCGTGGTGTCGGGGGCTGTGGTCGGCACCCCGGAAGGGTCGGTGGCCGGCGGCCCGGCAGAGTCGGTGGTCGGAGCCCCGGCAGGGTCCGTGACCGGCGTCCCTGCGGGGCCCTCGGTCGGAGCCCCGGCGGCGGGCTGCCCGGCCGCCGCCGGACGGGCGGCGGCCCGGCGGAACGCGCCGAACCGGCCGGCCGCACCTGCCGCGTCGGTGCCGGCGGGCTTCGCCGCCCGGTCCGTCGCGGGGGCGGCGGTGGCCAGCGTCTGTCCGCGGCGGCGCTGCGGCAGGCCGCTGTCGGTCGTCCGGACGGGCGCGGCCGGCAGCGCGGGCGCGGTGGCGGTCCGCGTCCCGGCCGCGGCCTGCGTCCCGACGCGGGTCCGCTGCGCGGAGGGAGCCGGAGGCAGGGAGGCCGGGGCGGGGCGCGCCGAGGTGAGCGCGGGGCGCGCGGTCTCCGCGGGCGACGCCTGTACCGGTACGGACACCTGGACGGGCGCCGGGGCCGCGGCCGGTGCCGGGTGGGTGACCAGCTGATGCGGGATCAGCATCACCACGCCGGTACCGCCGCGTGCCGAGGGCCGGAAGGAGATCTGCAGCCCGTGCTTGCGCGCCAGCACGCCGACCACCGCCAGCCCCAGGCGGGTACCCGCGGAGAGCGTGGTGAGGTCCAGCGGTTCGGCGGAGACGGCCCGTTCGGCCCGGCGCAGCCAACTGTCGCTCAGGCCCAGCCCGCTGTCCTCGACGGTGACCGCCAGCCCGGCGGGCACCTCCTCGACGTAGACGTGCACCTCGGCCGGCGGGGCGGAGAAGTTGGTGGCGTTGTCCAGCAGTTCGGCCAGCGCGTGCATCACGCCCTCGGCCGCGTACCCGGCGACCGCGGCGGTGCTGGCGTTGTGCAGCCGCACCCGCTGGTAGGCGCCGATCCGGCCGAGCGCGCCGCGCAGCACCGACTCCACCGCGATCGGCTTGGCCCAACGGCGGCCCGAGCGGGCGCCGGTGAGCACGGCGATGCTGTCGGCCATCCGGCCCGCCTGGGCGGTCGAGTGGTCCAGGCTCAGCAGGTCGCCGAGGACCTCCTCGTCGTGCCGGTGCTGCATCTCGCGCAGCTCGGCATGCATGCTCGTGGCCAGCGCCTGGACCCGCCCGGCAGCGGTCGCGCACACCGCGAGCGCGGCGGCCCGCAGCCGCTCGCCGCGGCCGATCTCCTCGCCGACGGCACGCAGCAGCGGGTACTGGGGGTGCTTGCGGTGGACGGCCAGCGCACTGTCCACCGCCGCGCCGGCCCGCAGCTTCGCCACCACCTCGGGCAGCACGCCCTCGGTGATCCGGGCCAGCTCGGCGCGCTCGGCCTCGACCCGGGTCCGCTCCGCCTCCGCCCCGGCCCGCTCGGCGTCGAGTTCGGCCCGCAGCCGGGCCAGCTCGGCGTGCGCGGTGGTGACGTCGGCCTCGGCCCGGGCCTGCCCGGCGCGGGCGGCGTCCCGCTCGGCGAACGCGGCGGCGGCGCGGTCGACGGCGGCCGTCTCGGCCTGCCGGGCCGTGCCCGCGGCGACCAGCGCCGCCCGGGTCTCCTCGTGCTGCGCGGCCAGGTCCTCGGCCAACCCGCGGGAGCGCTCGACCCCAGCCGCCGCGAGGCCGACGGCGATCAGCCAGAGCACCGTGACGGCGCCCACCGCGAGGGCGGTGAGCGGCTGGTGCGCGCCGAGCGCCCTGGCCACGCCGACCGGCGCGGCGACCAGCGCCAGCAGCACGGCGGCCGCGGTCAGGGCGACGGTGCGCGGCGCGGGCCGTCGGCGCGATCGGCCGTCGGGGCTGGTGGCTTCTCTCATCGGTGCGGTCCTCGGCAACGTCGGCGGGCGGCGGCGCGGGCGGCGGGTCGGCGACGGTTGCGGCCGCCGACAGCTGGTCGGGCGCATACCAGTCCGCCCGGCGACGTAGCGAAACGTCTCCGGGCGTCTGATCGGTTCACGCTTTCGGCCGATCATATCGATTCAGACATAGGCCTCAAGCGGCCAGTTGACGGCCAATCTCCTACCTTCACGCCGCCCACACCACACAACGACGCCCCGACGCCCACCCGAGCACCACGCCTCACACCGTGGGCGCCCGTCCTGTGCCGGCGGCCGCCGACCTCAGCGGCCGCCGAACCGTCGCTCCAGTGCCTCCTCGAAGGTCCCCCGGCCCACCGCCCGATCCGGCGTCAGATTGCCGCCCGCCCGCAGTCCGCGGCCGGTCGCTCCCGGGAGGGGCAGCGGCAGCAGCAACCGGCGCCTGCCCGCCGCCCGCAGGTAGGCCTCGGCCAGCTCCCGGTACGAACGCACCTGCGGGCCGCCGACCTCCGGGGCGAAGCCGGCGGGCTCCTCCCCCGCCAGGCCCGCGACCGCCGCGGCCACCTCCCGTACGTCCACCGGCTGGCACGCCACCCCGCTCAGCACCGGGAAGACCGGCAGCTTCACGGAGGCGTCGAAGACCTTCAGCACCAGGTCGTGGAACTGCGTCGCCCGCAGCACCGTCCAGCCCAGCCCCGACTCCCGCACCACCCGCTCGCAGGCGAGCTTCGTCGCGTAGTACCCGAACGGCACCCGGTCGATCCCGACGATCGACACGTACACCAGGTGCCGCACCCCGGCCTCCCGGGCCCGGGCCACCAGCGTCCGGAACCCGGCCACGTCCGCCTTCTTCTGCGTGGTCGCGCAGTCCACCACCACGTCGACCCCGGCCATCGCCTCCGCCACCCCGGCCCCGCCGACCAGGTCCCCGACCACCCACTCGACCCCGTCGCCCCCGTCCCGCACCCGCCGGCTCAGCCCCCGCACCGCCACCCCGCGCGCCACCAGCAGCCGCACCACCTCCCGCCCCAACGTCCCCGTCGCCCCGGTCACCAGCACCGTTCCCATCACCGCGCCACTCCTTCCCTGAGGAAACCCGTCACCCCCTACAGACCGGACACCGCCCCCGAACGTGACATCGGCACGCCGGACGCGCTCCGGGACGTCCGGCCCCGCCTGACCGCAGTCCGGATCCGGTGGCAGTTCGCACACACGGCCTCGCACTTGGCGATCTCCGCCGCGACCTCCGACCACGGCTTCCGCTCGGCGATCAGCTGCGACACGTTCGCCGACTTGGCGCCGCGCACGTGGTCCCAGTCGAGGCCCCGGGCCCATCCCCGCCAACCGCAGTCGGCGCAGCCCCGCGCCAGCTTCAACCGGTCGTTCCGCGCCTGGGCCTCCACCATCCGGGCCCAGGACGGAGGCAGCCGTTCCGTCGAACGCCCGCGCTGCCGCATCGTCCGCGCTCGATGGCAGCGGGCGCACCGGACCTCGCACTTGGCGAGCTCGGCCAGCAGCCGGTCCTTGGCGACGCACAGCTGCACGAGGCGGGATATCGTTCCCGCCTTCTGCGTCGGGTCCAGGTGGTCAGGGTCCAGGGCCCGTACATCGGCGTACCCGCAGTCGACGCAGCCGCCGCTCTTCCACTCCGCCACCACGGCCTGAAGCCTGGCCCGCGACCGGCGCAGATCGTGCCCGGCACCGAGCTTCGCGCGCCGAGCGCGCTGCCGCTCCAGTGCGGCGGCCCGGACCTCCGGCCGTTCCCACTTCTTCCGCCGGGCCCGGTTCGCGGCCTCGCGGGCCTCCGGCCTCGCCGCCCTCGCCCGGACGGCCTGCTTGCACTCGCTCTGCAGACCGCTCGGCCTGCTCGCGTTCCTCGGGAAATCGGCGGCCGGGTGGTGGTCCCGGCACGCCGGGCACCAGATCGGGGTCTCCGGTGTGATCTCCGCCGCCGGTGGCCGTCGTGGTGCCCGCTTCTCTGCTCCTGTCGCCATGCGCGCAGCAAAGCAACCCCGACCGACAGAAAAGGCGGGGCGAGGACGTGAAGTCCTCGCCCCGCCTCAGGTTTTCACCTCATCGGGTGAAACCGGGGTCGGGCGCGGTCAGCTGCAGCCGCTGGTGGAGCCGCAACCCTCGCAGAGGTAGCAGCTGCCGGCGCGGCGCATCTTGGTGCCGCAGGAGAAGCAGAGCGGGGCGTCGGCGTTGAGGCCGAGCTGGATCTCCATCAGCTCCGTGGAGTTGTGGGCCTGCTTCGGGGTCGCCTTGGGTGCCTCAACGACGGGGGCTGGGGCCGGGGCCGGGACGGCGGCCGGCTTGGCGGCGACGGGGGCGGACTGGGCGAGCGACTCGGTGTCGAGCTCCTCGGCCTCCAGCGGCTCGTACGAGCCCGTCTCCAGGTGGCGCTGGCGCTCCTCGACGGAGTGGATGCCGAGCGCCGAGCGGGTCTCGAACGGCAGGAAGTCGAGCGCCAGGCGGCGGAAGATGTAGTCGACGATCGACTGCGCCATCCGCACGTCCGGGTCGTCGGTCAGGCCGGCCGGCTCGAAGCGCATGTTGGTGAACTTCGAGACGTAGGTCTCCAGCGGCACGCCGTACTGGAGGCCGACCGAGACGGCGATGGAGAAGGCGTCCATCATGCCCGCGAGGGTCGAGCCCTGCTTGGACATCTTCAGGAAGACCTCGCCCAGGCCGTCGTCCGGGTAGGAGTTGGCGGTCATGTAGCCCTCGGCGCCACCGACCGTGAAGGAGGTGGTGATGCCCGGACGGCCCTTGGGCAGGCGCTTGCGGACCGGGCGGTACTCGACGACCTTCTCGACCACGGCGGCCGGGGTGACCGGGGCGGCCGCCTCGGTCTTCTCCTCGGAGTCCTTCTTCTTGGCCGAGAGCGGCTGGCCGACCTTCGAGTTTTCGCGGTAGATGGCGAGCGCCTTGACGCCCATCTTCCACGCCTCGAAGTAGATCTCCTCGACGTCCTCGACGGTCGCGGCGGCCGGCATGTTCACGGTCTTGGAGATGGCGCCGGAGATCCAGGGCTGGATCGCGGCCATCATCCGCACGTGCCCCATCGGCGAGATGGAGCGCTCGCCCATCGCGCAGTCGAACACCTCGTAGTGCTCCGGCTTCAGGCCCGGGGCGTCCACCACGTTGCCGTGCTCGGCGATGTGGGCGACGACCGCCTCGGTCTGCTCGTCCTGGTAGCCGAGGCGCTTGAGGGCGCGCGGGACGGTGCCGTTGACGATCTGCATCGAGCCGCCGCCGACCAGCTTCTTGAACTTGACCAGGGCCAGGTCGGGCTCGACGCCGGTGGTGTCGCAGTCCATCATCAGGCCGATGGTGCCGGTCGGGGCGAGCACCGAGGCCTGGGCGTTGCGGAAGCCGTTCTGCGCGCCGAGGCGGAGCACGTCCTGCCAGGACTTGTTGGCGGCCAGCCAGACCGGGGCGTCCAGGTCGTCGTGGGAGACGGCGTCCAGCGAGGCGTCGGCGTGCTGCTTCATGACCTGCTGGTGCGGGGCCGCGTTGCGGGCGTAGCCGTCGTACGGGCCGACCACGCCGGCGAGTTCGGCGCCGCGGCGGTAGGCGGTGCCGGTCATCAGCGAGGTGATGGCGCCGGCCAGGGCGCGGCCGCCCTCGCTGTCGTAGGCGTGGCCGGTGGCCATCAGCAGGGCGCCGAGGTTGGCGTAGCCGATGCCGAGCTGGCGGTAGGCGCGGGTGGTCTCGCCGATCTTCTCGGTGGGGAAGTCCGCGAAGCAGATGGAGATGTCCATCGCGGTGATGACCAGCTCGACGACCTTGGCGAAGGTCGCCGCGTCGAAGGAGTCGTCGTCGCGCAGGAACTTCATCAGGTTCAGCGAGGCGAGGTTGCAGCTGGAGTTGTCCAGGTGCATGTACTCGGAGCAGGGGTTGGACGCGTTGATGCGGCCGGACTCCGGGCAGGTGTGCCAGTGGTTGATCGTGGTGTCGTACTGGATGCCGGGGTCGGCGCAGGCCCAGGCGGCCTCGGCCATCTTGCGGAACAGCTTCTTCGCGTCGACGGTCTCGATGACCTCGCCGGTCATCCGGGCGCGCAGGCCGAATTCGGTGCCGTTCTCGACGGCGGTCATGAATTCGTCGTTGACGCGGACCGAGTTGTTGGCGTTCTGGTACTGGACGGAGGTGATGTCGTCCCCGCCGAGGTCCATGTCGAAGCCCGCGTCGCGCAGGGCGCGGATCTTCTCCTCCTCCTTCACCTTGGTCTCGATGAAGGCCTCGACGTCCGGGTGGTCCACGTCGAGCACGACCATCTTGGCCGCGCGGCGGGTGGCGCCACCGGACTTGATGGTGCCGGCCGAGGCGTCGGCGCCGCGCATGAAGGAGACCGGGCCGGAGGCGTTGCCGCCGGAGGAGAGCAGTTCCTTGGAGGAGCGGATCCGGGAGAGGTTCAGGCCGGCGCCGGAGCCGCCCTTGAAGATCATGCCCTCTTCCTTGTACCAGTCGAGGATCGAGTCCATGGAGTCGTCGACGGACAGGATGAAGCAGGCGCTGACCTGCTGGGGCTGCTTGGTGCCGACGTTGAACCAGACCGGCGAGTTGAAGCTGAACACCTGGTGGAGGAGGGCGTGGGTCAGCTCGTGCTCGAAGATCTCGGCGTCGTCCTTGGAGGCGAAGTAGCCGTGCTTCTCGCCGGCGGCGCGGTAGGTGAGCACCACGCGGTCGATGATCTGCTTGAGGCTCCACTCGCGCTGGGGGGTGCCGACGGCGCCGCGGAAGTACTTGGACGTGACGATGTTGACGGCGTTGACCGACCAGAAGTCGGGGAACTCGACGCCGCGCTGCTCGAAGTTGATCGAGCCGTCACGCCAGTTGGTCATGACGACGTCCCGCCGCTCCCAGCGGACCTCGTCGTACGGGTGCACGCCAGGAGTGGTGTAGATGCGCTCCATCCGGAGACCGCCCTTCGGGGCCTTGGCGCCCTTGGCCGCGGCCTTCTCGGACTTCGACCCGCGTGCGGAACCGCTCGTGGTGTCTGTCACTTCTCGCTCCTCCTCCTGGGCAAACGCCCGAAGTGCCCTGAAAAGTCCGGGCACTGCTGGTTCGTTCTTCCGGTGTGCGGGCAGGCAGGAACCCTGCCTGCTTACGCACGGTTTGTAGTGTTCTGTGCCCCGTTTTCGGGCACGCGTGGGCCCCGCGGGGCCGTGGTGGTGCGGGTGGCTGGGCCCGCGAGGGGCCCGGCGCCTCCTAGGGCGCGGCGGCGGACACGGACACGCAGGTGTCGTCCGCCTCGGGGATGCGGGGCCGTTCTGCGCGGAGCTCCGCGATGGCGGCCTCGAAGTCTTCCAGTCCGTCGTACGCCTGGTACACGGAGGCGAAGCGCAGGTAGGCGACCACGTCGAGTTCCTTGAGCGGGCCGAGTATGGCCAGCCCCACGTCGTGGGTGGTCAGCTCGGCGCTGCCGCTGGCGCGCACGCACTCCTCGACCCGCTGGCCGAGCTGGGCGAGCGCGTCCTCGGTGACCGGGCGGCCCTGGCAGGCCTTGCGGACGCCGGTGATGACCTTCTGCCGGGAGAACGGCTCGGTGACGCCGCTGCGCTTGATGACCATCAGCGCGGCCGTCTCCACCGTGGTGAAGCGGCGTCCGCAGTCCGGGCACTGCCGACGACGGCGGATGCAGCTGCCGTCCTCGGTGGTCCGGCTGTCGACAACACGGCTGTCGGAGTGCCGGCAGAAGGGGCAGTGCACCTCGGGATCCCTCCCTGGCAGAACGTTCGGACCTGTTGAGTCTATGCGATGCGCCCCCGGCCTGGGCAAGCTGATCATGCGGGGCGACCACTAGTACTGGGCACGGAGAGGACTGTAGCCACTACATCTAGGAGTCTGGGGGAGGTGAGCGCCTTGGCGTGTCGATGCCGCGAGGGGCCCGATTAGACTGCCGGGGTCGAGTTTCGCTCGAACATTTACTCGATGTACAACAAAGCCTTGATCGAGTCAGTCAACTCCCGAATAATTCACTCGAACGTGTGTTTGGCGCAACCTTTCGATAGGAGGCGCGTTGGGCTGGAAAAGGGGAGAGGACAGCCGTCGAGAGGGGCCGCCGTGAACACGATCGAAAGCAACACCATCCCGGTGCAGGAACACTCCCAGTTCAAGGTGGGGCAGCGCACCACGAATCAGCAGGGTGTGGACAGCAGCATGGACCGTAGCGAAGACCACCGCCTCTCCGGCGCGGCCCTTTCCGGGGCGACCCGCGTTCCCGACCAGCCGATCGAACACTCCACCGCCATGGACGACTCCCACACCTCCCCCGCCCGGGCGATGCCCGGTCGCCCCCCCGGCATCCGCACCGACGAGGCCGGTCTCACCGAGCGCCAGCGCCGGGTGATCGAGGTCATCCGGGATTCCGTCCAGCGCCGCGGCTACCCGCCGTCCATGCGCGAGATCGGCCAGGCCGTGGGCCTGTCCAGCACCTCCTCGGTCGCCCACCAGCTGATGGCCCTGGAGCGCAAGGGCTTCCTGCGCCGGGATCCGCACCGCCCGCGCGCCTACGAGGTCCGCGGCGTCGAGGTGGCCCGTCCGAACACCGCCGAGACGGCCGGCCGCCCCTCCACCTCCTACGTCCCGCTGGTCGGCCGGATCGCCGCCGGCGGGCCGATCCTGGCCGAGCAGACGGTCGAGGACGTCTTCCCGCTGCCCCGCCAGCTGGTCGGCGAGGGCGAGCTGTTCGCGCTCACCGTGCGCGGCGACTCGATGATCGAGGCGGCCATCTGCGACGGCGACTGGGTCACCGTGCGCCGCCAGCCGGTCGCCGAGAACGGCGACATCGTGGCCGCGATGATCGACGGCGAGGCCACCGTGAAGCGGCTCAAGCGCGAGGACGGCCGGATCTGGCTGATGCCGCACAACCCGGCGTACGAGCCGATCAACGGCGACAACGCGACCATCCTGGGCAAGGTCGTCGCAGTCCTGCGCCGCCTCTGAGCGGTCCGGCGCCGCTGAGCGCACCCGCAGCACCAGCACGCACCGCACCACCACACACACCGGGAAGGGGCTCCTCCGCACAGTGCGGGGAGCCCCTCCGGCGTTCCACGGGCCGGGCGGCCGGGGCCCTCAGCCCCGCTTCACCACCGGCCGCACCGGCGCCGCCGAGGCGTCGATCGACGCCAGCGAGCGGCGCACCTGGTTGCGGTCCGTGGTGTACCAGAACTCCGGCATCGAGGAGCGGAAGAAGCTCCCGTACCGCTTGGTCTCCACCCGCGGGTCCAGCACCGCGACCACGCCCCGGTCGTCGGCCGCGCGCACCAGCCGGCCCGCGCCCTGCGCCATCAGCAGCGCCGCGTGCGTCGCCGCGACGGCCATGAAGCCGTTCCCGCCGCGCTGTTCGACGTCCTTCTGGCGGGCGCTCATCAGCGGGTCGTCCGGCCGGGGGAACGGGATCCGGTCCATCACGACCAGCTGGCAGGCCGAGCCGGGCACGTCCACGCCCTGCCAGAGCGAGAGCGTGCCGAACAGGCAGGTCGTCGCGTCCGAGGCGAACTCCCGGATCAGCTCGCCGAGGGTGTCCTCGCCCTGGAGCAGGACGCGGTGGTCCAGCCGCTCGCGCATCGCCTCGGCGGCCGTCTGGGCGCCGCGCATCGAGGAGAACAGGCCCAGCGTGCGCCCGCCGGCCGCGCCGATCAGCTCGGCCAACTCGTCCAGCATGTCGGGCCGTTCGGGATCGCGCCCGGGGTCGGCCAGGTGCTTGGCGACGTACAGGATGCCCTGCTTGGGGTACTTGAACGGCGAGCCGACGTCGATCCCGCGCCAGTGTGGCACCGCGTCCTCGCCGAAGCCCGCCTCGGCGTCCGGGTTGTCCCCGGCGGTGCGGACGTCCGGCAGCCGCGTCTCGGAGGGCAGGCCGACCGAGGCGGCGACGCCGTTGAAGTCCCCGCCGAGCTTGAGCGTGGCCGAGGTGAGGACGACCGAGCGCTCCTTGTACAGCCCCTCGCGCAGCAGCCCGGAGACGCTCAGCGGGGCGACCCGCAGCGAGGCGGTGCCCAGCCCGTAGCGGTCGCTGCGCTCGATCCAGACCACGTCGTACTCGGAGTCCTCCAGCAGCCGCTCGGCCGTCTCGTGCAGCGCCTCGGCCGAGGCCATCGCCTGCTTGCGGACGGCGTCCTCGTCGCTGAGCCCCTTGTCCCTGGTCTCGCCGAGCGAGGTGATCACCTGGCGGGAGGCGTCCCGGATCGCGGTGACCGCGTACGCGAGGTACTCGGGCAGCTCCTCGACCCGGCCGGGCTGGGCGGTCTCCATCAGGCCGTGGTAGTTCTCGGCGGCGGCCTGGAGCGCGTCCACCGCCTTCTCGTTGGCCAGCCGCGCGGCCCGCTTCACCGCCCGGTTGACGGCGCCGACGGTCAGCTCGGCGGTGGCCGCGCCGGTGACCCGGTTGACCAGCTCGTGCGCCTCGTCCACGATCAGCAGCCCGTGCTCGGGCAGCACCGGCGCGCCCTCGATCGCGTCGATCGCGAGCATCGCGTGGTTGGTGACCACGACGTCCGCCAGCTTGGCCCGCTCCCGCGCCTTCTCCGCGAAGCACTCCTGGCCGTACGGGCAGCGGGTGGCGCCCAGGCACTCCTTGGAGGTGACCGAGAGCTGGGCCCAGGCCTTGTCGGAGACGCCGGGGCTGAGGTCGTCGCGGTCCCCGGTGTCGGTCTCGTCGGCCCAGTCGCGCAGCCGCAGCACGTCCTTCCCGAGCTTCCCGGTGGGCCCGCCGAGCGCGTCCACCGGGTCGAACAGGCCCTCGCCCTCGTCGCTCGGGGTGCCTTCGTTGGCCCGGTGCAGGCAGAGGTAGTTGGAGCGGCCCTTGAGCATCGCGAACAGCGGGCGGCGGCGCAGCACCGGGTGCATCGCCTCGACGGTGCGCGGCAAGTCCCGCTCCACCAGCTGGCGTTGCAGTGCCAGGGTGGCGGTGGCGACCACCACCCGGTCGCCGTGGGCGAGCGCGGGCACCAGGTAGGCCAGGGACTTCCCGGTGCCGGTGCCGGCCTGGACGAGCAGGTGCTCGGCGTGGTCGACGGCGTCGGCGACGGCCTCGGCCATCCGGACCTGGCCGGGGCGCTCCACACCGCCGACGGCCGCCACCGCGGCGTGCAGCAGTTCGGGGATCCGCGAGCGCGGGACGGCGACGGCTTCCTCGGCCTCGTCGCCGAGGACTGCCGCCCGCTGGGATTCGGAGTCGTGGGATTCGGAGTCGTTCGTCATGACCCTCCCAGCCTACGGGGCGGGGGTGACAATCCGGTCCCGTTGCCCGGGCATCCGCACGTCCACGGCGACCAGCGCGTTCGGCACGGTCCCGTACCGGGCGGCGTGCGGGCGGTGCGGGCGGTCCTGGTAGCCGTCCATCAGCAGCCGGTTGCGGTTGAGGCAGAGCCGGTCGATCCGGGGGCGGAACAGGTCGAACAGCTCGAAGCGCTCGCGCAGCTCGGGGAAGCGGTCCTGGTAGCGCAGCACCTCGGCGCGCAGCAGGGCCCAGAACTCGGTCTCGGGCAGTCCGGTCTGCGCCTCCAGCAGCGGGGCGAGGAAGCGGAAGACGCCGATGAACAGCCCGGAGTGGATGAACTGGCAGAGCCCCTGCGGGCTCTCCCGCAGCAGCACCTCGGCCACCTCGTCGGGCAGGCCGCGCAGTTCGGGCAGGTCCTGGGCGCTGAGGTTGACGTCGTCCACGAAGTCCTTGACCGCGAGCCGGACCGGCGCGTCGGTGGGGTCGAAGACCACGATGGCGTTCTCGCCGTGCGGGGAGAAGACCAGCCCGTAGCGGTAGAGGAAGTGCAGCAGCGGCGGCATCATCGCGGCGAACAGCCGGGCGGTCCAGTCGCCGGGGAGCAGGCCGGAGCGGTCGATCAGCTCGGCGGCGAGCGCCCGCCCGTCGGAGCCGGTCTGCAGCAGCGAGGCCAGGGTGCGGGCTCGCTCGCCGCCGTCCAGGAAGGGGCCGAGCGGCTGGCGCCAGATCGCGCCGAGCAGTTCCTTGTACTGGTACGGCGCCTCGGGCAGCTCGCGGTAGAGCGGGTGGTCGACGGTGACGGAGGCGATCTCGCCGAGCAGGATCACCCGGCACTCGTCGCGCAGGTACGGGTCGGCGTCGCGCAGTCCGAGCAGCCAGGCGGTGACGGCGGGCGCGGCCAGCGTGCGCTCGACCGGCAGGCCGCGCCAGACCAGGGTGTTGAGGATGGACAGCGGCAGCTTGACGGTGCAGCGCTCGGGGTGGGCGGTGTTGAAGAAGGAGCGGATGGACTGCTGGGGCAGCCGTGGGTCGCCGTCCGAGGGCAGCGGGACGATCTCGCCGGAGGCGATCCAGGGCGCGAACAGCGGCAGGACCGTCTCGTCCCACTGCCAGGGGTGGACGGGCAGCAGCAGGTAGTCCTCGGCGTCCGGGCCGAGCGCGGCGCGCAGCGCGTCCACGTCGTCGAGCTCGCGGGCGTACAGCTGCTCGGGCCGCTCCAGGCCGGGCACGCCGCGGTACTCGGCGAGCCGGCGGTGCACGGCGATCCACGGCAGCGGGCGCGGGCTGCGGGCCTCCGGGGCCCAGCGGGCGGCGTCGGCGGCGGAGAAGCCGATCCGGCCCTTGTTGGGGACGATCCAGGGGTGGCCGGTCTGCCGGCCCTCCAGCGCGGCGTGGTCGAGGTCGGCGAGTTCGGCGGCGGTCAGCGCGGTGGCGAGCTGGCGGGCGTCGGCGGTGAGGGTGGCGGAGAGCTCGCGGATCAGGTGGCCGGTGGTCTCGCCGCGCAGGCCGAGGGTCTGCCGGGCGTACGGGAGGAAGCGCAGCGGGTCCAGGCCGTCCGGGCGGGAGCAGCGGACGGACTCCGGGTCGACCTGCCAGCTGTCGTAGGAGCCGCGCCGGGCGGTGAAGCGGTACTCGGCCTCGGGCAGCTCCAGCCGGTACTCGCCGGGCTCGTCGCCGGGGACGGGTCGGAGCAGTTCCTCGTAGGCGAACTCGCCCAGCATCTTGGCCAGCAGGGCGCGGCCGGCCCGCTGCCAGTGCCCGGCGGTGAGGTGCGGGGGCAGGTGGAGCGGCGGTTCAGCGGCCGACGGTTGCGGCACGGGTCAACTCCTGGGGGCGGGGGACGGCGGGGGTGGGCTGTTCTACGGGACCGGCGGGGGTGGGCTGTTCTACGGGACCGGCGGAGGTGGGCTGTTCTACGGGACCGGCGGAGGTGGGCTGGTCGGCGGGCCCGGCGGGGCCGGGCGGCGCGAAGCCGGTCCAGGCGGTGCGGCCGGGCAGCCGGTGGACGGTGCGCCCGGTGACGGCGTTGAGGATCACGGCGGCCCGGTGGGCGCCGAGTCCGAGGTCGGGGGTGCCGACGCCGTGGGTGTGCAGTTCGGCGTTCTGGACGTACAGCCCGCCGGTGAGTCCGGGCCGGGTGGCGACCCGGTGGTCCTGGTCGACCCGGTAGCGCCCGGCCTCGTCCCAGTCGATCAGTTCGGCGAGCGGTTCGAGCGCGGCCGGGCGGGCCGCCCGGTAGCCGGTGGCGAGCACCACGGCGTCGGTGCGCAGCAGGTGTTCGGCGCCGGAGTCGGTGTGCCGGCAGTGCAGTTCGAGGCCGCCGCAGGGGCCGGGGCGGGCGGCGTCGACGGCGGTGCCGGGGGTGATCTCGACCGGGGCGGCGTCGATCGGGCGGCCGATGGTGCGCTCGTAGAGGTGGTCGTGGATCTCGGCGAGGGTCTCGGCGCTGGCGGCCTTGTGCAGCTGCCACTGGGCGGTGACCAGCGCGTCCCGGACGGCCGCGGGCAGGCCGTGGAAGTAGCGGGTGTAGTCGGGGGTGAAGTGCTCCAGGCCGAGCTTGGAGTACTCCATGGGGGCGAGCGCCCTGGTCCGGGTGAGCCAGCGCAGCCGGACGTCGTCGCCCTCGTGGCGCCGGAGCAGGTCGAGGAAGACCTCGGCGCCGGACTGCCCGCTGCCGACCACGGTGATGTCGCGGGCGCCGGCCAGGTCGGCGCGGCGGTCCAGGTACTCGGCGGAGTGGAAGGCCCGCGGGTGGCCGGCCAGCGCGGCGAAGGCCTCGGGCAGCACCGGCCGGGTGCCGACGCCGAGGGCGAGGTTGCGGGCCCTGGCCTCGGAGCGCCGGCCGGTCGCGGTGTCGGTCAGTTCGGCGCGGTACCAGGGCGCCTCCCAGTGCAGGGCGGTGACCTCGGTGCCGAAGCGGCAGTTGGCCAGCCGCTCGGCGGCCCAGCGGCAGTAGTGGTCGTACTCGCGGCGCGGCAGCTGGAAACGCTCGGCGAAGTAGAACGGGAACAGCCGGTCCTGGTCGCGCAGGTAGTTGAGGAAGGACCACGGGCTGGTCGGGTCGACGAGGGAGACCAGGTCGGCGAGGAACGGCACCTGCATCCGGGCCCCGTCGACCAGCATCCCGGGGTGCCAGCGGAACTCCGGGCGCTGGTCGCAGAAGAGCGTGCGCAGGCCGGGGACGGGTTCGGCGAGTGCGGCGAGCGAGAGGTTGAACGGGCCGATGCCGACGCCGAGCAGGTCGTACGGAGGGGGTGTCGAGGTGTCCACAGGGTCGTCCTAGGCGGGGAGTTGGGCCTGCGCGGCGGGCCCGTCGGCCCGGTCGCGGACCATCAGGGCGGCGCGCTTGTCGGGCAGGTCGAGTTCGGCGGCGGCCCGGAATCCGGCCCGTTCGAAGGCCCGGACGGACCGCCGGTTGCGGACGTCCGGCTCGGCCACCACCCGTTCGCAGCGCGGATTCCGGCGGAGAATCAATTCTGCGAGGGCGGCCAGCAGGACGGCGCCCAGGCCGCGGCCGCGGCTGGCGGCGGGGCCGAGCAGCAGGTGCACGCCGGTGTCGAACGGCCGGGCCGGGTAGTGCGCGGCGAGCGGGTCGAGGTCGGCGCGGTAGACCTCCCAGTAGCTCATCGGCTCACCGTCGAGCAGGCCGAGGCACGGGAGGCTGCGGCCGTCGCCGTCCAGTTGGGCCCGGACGTGCCGTTCGGTGACCTCCGGCGGCCCGGCGAGCTCCCAGAAGGCGTCGACCTCCGGGTCGTTCATCCACCCGGCGAGCAGCGCCAGGTCGGCGGGCAGCCGGACCGGGCCGAGCCGGAACTCGCCGGCCGGGGTGGGGACGGCGCCCCACCCGGCCAGGCCGTCCGGCACCCGGCACCCGTCGTCCGCCATCAGGCACCCGCCACCGGGTTGGGGATGTCCACGTACACGGACTGGCTGGCGACCGGGCCGACCAGTTCGTCCATGCCGTTGACCCGGGTGAGCAGGTTGGCCTTGCAGGGCAGCGCGGGCGCGTCCAGCAGCAGCGCGGGCAGCGCCGAGCCGGTGGCGGCGGCCCGCGGGCCGGCCAGGAACCGGCGCAGCGCGGCCAGCAGCACCGTCTCGTCGGCGAGCCGCTGGGAGCCGAGGGCGCCGATCAGGCCGAGCACGTGGTTGATGCCGAGGTAGTAGGCGAAGTGGTGGTCGATCACGTCGTCCGGCAGGAAGGTGTCGCTGTCCGCGCCGAGTCCGGGCAGCCGGGCGGCGAGCCGCGCGGCGGCGCTCTCCCGGTAGTAGTAGCCCTGGTTGTCGCGGTAGCGGCCGCCGCAGGGCCAGCCCTCGGCGTCCAGCAGGACGAGGCTGTTCTGCTGGTGCGCCTCCAGGGCGATGCCGCCCCGGCCGTCCAGCCAGAGGATCGGCAGCACGACCGCGTCCAGGTAGCGCAGGAACCATTCGGCGGCCACCGTCGGCAGCGGGCGGGCGCAGCGGACGGCCAGGGCCCGCAGGGTGTCGCCGAGCCGGGAGGGCACGGTGTCGCCGATGCCGAGCGGCTGTTCGGCGACCAGGCCGGCGACGCACAGCGCCCGGTCGGTGGGCGCGAAGGGCTGGGCGCGCAGCACGGTGTCCAGGCCGCCCGGGTCGCCGAGGGCGGGGTGGTCGACGCCGATCCAGGCCGGGTCGCGGACGATGTCGAAGCCGGGGTGGGCGGCCCGCCACTCGGCGGCCAGCCCGCTCTCCAGCAGCCGGTGCATCTCCAGGCCGCGGTGCAGTTCCTTGCGCAGGTTCTCCCGGCGGGAGTTGGTGATCCGCAGGCCGAGCGAGAGCTTGAGCATCCACGGGGTGCCGGGCCGGTAGACGGTGCGCACCGAGGAGGTGGGGTACCAGGGGTCGCCGGCCGGGCCGAGGTCGTGCAGCAGCCCGTCGGCGAGCAGGGCGGCGACGGCCGGGCGGTGGGCGAGTTCGCGGGCCTGCCAGGGGTGCAGCGGGACGGCGGCGGTGCCGGGCGGCAGCGGCACGGCGCCGTCGAGCAGTCCGGCGGTGAGCCGTTCGGCGCTCTCGGCGACGGCGGAGCCGGCCGCGAGCAGTTCGCGGTCGACGGCGTACCAGTGCAGTTGGAAGGAGCCGTGCAGTTCGGGCGAGTAGGCGGCGCTCTGGGCCGGGCCGAGGCCGTCGCGGCTCTTCGGCGTGGGGTGCAGCGGGTGGCCGAGCAGCAGGGACTGCTCGGCGGCGAGGAAGTGCGAGCGCTCCGGCCCGCCGGGCACGGCGGCGGTGCGGCGGTGGGCGAGGATCTCGGCGGTGCGCACCACCGAGTCGCCGACCCTGGCGGCCAGGTCGGCGACCTGCCCGGGGTCGGGCCGTTCGGCGGCCGCGGCGGCGAGCAGCGCGGCGGCGGTGACGGCGTCGACGGGGGCCTCGCGGACGTCCCCGGCCGGGCCGGTCTCCCCGACCGCGAGGGTGGCGGGTCCGAAGCGGTGCCAGCCGCCGGGCGACCAGTAGCGGACCGGGGCGGTGAGCCGGGCGGCCCCGCCGAGGACGGCGATCCGCAGCCGGCCGTCCGGACCGGGCCGGGCTCCGGTCTCCCGGGTCCAGCAGCGCAGCAGGGCCTCCAGTCCGGCCTGTTCGGCGGCGACGGCCGGGTCGGGGTGCAGCAGGAGGTCGTGCCCGTGGGCCCGCTCCACGGTGGGCGACGGTACGGGCGGGGCGACGGTGAGGGCGGCGGTGCTCAAGGCTGCTCCTTGGGGCGCGTGGGGGTGCGGACGCGCACTGTGGTGGAGGGGTCGGCGGGCGCTCGCACCGTCGCGTCAGGTAAGGGTTACCTATCCCTGACGGGTGATCACAAGGACGGCTCACTCGTCAGGGTGAAGATCGGGGATTGTCCACCAACGGGGCCCGATGCCCTGCTGCGTCGGCGGACCGGGCGGGCCCGGATCACGGATCGGTGACCTCCGGCCCGCACCGCAACCCGGGGGGCGGGCAGCGCCGTCCTCGTCCGCGATGGAAGACTCCATGGCGGCGAACCGCCGCACCGCGAACCGGCCGGACACGCACCACCGCGGTGCACGACCGCCGGCCGTGACACCACCGGGCGGCCCGGCACCGACCGGCACCGACCGACCGAGCACAGGGGGAAGCGCACAGATGCCCACGATCCACCGGTCAGCCCTGGCCGCCGCCCTGGCCGCGGGCACCCTGCTCGCCGTGACCGCCTGCGGGCCGGACGGCCCGGCGGGCGGCGGGACGAGCCCCGCACCGCCGCCCTCCACCGAGTCGACCCAGGCCGCGGGTTCGGGCGGCGTGATCGGCGGGATCCCGCTCCCGTCCGGGCTGCCGACCAGCCTGCTGGAGGGACTGCCCAGGAGCTGGGACGACCTGAAGAAGTGGAAGTACGAGGACTGGGACAAGTGGGCGTCCAAGCACGTCTTCAACAACCCGGTGGTGAAGGACTTCTGGGACCCGGACAAGATGGGTGACTCCAAGCCCGCCGACCCGGCCCCGCCCACCGCCAAGCCCGCCCCCGCCACGCCCAAGCCGGCCACCGACGACGGCGTGACCGACCCCGACCCCGCGGCGGTCAAGGCCGTGACGGTGCCCCGCCCGTACCTGAAGCAGCCCTCCGGCAAGGTGTTCTTCTCCGCCCAGGGCGGCCGCGGCAACTGCTCGGCGACGGTGATCGCCGACCCCCAGCACCCGGGCAAGAGCAACCTGGTCTGGACGGCCGGGCACTGCGTGCACGAGGGCAAGGGCGGGAACTTCTACAAGGACCTGGTCTTCGTGCCCGCCTACAACAACTCCGGCGCCTCCAGCGGCGGCAAGCGGGCCCCGCTGTCCGAGCTGGCCCCGCTCGGCACCTGGTGGGCCGACCAGGTCACCACCTCGCCGCAGTGGATGGTCGAGGGCGGCGGCACCGGCGACGCCGCCAACCAGTACGACTTCGCGGTGATGCGCGTGCACAACCAGAACGACACCGGCAAGTCCCTGGAGGAGACGGTCGGTTCGGCCGTCCCGGTCTGGTTCGACGCGCCGCGCGACCAGCTCAAGGTCTCGGCCGTCGGCTACCCCCTCGCCAAGCCGTTCGACGGCCAGGAGCTGTACAAGTGCGACGGCGGCAAGCCCACCCGGCTCTCCTTCGACGCCAAGCGCCCGACCATGCTGACCATCGGCTGCACCATGACCCAGGGCGCCAGCGGCGGCGGCTGGTTCGCCACCATGCCGGACGGCCGGACCGCGCTGGTCAGCAACACCTCGATCGGCACCCAGGAGCACACCTCGCTGAGCGGCCCGTACCTGGAGGCGGTCGCCCGGCAGGCGCTGGACTGGATCTCCAAGAAGTAGCCGCCGCCGACGGGGGGCGGTAGGGAACCACCAGCACAGCACGGGGGGACGAGCCAGCATGCCGAGAACCACCAGCCGGCGGCGCCGGGCCGCGACGGGCGGCGCCGCGCTGCTCGCCGCGCTCGCGCTGGGCGCGGCCGGGTGCGGCCCGGACGGCCCCGCCCGGCCCGCCACCGCGCCCCTCGCCCTGCCCAGGTCGTCGCCCACCAGCCCGGGCGACCTGAGCGGCTGGAAGGTGGACGACTGGGCCCGCTACGTCGCCGAGAGCGCCTTCGCCAACGACGCGGCGCCCGGCGCCTGGACGGCGGCCCGGATGGACGCCGCCAGGCCCCGGCCCACCCCGGAGTACTCGCTGACCGCCCCCGCGGCGGCCGGCGTCGAGCGGGACGCCCCGCCCGCCGCCGTCCCGGCCAGGCCGCAGCCGCACCCGTACGGACCGGTCGGCTCGGTGGTCGGCCGGCTCTTCGCGACCACGTCGCAGGGCGACGTGTCCTGCTCAGCCACCGTGGTCTCCGACCCGGTCAACCCGGGCCGCAGCAACCTCGTCTACACCGCCGCGCACTGCCTGCACGACGGCAAGGGCGGCGGCTGGCTGAAGAACCCGGTCTTCGTGCCCGGCTTCAACCGGGACGGCCAGGCGGTCCACGGCAAGGCGAACGCCGACCGGCTGGTCGCCCCGTACGGCCGGTGGACGGCGGTGCGCGCGCTGGTCTCGCCGACCTGGCTCCAGGAGAGCGGCGTCGGCGCCCACCACCAGTACGACTACGGCGTCCTGCGGGTGCGCGGCGAGGACGGCTCCGGGAGGTCCCTGGAGGAGACGGTCGGCGGCTCGGTGCCGATCTGGTTCAACGCCCCGCGCGACCAGATCACCGGGACCGCCGCCTACGGCTACCCGGCCGAGCGGCCGTTCGACGGCCTGGACCTCGAGCACTGCGACTCCCCGCTCGCCCCCGGGCTGCTCTCCTTCGACCGGGACCGCCCGCCGATGTACGTGATCGGCTGCACCATGACGGCGGGCGCCGCCGGCGGCGGCTGGTTCGTCATCCGGGACGGCAAGCCCAACCTGGTCAGCGTCGGCGCGGTCGGCAACCGCAACCCGGCCGGCTACCAGGCCGGCCCCTCCCTCCAGGACCAGGCGAAGCAGGCCTTCGACTACTTCGCTAAGAACGTCCGGTAGCACCGCCGGAGACACGGAGGGGCCCCGGGACGGCGATCCGTCCCGGGGCCCCTGCGTGCGCTTCGGGCTCAGCCCTGCAGGGCCACCGCGAAGTACTCCAGCTCGGCGGCCAGCTCGGCCGGCACCTTGGCGTGCAGCAGGGTGCCCTCGCCGGTGTGCTCGGTGGAGAGCAGCTCGCCCTCGGCGTGCACCCGGGAGACCAGCGCGCCCTGGGTGTAGGGCACCAGGGCCCGCACCTCGACCGCCGGACGCGGCAGCTCGTCGTCGATCAGCCGCAGCAGCTCCTCGATGCCGGCGCCGCTGCGGGCCGACACCACGATGGCGTGCGGCTCGCGGCGCAGCAGGCGCTGGAGCACGTGCGGATCGGCGGCGTCCGCCTTGTTGATCACCACGACCTCCGGCACGTTCTGCGCGTCGACCGAGACGATGACCTCGCGGACGGCGGCCAGCTGCGTCTCCGGCTCGGGGTGCGAGCCGTCCACGACGTGCAGGATGAGGTCCGCGTCGGCGACCTCCTCCATGGTCGAGCGGAAGGCCTCGACCAGGTGGTGCGGCAGGTGCCGGACGAAGCCGACGGTGTCGGCCAGGGTGTAGAGCCGCCCGGTCGGGGTCTCGGCCCGGCGCACCGTCGGGTCCAGGGTGGCGAACAGCGAGTTCTCCACCAGGACGCCGGCGCCGGTGAGCCGGTTGAGCAGGGAGGACTTGCCGGCGTTGGTGTACCCGGCGATGGCCACGGACGGCACCTGGTGGCGCCTGCGCTCCTGGCGCTTGGTGTCGCGGCCCTTCTTCATGTCGGCGATCTCCTTGCGGAGCTTCGCCATCTTCTCGCGGATCCGGCGCCGGTCGGTCTCGATCTTGGTCTCACCGGGACCGCGGGTGGCCATGCCGCCGCCCGAGGAGCCGGAGCCACCGCCACCCATCTGCCGGGACAGCGACTGACCCCAGCCGCGCAGCCGCGGCAGCATGTACTGCATCTGCGCGAGCGAGACCTGCGCCTTGCCCTCCCGGGACTTGGCGTGCTGGGCGAAGATGTCCAGGATCAGGGCCGTCCGGTCGACGACCTTGACCTTGACCACGTCCTCCAGGTGGATCAGCTGGCCCGGGGTGAGCTCACCGTCGCAGACCACGGTGTCGGCGCCGGTGGCGGCGACGATGTCGCGCAGCTCCTTCGCCTTGCCGGAGCCGATGTAGGTGGCCGCGTCGGGCTTGTCACGGCGCTGGATGACGCCGTCCAGCACCTGGGAGCCGGCCGTCTCGGCGAGCGCGGCGAGCTCGGCCATCGAGTTCTCCGCCTCCTCCAGCGTGCCGTCCGTCCAGACGCCGACGAGCACCACGCGCTCCAGGCGGAGCTGGCGGTACTCGACCTCGGTGACGTCTTCGAGTTCGGTGGAGAGGCCGGCGACCCGGCGCAGGGCGGCTCGCTCGCTGCGGTCGTACTGGTCGCCGTCGTAGTGGTGGCCGCGGTCCTCGTCGATGGCCGCGAGGTCCTCGTCCATGAGGGCTTCCGCCCGCAGACCGTCGAGGCGGCGCGGAGCGTCGGCGTGGTCGCGGGTGTCGAACGTGGAGGTCATTCTGTCCTTTGGCTGGCTGGTACGGGTGGCCTTCGGGGACCGCGGTGGCGGTCCCGTACGGAGTCTGCCCAGCTGCCGCCCCGGCTACCGTCCGGGCGGGGTGAGCTACCCCTCAGGTCCCCGGGTGCCCCCGGGCTCCTGTGCCCGGAGAACGCCGTGGACCGGCCGTGAATTCCCCATGATGGTCGCACGCCCGGCGCGGGCCGGTCATCCCCATTTTCCCCGGGACGGCGGCCCCTACGAACCCTCCGGGGCCTGCGGCCGGCTCACGTCGTACACCCCGGAGACCTTGAGCATCGCCCGCATCAGCCCGGGCAGCGCGGCCGGCTCGGGCAGTTCGACGGTGTAGGTGTGCCGGACCCGGGACTCCTGCGGCGGCTCGACCTCGGCCGAGACGATGCCGACGCCCGCGCCGGAGATCGCCGCGGTGAGGTCGGCGAGCAGCCGGGGCCGGTTCAGCGCCTCGGCCCGCAGGGTGGCCCGGTGCCCGGCGGCCGGCGCGCCCTCCGACCGCCAGCGGACCTCCAGCTCGGCCCGCCCGTCCGCGCGCATCCGCTCCCCCGCCGGGCAGCCGGTGCGGTGCACCGCGACCGCGCCGCCGCGGATCGGGTAGCCGGCCACCTCGTCCGGCGGCACCGGGGTGCAGCAGCGGGCCAGCCGGACCGACGCCCCTGGCCGGCCGGCCACCGCGACCGGGGCCGCCCGCCGCTCGGCGGCCGGGCGCCCGGGCGGGACGGGCTGGCCGCCGGCCGGGCCGGTGCGGACCGCCGGCTGCCGGGCCGGGGGATCGGCCAGCCAGCGCTCGATGGCCAGCCGGGCGGCGGGGGTGCGGGCGTGCGCCAGCCACTCGGGGGCGGGGCCGGAGGGCGGTCCGCCGCCGGCCGGGAGGGTCTCGGTGAGCACCGCGATCTGGTCGCCGTCCTCCAGCACGGTGGACAGCGCGGTGAGCCGCCCGTTGACCCGTGCGCCGATACATCGGTGGCCGGTCTCCTCGCCGAGCAGGTAGGCCGCGTCCACGCAGGTGGCGCCGGCCCGCAGCTGAAGCGTTTCGCCACTCTCCGTCACCACGGTGATCTCGCGGTCGCCGGCCAGGTCGGCGGTGAGCGCGGACCAGAAGGCGTCCGGGTCGGGCGTCTCCTGCTGCCACTCCAGCAGCCGGCTGAGCCAGCCCGGGCGGGCCGGGTCGGTGCGGTCCAGCTCGTCGGCGTCCTGGACGGCGCCGGCCGGGGACGGGTCCCCGAGCGCGACCACCCCGGTCTCGGCCACCTCGTGCATCCGCCGGGTGCGGACCAGCACCTCGACCACCGCGCCGCCGCTCAGCGCCACGGCGGTGTGCAGGGACTGGTAGAGGTTGAACTTGGGCGCGGCCACGAAGTCCTTGAACTCCCCGGGCAGCGGCGTCCAGCAGGTGTGCAGCTCGCCGAGCACGGCGTAGCAGTCGGCGTTCTCCTCGACCACCACCAGCAGCCGCCCGAAGTCGGCCGGCCGCGGCCCCTGCGGCCGGCCGTCCGGCCCGGGCACGGCGGCCCGCCGGAGCAGCACCCGGTGCAGCGAGACGCAGTGCCGGGGCCGGACGGTCACCTCGGCGGCCACCCCGCCCTCGGCCAGCTGGCGGGCCAGCTGCCGGGCGAAGGGCTCCAGCAGGGTGTCCGGCTCGGCCTCGTGACCGGTCATCAGGGCGCGGGTGCGGGCGTGCTCCTCGGGGTGCAGGGTGGCGAAGACGATGTCCTCCAGCTCCGCCTTGAGCACCTGGATGCCGAGCCGCTCGGCCAGCGGGATCAGCACGTCCCGGGTGACCTTGGCGATCCGCACCTGGCTGGCCGGCTTCATGTGCCGGATGGTGCGCATGTTGTGCAGCCGGTCGGCGAGCTTGATCACCATCACCCGGACGTCGTCCCCGGTGGCGACCAGCATCTTGCGGAAGGTCTCGGCCTCGGCGGCGGCCCCGAAGTCGACCTTCTCCAGCTTCGTCACCCCGTCGACCAGGTAGGCGACTTCGGGCCCGAACCCGGCGCCCACCTGGTCCAGCGTCAACTCGGTGTCCTCGACGGTGTCGTGGAGCAGCGAGGCGACCAGGGTCGTCGTCCCGGCGCCGAGTTGGGCCAGGATCATGGTGACGGCCAGCGGGTGGGTGATGTACGGCTCGCCGCTCTTGCGCTTCTGGCCGCGGTGGCTGGCCTCGGCGAGCCGGTAGGCCCGGGCGAGCAGGCCGAGGTCGGCCTGCGGATGGTGCCGGCGGTGGACCCGGACGAGCGGTTCCAGGGCGTCCGGCACGGGCGGCCGGCCGGTGGCGAGCAGGGCGGCCCGCCCGGCCCGGCCGAGGGCGGCCAGGCCGAGCTCCCCGAGGGGCCGCCTGGCCCCTCCCTGCCGTACGGTCGTCGGCTGCCCCAGGGGCTGCCCGGCTTCGATGGTCATCGGCACCTCCGGCAACGGTCGCCGGGCGCCGCCCCGTCCGAGGGGGTGATCTCGACACCCCTCCCCATGGGGTGATCGACCCGGTGGTCCATGCTACCGAGCAGAGCACGTTCCGCGACGCCCTGATTCCCGTCCGCGACCGGTATCACCCGATCGGGGGGATTCATCACCGAACGAATTGGGCAAACCGGGCTGCCGGCCCCCGGGCCTGCCGCCCCGCGGACGCGGGTTCGAGGACGAGCCCCACCGGAGACGGGCCCTAACGGACCGACTCCCACCAGCTCCCGTCCAGCCGGCCCTCGGCCACGATCACCGCCGGCCCGGCCATCTCCACCCGGCCGTCCGGGTGCTCGGTGATGACCAGCCGGCCGCCCAGCACGTCCACGGTGTACGAGACCGCCTCGCCGGTGACCACCGGGTCGGCGCCGTCCCGGCGGATGGCCGCCACCGCCACCGCGCACGCGCCGGTGCCGCAGGAGCGGGTCTCGCCCGAGCCGCGCTCGTGCACCCGCATCGCGACGTGCCGCGGCCCGCGGTCCACCACGAACTCGACGTTGACGCCCTCCGGGTAGGCGTCCGCCGGGCTGGTGAGCGGCGCGGTGTACAGGTCCCCGGCGTGCTCCAGGCTCTCCACGAAGGCCACCGCGTGCGGGTTGCCCATGTTGACGTTCAGGGCCGGCCAGCGCCGCTCGCCGACCGCGACCTCGATGCCGTCCGGCCCGGGCAGCCGGGCCCGGCCCATGTCGATGGTGACGTCGCCGGGCGTGCCGTCCGCGGCGGCCCCGGCGACCTTCGCGGTGAGCACCCCGGAGCGGGTGGCGACGGCCAGTGCGCCCGGCTCGGCCAGTCCGGCCTCGACCAGGAAGCGGGCGAAGACCCGCAGGCCGTTGCCGCACATCTCGGCGACGCTGCCGTCCGAGTTGCGGTAGTCCATGAACCACTCGGCCCGGTCGGCCATCGCCGCGGCGGCCGGGTCGGCGGCGGCGCGCACCACGCGCAGCAGCCCGTCCCCGCCGATGCCGGCCCGCCGGTCGCACAGCGCGGCGACGGTCTCGGGACCGATCTCCAGCGCGCCGTCCGGGTCCGGGACGATGACGAAGTCGTTCTGGGTGCCGTGGCCCTTGAAGAAGGGGATGCCGACCTGCTGGGGGGAGGATGCGCTCACCCCTCCGATGGTACTGAGCCGCCGGGAGGCGCTCAGCGCAGGTAGGCGACCCGCCAGACCGCGAGCGCGCAGGCGGCCAGCGCGATCAGGGTGTAGACCGCGATCGCCTTCCAGCCGGCCCGCTGCCCGGAGCCCCGGCGCGGCAGCCCCGGCCACGTGTAGCCGGCGTGCCGGGCGGCCATCGCGCCCCAGCCCATCGAGGCGGCGGTGAACAGCAGCCCGAGCATCCCGACCATGGTGGCGCGCGCCCCGGCCGAGCCGAAGGCGAGCGGGAAGGCGAACATCAGCGAGCCGAGGGTGCCCAGCAGGGCGATCGGCAGCGTCTGCCACCAGCGCAGCCGGCGCAGCGGACGGATCTCCCGTTCGTGCACCGCGCCGCCGGGCGGGGTGCGGGTGTCCAGGGCGGGCACCGCGGCCGCGTAGGAGGTCGGCGCCTCCAGGCCGGTCAGCACGGGCAGGTCGCCCATCGTCGACTCGTCGAACTCCTCGGCCGGTACGGTGACGCTCCCGCCCTGGCCGGATTCGGGGCCGGTACCCGTCGACACACGGCCTCCCCTGACAGTTCGACACGAGCGGACTCGCGGCCGGGCACGGCCGGCCCGTTCGGTCGACCCCTACGGCATCGATGATGGCATGTCCAGAGGGGCGTTCCGGGCCTGACCGGGGTCGACGGGTGATCCGTGGCCATCACGTGATCGGCCCGTGACCGCCGGTTCGTCCTGCACGGTCGCCTGCGCGCGCAGGTGCACCGCCGGATTGGCCGGAAACCCTTCCTACGCGGCCGGAACTCCCTGACGGTCGATCAGTTCCAGGGAGTGTTCCAGCAGCTCGACGGGGTCGGTGCCGGCCGGCCGGGAGAGCCAGTGGATCCGGTCGTCGCGGCGGAACCAGGACTCCTGGCGGCGGGCGAAGCGCTTGGTGGCCCGGACGGTCTCGGCCCGGGCCTCGTCCTCGGTGCACCCGCCGGCGAAGTGGTCGAGCACCTGCTGGTAGCCGAGCGCCCGGGAGGCGGTCCTGCCCTCCCGCAGTCCGACCTTCTCCAGCTCCCGCACCTCGTCCAGCAGTCCGGCCTCCCACATCCGGTCGACCCGCAGCGCGATCCGCTCGTCCAGCTCGGGGCGCGGCACGGCGACGCCGATCTGCACCGCCTCGTAGACGGCGGTGTTGCTCGGCAGGTTGGCGGTGAACGGCTGCCCGGTGATCTCGATGACCTCCAGGGCGCGGACGATCCGCCGCCCGTTGCCGGTGAGGATCGCCTCGGCGGCCGCCGGGTCCAGCTCGGCCAGCCGCCGGTGCAGCGCGTACGGGCCGGCCTGCTCCAGCTCGGCCTCCAGCCGGGCCCGCACCGCCGCGTCGGTGCCCGGGAACTCCATCTCGTCGATCGCCGCCCGGACGTACAGCCCGGAGCCGCCGACCAGGACGGGCGTGCGGCCGGCGGCGAGCAGCCGGTCGATCTCGGCCCGGGCCAGCCGCTGGTACTCGGCGACGCTGGCGGCCTCGGTGACGTCCCAGACGTCCATCAGGTGGTGCGGCACTCCCCCGCGCTCCTCCATCGTGAGCTTGGCGGTGCCGATGTCCATGCCCCGGTACAGCTGCATCGAGTCGGTGTTGATCACCTCGCCGTCGAGACTGCGGGCGATGGCGACGGCCAGGTCGGACTTGCCGGCGGCGGTCGCGCCGACGATCGAGATGACGCGCGGGGTACGGGAGCTGCTCACCGCTCCAGTCTCGCAAAACGGCCGGGCGCCCGCGGACCGGGCTGCCACCCGCCCGCGACTGCGCGAGGATATGACTGTTTCCCGGACACTTTCCGGCCGTTTCCCCGGTTGGGCCGGTTTGCGAACGCTTTGCCGAGCCCGGTCGTTGTGCGGGGAACAGCGGATGAAGGAGATCGCCATGGGTCTGATGGACAACCTCAAGGGCAAGGCCGAGGAGCTCAAGGACAAGGCCAGCGAGTTCGCCGGCAAGCACAGCGACCAGATCGAGAAGGCCGTGGACAAGGCCGGCGGCGCGATCGACAAGGCGACCAAGGGCAAGTACAGCGACAAGATCGAGCACGGCGCCGGCAAGGCCAAGGGCGCGGTCGGCGACTTCGCCCACAAGCCGAAGCCCGGCGACGAGGAGCAGCCCCCGCAGGCCCCGCGGTCCTGAACCGCAGGCCTGCCCCGCCGACTTGCTAGGACCAGGACGCCACGAAGTACCCGACCCCGTACGGCGCGTCCTGGTAGCCCAGCCGCCCGGTGAGGCCGGCGCCCTGCGCGGCGCCGGCCAGCACCTGCCAGGGTGCCCGGCCGTCGGCCTTGAGCTCGGCGGCCAGGCCCGGGTCCAGTGCGGCCAGGGCGGGCAGGTCGGCCGTGCCCAGGGCGGCGGCCAGGGCGGTGTCGAAGCCCTCGGCCCGCTCGTCCAGGTAGCCGGGCGCCTTCACCGAGCGGCAGGCGCTGCCGTCGCCGAGCACCAGCAGGGCGACCCGGTCGGCGAGCCCGGCCAGGCCCTGGCCGAGGCCGAGCATCCGGTCGGCGGGGGCGTCGGCGGGCACCGCGCAGGCGTGCGTGGGCAGGACCACCCCGGCGCGCTCCAGCAGCCAGGCGCCGACGGTCAGCGAGGGGGCCAGCTCCGGCCCCTCGACCCGGTCGCCGGGCAGCTTGGCGACCAGCGGCACCCCGTAGCGGTGGAAGGAGCCGGCCCCGCCCTCGGTCCACACCTCGGCCGCCGGCCCGGTGCCGACCACCACGACCAGCTGCGGTCCGGCCGCGACCAGCGCCGCGAGCGCCTCGTCGCAGGCCGCGCGCAGGCCGTCCAGCTCGGGCGCGGCCCCGGCGGCGACCTCGGGGACGAGCAGCGGCGGACAGGGGCACACGGCGGCGGCTACCAGCATGCGGATCACTCTAGCCAACGACGACGGCGGCCCGGCGGGAGTGGATCCTCCCGTCAGGCCGCCGTACCGGGCACGGTGTCAGTCGCCGCAGCAGGCCCCGCCCGCCGGCGCGGCCAGTGGCAGCTCCGCCGGGGCGCCGATCTTCGGCAGGCCGAGCAGCACGCCGGCCGGCTTGGCGGCGGGCGCGGCCTGGCGCTTCTCCCAGGCGTCGCCGGCCCGGGTGCGGCGCACCGCGAGCGCGGGGCCCTCGGCGAGCAGGTGGTGCGGGGCGGCGTAGGTGATCTCGACGGTCACCGTGTCGCCGGGGCGCACCGGCTCCTCCGGCTTGGTGAAGTGCACCAGTCGGTTGTCGGGGGCGCGGCCGGAGAGCCGCCGGGTCTGGTCGTCCTTCTTGCCCTCGCCCTCGGCGACCAGGATCTCCAGGGTCCGCCCGACCTGCTTCTTGTTCTCCTCCCAGGAGATCTCCTCCTGGAGGGCGATCAGCCGGTCGTAGCGGGCCTGCACGACCTCCTTCGACACCTGGTCCGCCATCTCCGCGGCGGGGGTGCCGGGGCGCTTGGAGTACTGGAAGGTGAAGGCGTTGGTGAAGCGGGCCTCGCGGACGACGTGCATCGTCTCCTCGAAGTCCTCCTCGGTCTCGCCGGGGAAGCCCACGATGATGTCGGTGGAGATCGCCGCGTCGGGCATCGCCTCGCGGACCTTCCGGATGATCCCGAGGAAACGCTCCTGCCGGTAGGAGCGGCGCATCGCCTTGAGGACGCGGTCCGAGCCGGACTGCAGCGGCATGTGCAGCTGGTGCATCACGTTCGGGGTCTCGGCCATCGCGGCGATCACGTCGTCGGTGAAGTCGCGCGGGTGCGGCGAGGTGAAGCGGATCCGCTCCAGGCCCTCGATCTGGCCGGCGGCGCGCAGCAGCTTGGAGAAGGCCTCGCGGTCGCCCAGGTCGGAGCCGTAGGCGTTGACGTTCTGGCCGAGCAGGGTCACCTCGATGACGCCCTCGCCCACCAGCGCCTCGATCTCGGCGAGGACGTCGCCGGGACGGCGGTCCTCCTCCTTGCCGCGCAGCGCGGGGACGATGCAGAAGGTGCAGGTGTTGTTGCAGCCGACCGAGATGGCGACCCAGGCGGCGTACGCGGATTCGCGGCGGGTCGGCAGGGTGGAGGGGAAGGTCTCCAGCGACTCCAGGATCTCGACCTGGGCCTTGCGCTCGACCGCGGCCCGCTCCAGCAGCGCCGGCAGGTGGCCGATGTTGTGGGTGCCGAAGACCACGTCGACCCAGGGGGCGCGCTTGACGATGGTCTCGCGGTCCTTCTGGGCCAGGCAGCCGCCGACGGCGATCTGCATGCCCTTGTGGCGGGTCTTGACCGGCGCGAGCTGGCCGAGGTTGCCGTACAGCTTGTTGTCGGCGTTCTCGCGCACCGCGCAGGTGTTGAACACCACCAGGTCCGGGTCGCCCTCGGGCCCGGCCTTGACGTACCCCGCGTCCTCCAGCAGGCCGGACAGCCGCTCGGAGTCGTGGACGTTCATCTGACAGCCGTGCGTGACGACCTTGTAGCTCTTCAATCCGCTCTCACCGCTCACCAGACCAGGGTACGGGCAGCGGCGAAGGGCTTTTCCCGGAGCTTCCACCACCCGTTCCCCTCCCGTTCGGCCGGAGCGCCTGGCAGTATCCCTGCATGACCCCCACCACTCCGTACCGTCCCGGCGCCGCCGTCCGTGCCGCGGCCCGCAGCCCGTTGTGGCGGACGGTGCTGGTGCTGGTGCTGCTGGTGGCCGGGTTCGGCGGCTGGTGGCTGTCGGCGGGCCGCTCGCCCGGGTACCCGCGCGGCGAGGTCCGCTTCGCCACCGGGGTGCAGCGCGGCGTCTACGACCGGTACGGGCAGCTGCTCCAGGGCCACGTCTCGCGGGCGATGCCGGGGGTGCGGCTGGCCCTGGACAACTCCGAGGGCTCGGTCGACAACATCGGCCGGGTGATCAACGGCCGGGACACCTTCGCGATCGCCACCGCCGACGCGGTCGCCGACTACCACGAGCCCGGCAAGGAGAAGCTGCGGGCGATCGCCCGGCTGTACGACGACTACCTGCAGCTGGTCGTCCCGGCCTCCTCCCCGGTGCGGCGCACCGCCGACCTCAAGGGCCTGAAGGTCGGCGTCGGGCTGCCGCAGTCCGGGGTGAACCTGGTGACCAGGCGGCTGCTGACCGCCGCCGGGCTGGACCCGGACCACGACATCGTCCCGGTGCCGAAGGGCGTCGGCGAGGCCGCCGACGACCTGCGCGCGGGCACCCTGGACGCCTTCTTCTGGTCCGGCGGCCTGCCCACCAGCGCGCTCACCGACCTCTCCGAGCACGTCCGGATCCGGATCGTGCCGCTGAGCGACCTCGCCGAGGCCCTGCACAAGGCCGAGGGCGGCGGCACCGACGCCTACCGGGCGGCCACCATGCCCAAGGGCACCTACCCGAACGCCGAACCGAAGGACGCGGTCGCCACGGTGGCCGTGCCCAACCTGCTGATCACCCGGGACGACGTGGACCCGGGCCTGGTCGAGGGCATGACCCGCGCGGTGATCGACAGCCGGGACCAGATCGGCGCCCAGGTGCACGCGGCCCAGCTGGTCGACCTGCGCACCGCCGTCTACACCGACCCGCTCCCGCTGCACACCGGCGCGGCGCGCTACTACCGCTCGGTGAAGCCGTAGGCCCCGCCCCGGCGGCTACTTCTCCGGCTTCTCCGGCCGCGGCACCGCCAGCGTCACCGCGAGCCCGGTCGGCTTGACCGGCGCGAAGCCGAGCGTGCCGCCGCCGGCCGCCAGCAGGGTGCGGGCGATGGACAGCCCGAGCCCCGAACCGTCCACGTTCTGGTGCCGCGGGCTGCGCCAGAACCGGTCCCCGGCCCGGGACAGCTCGTCCTCGGTGAGGCCGGGCCCGGCGTCGGTGACGGTCACCGCGACCTCGTCCCGGCGCACCGCGACCCGCAGCCGCACCTCGCTGCCGGGCGGGCCGAACTTGAGCGCGTTGTCGACCACGGCGTCCAGGGCCGAGCCGAAGCCGATCGGGTCGGCCATCCCGATCGCCAGCGCCGGGCCGTCCCAGCGCAGCGTGATCCCGCGCTGCTCGGCCGCCGGCCGCCAGGCGTCGACCCGGGCCAGGGTGAGCTCGGCGAGGTCGGTGCGCTCCGGTTCGGGGCGGGCGTGCTCGGCGGTGGCCAGCCCGAGCAGGTCGTCCAGCACCCGGGCGAGCCGGACGCCCTCCTCCCGTACGCCGCTGAGCTCCTCCTCGTGGCCCTCGGGCAGTTCCAGGCCGAGCAGTTCGACCCGCAGCAGCAGGGCCGACAGCGGGTTGCGCAGCTGGTGCGAGGCGTCCGCGACGAAGGCCTTCTGCTGGTCCATGGCGAGCACCACGTGGTCCGCCATCTCGTTGAACGAGCGGGCCAGCCGCTGGAGTTCGGGCGGTCCGCCGCCGGGGGCGACCCGGGCGGCCATCCGGCCGGTGGCGATGTCGTGGGTGGCCCGGTCCAGGGTGCGCACCGGGCGCAGCACCCACTCGGTGAGCCGGACGGCGAGCAGCACGGCGACGATCATCGCGGCGGCCTCACCCGCGACGATCACCAGCCACTTGTGCAGCACCCGGGTGCGCAGCGCCTCGGTCGGGGACTCGCTCAGCACCACCGCGACCACGTCGCCGTCGCGCACCACCGGGGCGGCGACGATGATCGTCCGGTCCGGCGTCCACGGCCAGACCTGCGGCGGGTTGTGGCTGCGCCGCCCGTCCAGCGCCTCCTGGAAGGCCTGGGCGCCCCAGCCCTCGCCGGGCACCCGCCAGTCCTCCGGGGCGGCGGCGATCGCCACCCCGTCGCGCTGGAAGATGCCCAGCCGGACGCCGTACAGGTCGTGGTAGCGGCGGACCTCGGAGAGGATCGCGCGCTGCCGGCTGAGGTCGCCCGGGGCGGGTTCCGGTTCGCCCTTGCGGGCGGAGTCGGCGGCGCCGGAGGTGGGCAGGTCCTGGGCGAGGCGGGCGGCGTCGTCGAGCCGGTCGACGACCACCTTGGTCTGCTCGGCCGCCGCGACCGCCGCCGCGAGCGGCAGCCCCAGGGCGGCCAGGACGCAGAGCATGAGGGCGATCAGGATGCCGAGCAGGCGGGTGCGCACGTGCGGTCAGTGCTCCGCGGGAGCGGGGGCGGACGGCGCGGGGGCGGACGGGTCGGCCGCGGCCGGCGCCGGACAGTCGGGGATCAGCCGGTAGCCGACCCCGCGCACGGCCTCGACCAGGCCGGGCAGCGCCAGCTTGTTGCGCAGCGAGCCGATGTGCACCTCCAGGGTGCGCCCGTTGCCCTCCCAGCCGCTGCGCCAGACCTCGCTGAAGATCTGCTCGCGCCGGTAGACCACGCCCGGGCTCTGGGCGAGCAGCGCGAGCAGGTCGAACTCCTTGCGGGTGAGCGGCACGTCGCGGCCGTCCACGCTGACCCGGCGGCGCTCCCGGTCGATCCGGATGCCGCGGGACTCCAGCGGGCCGCGCTGCTGCGGCACGGTGTCGGGCGCGGGCACCGGCACCGCGGCGGGGGCGGCGCCGCGGCGGGCCACGGCGTGGATGCGGGCGAGCAGCTCGCCCATGTCGTACGGCTTGGTGACGTAGTCGTCGGCGCCCAGGTTGAGGCCGTGGATCCGGGAGCGGACGTCGGCGCGGGCGGTGACCATGATCACCGGGACGCCGCTGCCGGCCCTGATCCGGCTGCACACCTCGAAGCCGTCGCGGTCGGGCAGCCCGAGGTCGAGCAGCACCACGCGGTACGGCTCGTTGCCGTCCGGCACCAGGGCGTCCAGCGCCTCGTGCCCGCTGCGGGCGTGCCGGACCTGGAAGCCGTGCCGGCCCAGCACCGCGACCAGCGCGGCGGCCACGCGTTCGTCGTCCTCGACGAGCAGAAGTCGCATCCTGTTCTCCTCCTTCCCCCACCTGATCACCAGTGATCACCGGGCCGATCGGTCAGGTCCCGGTCCTGCGCAGTATGAGCCAGTGAACGGCCCGACGCCAGGTTCGACCGCGCACCGGGCCCGTGGGGGACGGGGAGCACCGGAGCGGATTCCCGCTGTGACATGCCCCGTCGGCGCCCGCGCGAACAGCGCGTGGGCGACGCGTGGCCGTTTCGTGATCCTCAAGTTCCGCTCAGATCGGCTGACGGCGAACGGTCACGGCTCCTAAGGTCGGCCCACCGGGGGCTGCGGCTCCGCCGGCCGCGGCCCCCGGATTCGCACCACCACTGCCTCCCAAGGGAGTTGAGACTTCTCGGGCAGGCGTTATTCGACGACAGAGGGAGCAGGCGCGATGACCGAGAGCCCGGTCGAGGACTCAACCACCGCAGCCGCCCCCCTGGTCGTGCTGAGCAAGGTCAACAAGCACTACGGCGCGCTGCACGTGCTGCAGGACATCGACCTCAGGATCGCCCAGGGCGAGGTGGTCGTACTGATCGGCCCGTCCGGTTCGGGCAAGTCGACGCTCTGCCGGACGATCAACCGGCTGGAGACGATCGACTCCGGCACGATCACCATCGACGGCCGGCCGCTGCCCGACGAGGGCAAGGAGCTGGCCCGGCTGCGCGCCGAGGTCGGCATGGTGTTCCAGAGCTTCAACCTGTTCGCGCACAAGACCGTGCTGGAGAACGTGGTCATCGGCCAGGTGAAGGTGCGCAAGGTGCCCCGCCCGCAGGCCGAGAAGACCGCCCGGGAGCTGCTGGAGCGGGTCGGCGTCGGCGCGCAGGCGGACAAGTTCCCGGCCCAGCTCTCCGGCGGCCAGCAGCAGCGCGTGGCGATCGCCCGGGCGCTGGCGATGAAGCCCAAGGTGATGCTCTTCGACG
The DNA here is from genome assembly GCF_048159585.1 of Kitasatospora sp. SC0581. Lineage (NCBI taxonomy): Bacteria > Bacillati > Actinomycetota > Actinomycetes > Kitasatosporales > Streptomycetaceae > Kitasatospora > Kitasatospora sp. SC0581. Next base: position 35,537 of record NZ_JBLRWA010000019.1, on the reverse strand, counting down.
AGCCCACCTCGGCGCTGGACCCGGAGATGGTCAACGAGGTGCTGGAGGTCATGCGCCAACTGGCCGCGGACGGCATGACGATGGTCGTGGTCACCCACGAGATGGGCTTCGCGCGCTCCGCCGCCAACCGGGTGCTGTTCATGGCCGACGGGAAGATCGTCGAGCAGAACACCCCGGACGCCTTCTTCACCGCACCGCGCTCCGACCGCGCCAAGGACTTCCTCTCGAAGATCCTCCACCACTGACGCTTCGAGACCAGCGGGGCCGCCCCCCGGCATCGTCACCGGTGCCGGCCGGTCCCGCCGTGCAACGCCTTCCAGACGCCAGAGCCCGGTTGACACCGCGGCCCACCCCCAGGAGAACCCTCATGAGGACGTCCCGCACCCTCGCCGTCGCGCTCTGTGCCGTCGCGCTCACCGCCACCGCCGCCTGCGGCAAGGACGGCACCCCCGGCACCACCGCCGCGAGCAGCGGCGGCAGCGCCGCCCCGGCGCTGCCGACCTACACGGTCAAGACCGACGTCAAGGTCGACTCCGCGGTCCTCGCCGAGGCCAGGAAGCGCGGCCAGCTGATCATCGGCGCCAAGGCCGACCAGCCGAACCTCGGCTGGGAGGACGTCGCCAGCGGCGACCGCAGCGGCTTCGACATCGAGATCGCCAAGATGATCGCCGCCGACCTCGGCTTCACCCCGCAGCAGATCAAGTGGCAGACCCTGGTCTCCTCGCAGCGCGAGCCGGCCATCGCCAAGGGCCAGATCGACTTCTACGTCGGCACCTACAGCATCAACGACGAGCGCAAGAAGAGCGTCTCCTTCGCCGGCCCGTACTACATCGCCGGCCAGGACCTGCTGGTGAAGGCCGACAACACCTCGATCACCGGCGCGGAGAGCACCGGCGGCAAGAACGTCTGCACCGCCACCGGCTCGACCTCGATCAAGAACATCCAGCAGTACAACCCGAAGGTCACGCAGTTCGACACCTACTCGGCCTGCGTCGAGAAGCTGATGTCCGGCGAGGTCGACGCGGTCACCACCGACGACGCGATCCTCAAGGGCTACGCCTCCAAGTACGCCCCCAAGCTCAAGGTGGTCGGCAAGCCGTTCACCAAGGAGAACTACGGCGTCGGCCTCAACAAGGACGACAAGGCGCTGCGCGACGCCATCAGCGACGCCCTCAAGGCCCACGAGGACAACGGCGACTGGAAGAAGGCCTACGACGCGACCCTGGGCGCCTCCGGCTCCGCCGCGCCGGACGTCCCGGCCCTCGAGCGCTACTGATCCACCCGCCGTACGTCGACTTCCCGACCATGAACTGAGAGGAGGGCCGCCGGATGGGGTTCCTGTTCGAGGACGACAACTTCGCGTTGTTCCGCGACGGCTTCCTACAGACGATCGAGGTGAGCGCGCTCAGCGCTCTGCTCGCCCTGCTGCTGGGCACCCTGCTGGCGGCCTTCCGGGTCTCCCCGGTGCCGGTCCTGCGCGCCTTCGGCACCGCCTGGGTCACGCTCTTCCGCAACACCCCGCTGACCCTGCTGTTCTTCGCCGTCACCTTCGGCCTGCCGCCGCTGGGCGTGCACTTCAGCCACCTGGTGTTCGCGGTGCTGGCGCTCGGCGGGTACACCGCCTCGTTCGTCTGCGAGGTGATCCGCTCCGGCATCAACACCGTGCCGCTCGGCCAGGCGGAGGCCGCCCGCAGCCTGGGCATGTCCTTCGGCCAGACCCTCACCCTGGTCGTCCTGCCGCAGGCCGCCCGGACCGTCCTGGGCCCGATGAGCAGCGTGTTCATCGCCCTGCCCAGGAACTCGGCGATCGCCGGCGCGTTCAGCGTCTCCGAGCTGTACAGCGCCCAGCAGACCTTCTCCGAGCGCGGCTTCTCGATCTTCGCCATCTTCTTCTGGGTGGCCTGCGCCTACCTGCTGATCAGCGCGACGATCGCCACGTTCTTCCGCTTCCTGGAATCCCGACTGGCGGTGGCCCGATGAGTGTTCTGAACCGCCAGGCTTCGGCCAGCGTCCTCTACGACGCCCCCGGCCCGAAGGCCCGCGCCCGGTACCGCGTGTTCGGCGTCCTCTCGGTGCTCGGCATCGCCGGTCTCCTCTGGTACGTCTTCACCGCGCTGAACGACAACGGCCAGTTCGACCCCGACCTGTGGGACCCGTTCCAGTACAACTTCGTCCAGCAGATGATCCTGGACGGCCTGCTGGCCACCCTGAAGGCCTTCGGGCTGGCGGCGGTCTTCTCGCTCGCCCTGGGCGCCCTGCTCGCGGCCGGTCAGCTCTCCGACCACAAGCCGGTCCGCTGGTTCTGCACGGCCTTCACCCAGTTCTTCCGGGCGATGCCGCTGCTGATCCTGATCGTCGGGCTCTACTACGCCTTCTTCGCCAAGGAGTCGATGTGGGCGCTGGTGCTCGGCCTCACCCTCTACAACGGGGCGGTCCAGGCCGAGATCATCCGCAGCGGCGTCAACGCCGTCCCGCGCGGCCAGGGCGAGGCGGCGTACGGGCTCGGCATGCGCAAGACCCAGGTGATGACGTCGATCCTGGTGCCGCAGGCCGTCCGTTCGATGCTGCCCTCGATGATCGGCCAGCTGGTCGTCACCCTCAAGGACACCTCGCTCGGTCTGATCATCACCTACCAGGAGCTGCTGTTCATCGGCAAGAAGATCGCCAGCCAGCCGATGAACGCCGCGGGCTTCCCCTACATCCCCGTGGTGCTGGTGATCGGACCGATCTACATCGCGATGTGCCTCCTGTTGACCGCGCTCGCACGCTGGATCGAAGCACGCGGCCGTCGCGGCGCGAACCGGCGCACTTCAGCTTCTGCTTGACGGACACGCAGGCGAACTGTTGCATTGCTCTTCGTGACACCTCCCGGGAGCATCCACGCGGCATATGCGGCAGCGGTAACTGACGCCGGCCGATCGGCCGGTTCGTGCCCGGAGGTTCCCTCATGGACCCGGTGATCGTGGTCGGGGCCGGACCGGTCGGTCTGGCCCTGGCCCTCGCCCTGGCCCGGCACGAGGTCCCCACCATCGTCCTGGACGAGGGCTCCGGCCTCTGCCCGGAAGGCCCGCGCAGCCTCGTCCTCGGCGCCGACACCGCCGCCTTCCTGACCCGGATCGGCTACCCGCGGGCCGTCTCGGACTCCGCGCTGTGGGACTCCTTCGCCGTCTGGCGCCGCCGCCAGGAGGTGCTGCGGATCGACCTCACCGACTCGCCCACCTACCACCTGCCCCAGCACCGCCTCCAGCGCGGGCTGCGCGACGCCCTGACCGGCACCCCGCTGATCAGGCTGGTCCCGCTCAACCGGGTCGTCGAGCTCGAACAGGACCGGGACGGCGTCAGCCTCCGCACCACCGGCACCCAGGACGGCTCCACCACCTGGTGGCGCGGCAGCCACCTGGTCGGCTGCGACGGCGCCAGATCCACCGTCCGCAAGCTCCTGAAGATCCGCTTCCCCGGCCGCCCGGCGGTCGACCGCAACGCCATCGCCACCGTCCGGGTCGACCTGCCCTTCGACGGCGCCCGGCTGCACCGCGAGCCCCCGTGGCGGGGCGACCGCGAGGCCTCCGCCCGTCCGCTGCCGGACGGCGTCTGGCGGCTCGACTGGCGGCTGCCCCCCGGCCGCCCCGCCGCCACCGAGACCGTCGACCCGCACGCCACCTGGCCCGGCATCGTCACCGGCGACACCCTGCTCACCCGGGTCACCTCCACCCTCACCGGCTGGTGCGGCGAACTGCCCCGCTTCGAACTGCTGGCCGCCGCCGACCACACCGCCCAGCAGCGGCTCGCCGCCCGCTTCCGCAGCGGCCGCTGCTTCCTGGCCGGCGACGCCGCCCACCTGCACGGCGCGCTCGGCATGCAGAACCTCGCGGACGGGCTGCGCGACGCCGACAACCTCGCCTGGCGGCTCGCCCTCGCCTGGCACCTCCACTCCGGCGGCCCGCAGCCCGGCGGCTCCCTGCTGGACGGCTACGAGGCCGAGCGGCGCGGGGCGGTCGGCGCCCGGCTGCGCGCGGTCGACCAGTCCATGCCGCTGCTGCGCCCGCTGCGCGGCTGGCAGCAGACCCGGCGCTCGCTGCTGGTCGGCGGCTTCCGCAAGCACGCCCCGCTGCTCGCCGACGGCCAGCTCGGCACCGGCCGGTTCGGCGGCGCGCCCGCCTACCCGGCGGCGCCCTCCGGCGTCCCGGCCCGGGTCCCGGTGCAGCGCGGCGCGCGCGGCACCACCTCGCTCAGCGAGCTGCTGCCCGCCACCGCCCCCGGCGTGCTCGTCCCGGACCTGCCGGTGCTCGCCGACGACGGCACCCCCGACCACCTGCACGCCCGGCTCGGCACCACCTTCCTGCTGCTGCTGGTCGCCCCCGGCACCGCCGTCTGGTCCTCCGAGCACTGGCTCGGCGCCGGCCTGATGCCCCGCCTCGCCGAGGTCGCCGCCGCGCTGCCCGTCCCCGCCGAGGTGCTGGTCACCGAGGACTACCCGGGCGCCGGGCCGCACACCGTCCTGCTGATCCGCCCGGACGGCCACCTGGTCGGCACCACCCAGGGGGCCGTCGCCGAGGACCTGCTCGCCCTCGCCGACCGCGCCCGCGGCGGCCCGGCCACGCTCGGCCCGGCCCCCGACCCGGCCGAGCAGCCCTCGCCCCAGCAGGTGGACTCCCCGAGCTGAGGCCTCCGGGCCGCGGCGGGCCACGGTCTCAGCCGGCCACCGCCGTGGCCCGGCTCTCGCGGACCACCGTCACCCGGATCTGGCCCGGGTACGTCAGCTCGGTGGAGACCTGGCGGGCGACCTCACGGGCGATCAGCTCCGCACCGAGGTCGTCCACCGCGTCCGGACGGACCATCACCCGCACCTCGCGGCCCGCCTGCATCGCGAACACCTCGGCCACGCCCTCGTGCGAACGCGCGATCTCCTCCAGCCGCGCCAGCCGCCGGACGTACAGCTCCAGCGACTCCTTGCGCGCACCCGGCCGGCCGCCCGAGCAGCCGTCCGCGGCCTGGGTCAGCACGGCCGTCACGGTGCGCGGATCGACCTCGTTGTGGTGGGCGGCGATCGCGTGCACCACCTCGGCGGACTCCCCGTACCGCCGGGCGAGCTCCGCGCCGACCGCGGCGTGGCTGCCCTCCGACTCGTGGGTGAGCGCCTTGCCGATGTCGTGCAGCAGCGCCGCGCGCCGCACCGGCTCCGGGTCCACCCCGAGCTCGGCGGCCATCATCCCGGCCAGGTGCGCGGACTCCAGCAGGTGCCCGAGCACGTTCTGCCCGTACGACGCCCGGTAGCGCAACGAGCCCAGGGTGCGGACGAGTTCGGGGTGCACCCCGTCGACCCGGGCCTCCAACAGGGCGTCCTCGCCGGCCCGGACGCAGCTCTGCCCGACCTCCTCGCGGCTGCGCTCGTACAGGCTCTCGATCCGGGTCGGGTGGATCCGGCCGTCCTCGACCAGCTGCTCCAGGGTGAGCCGGGCGGTCTCCCGGCGGACCGGGTCGAAGCAGGACAGCTGCACCGACTCGGGGGTGTCGTCGACGATCAGGTTCACGCCGGTGACCGCCTCGAAGGCGCGGATGTTGCGGCCCTCGCGGCCGATGATCCGGCCCTTCATGTCCTCGTTCGGCAGCCGCAGGACGGTGACGGCGCTCTCCGCGGTCTGCTCCGTCGCCAGCCGCTGGACCGCCCCGGCGACGATGTCCCGGGCCCGGCGCTCGCCCTCCTCCCGGGCCTCGCGCTCGATCTCCCGGACGGTGACCGCGGCCTCCCGCCGGGCCGAGTCCTCGGCCTCCCGCAGGAGTTCGGCGCGGGCCTGCTCGGCGGAGAGCCCGGCGGCCCGCTCCAACGCCGCCGCCCGCCGGGCGACCAGCGCTTCGGCCTCGCCCCGGGACTGCTCCACCTCGGCGGAGCGCTCGGCCAGTTCGTCCTCCCGGCGGCGCAGCCTGCGCAGCTCCTCGGCCATGTCCTCCTCGCGGCGGGCCAGTTCGGTCCGCTGGCGGGCGGCCTGCTCCTCGGCCCACCGGCGGGCCTGCTCGGCCTCGGCCAGCGCGCCGCGCCGGGCCGCCCGGAGCCGCCTGATCGCCAGCCCGGCGGCGGCCACGACCACCAGCAGCAGGAGTGCGGCCGATCCGGCGACCGGCACCAGTGAGCCGCCCGGGCCGGTGCCCGCCGAGATCCCCATTCCCGCCCACTCCCCCGTCGCCGCGCGCGCCGCCGTCCGGAGGCGCCCCGGGCACTGAAGGCGAGGCTAGGTGGGGGTCACGGGAGGGTCAAGAGTTGACCTGGTCCACTCCAAGACACCTACAGAACTGCCACTACTCCCGACCCGACGGTTCACTCCACTCCTCTTCCAGCGCGCTGCGCACCACCCGGAACGCCAGCCCTTCGGAGTAGCCGCGCCGGGCCAGCATCCCGACCAGCCGCCGGGTGCGCACCTGGGTGTCCAGCCCCCGGGTGGACCGCAGCTTGCGCTCGACCAGCGCCCTGGCCGCGTCCGTCTCGTCGTCGTGGTCGAGCTGGGCGACGGCCTGCTCGACCAGGTCGGCGGCGACGCCCTTGGTGCGCAGCTCCTGGGCCAGCGCCCGCCGGGACAGGCCCCGGACGGCGTGCCGGGACTCCACCCAGGCCGCGGCGAAGGCCGCGTCGTCGATCAGCCCGACCTCTTCGAGCCGGGTGAGCACCGCGTCGGCGGCCTCCTCCGGGATCTCCCGCTTGCGCAGGGCGTCGGCGAGCTGCTTGCGGGTCTTGGCGGCGCCGGTCAGCAGCCGCAGGCAGATGTCCCGGGCGCGGGTCTCCGGGTCGACCGACTCCTCGGCCTGCTTCCGGGAGGTACGGCCGGAGCCCTCCTCCCCGGGCAGCCCGGTGGCGGAACGGCCCCGGCGCCCGCCGCGACGGGAGGCCGAGGCGGCCACACCCCCGTGACCGGCCGCCTCGCCGCCGCCGCGGCCGCTCTCCACGGCCGTCGGTGTCGAAGCGGGCCCGGCCGCTTCGGTTTGCTCGGCCTCCAGGGCCGAGCGCCGCCGCCGGCGGCCGGTGGGCAGCTCGGAGGCGGAGACCAGGCCGAGCGCCTCGACCGGGGTTTCCGCCGGCTCCGGCCCGGGCGCCGCGCCGCGCACCGCCCGGGTCGGAGCCAGGTCGAACTCCGGCTCGGCGCCGGATGCCCACTGCGCGGTGGACGGACGGCCGCGCCGGGAGCGCGAGGCCCGGGGCTTCGCGGCCACCGGCTCGGGCTCCTCCGCGACGGCTGCGAACCAGTCCGGCGGCCCGTGCTCGTCCTCCTCCGCGACCGCGGCGAACCAGTCCGGCGGCCCGTAGTCGTCGTCCTCCGGGCCCGCCGGGCCGCCGCCCACCGTGTCGTACTGCGTCAACGGCTCAGGCCTTGGCCGCCGCCGTCTTCTTCGCCGCGGCCGTCTTGGTGGCGGTCGCGGTGATCGGCTTGGCCGCGCCGTCGGCGGCGGCCTCGGCACTCTCCTCGGCCGGCTCCTCCACCTTCGGGCCGATGCCGAGCTTGCCCTTGATCTTCCGCTCGATCTCGTCGGCGAGCTGCGGGTTGTCCCGCAGGAAGTTGCGGGCGTTCTCCTTGCCCTGGCCGAGCTGGTCGCCCTCGTAGGTGTACCAGGCGCCCGACTTGCGGATGAAGCCGTGCTCCACGCCCATGTCGATCAGGCCGCCCTCGCGGCTGATGCCCACGCCGTAGAGGATGTCGAACTCGGCCTGCTTGAACGGCGCGGCGACCTTGTTCTTGACCACCTTGACGCGGGTGCGGTTGCCGACCGCCTCGGTGCCGTCCTTCAGGGTCTCGATCCGGCGGATGTCGAGGCGGACCGAGGCGTAGAACTTCAGCGCCCGGCCACCGGTCGTGGTCTCCGGCGAACCGAACATCACGCCGATCTTCTCGCGCAGCTGGTTGATGAAGATCGCGGTGGTGTTCGACTGGTTCAGCGCACCGGCGATCTTGCGCAGCGCCTGGCTCATCAGCCGGGCCTGCAGACCGACGTGCGAGTCGCCCATCTCGCCCTCGATCTCGGCGCGCGGCACGAGCGCCGCGACCGAGTCGATGATCACCAGGTCGATCGCGCCGGAGCGGATCAGCATGTCGGTGATCTCCAGCGCCTGCTCACCGGTGTCCGGCTGGCTGACCAGCAGGGCGTCGGTGTCCACGCCGAGCTTCTTGGCGTACTCCGGGTCGAGCGCGTGCTCCGCGTCGACGAACGCGACCGTGCCGCCGGCCTTCTGGGCGTTGGCGGCCAGGTGCAGGGTCAGGGTGGTCTTGCCGGAGGACTCGGGGCCGTAGATCTCGACCACGCGGCCACGCGGGATGCCGCCGACCCCGAGGGCGACGTCCAGGGCGGTGGACCCGGTGGAGATCACCTCGACCGGCTCGTTGGCCTTCTCGCCGAGGCGCATCACCGAGCCCTTGCCGAACTGCCGCTCGATCTGGGCGAGCGCGGTCTCAAGGGCCTTCTCGCGATCCGTACCTGCCATGGCTTTTTCCCTCGGGTTCTGTGCTGTGCGCTTCATCGTCCTCGACGCTAGCGCGTCCCACTGACAAACGGGCCCGGCCGGGCTCCGCCTGTGGAAAACTCCACGCCGGAGAGTACAAAGAACATCTGTTCGATTCAAGCGTCGCACGTCCGGGCCCCGCCGCCCCCGGGGACACCCCGGGGGCGGCGCCCCGGGTCACTCCCCGCGCCTCGCCCCGTCCCCGCCGACCATCCGGCGCAGCCGCCGGGCCGCCTCCCGGCGCAGCTCCCGCCGGGCCCGCCGCTGCTCGCCCCGGTCGATCCGCGGGTCGGTGGCCACCTCGTACCGCCGTACGTACGTCCCCACGAAGCCCTGGAGCGTCGCCGCCGCCGGGATCGCGATCACCGCGCCGACCGCGCCGAGCAGCGCCGCGCCCGCGATCACCGAGCCGAAGGCCACCGCCGGGTGCACGTCCACCGTCCGCGCGGTGATCCTCGGCTGCAGCAGGTAGTTCTCGATCTGCTGGTACACCACGACGAAGACCAGCACCCAGAGCGCGTCCACGGGCTTCACCGTCAGCGCCACCAGCACCGGCAGCGTCCCGGCCAGGTAGGTCCCGAGCGTCGGCACGAACTGCGACATGACGCCGACCCAGACCGCCAGCGCCGCCGCGTACGGCAGGCCGAGCAGTTCGAACATCACCCAGTGCCCGGCGGCCGACACCACCGCGAGCAGCGCCCGGGAGTACAGGTAGCCGCCGGTCTTGGCGAGCGCGATCTCCCAGGCCCGCAGCACCTCGGCCTGCTTGGCGGGCGGCAGCATCGAACAGACCGTCCGGCGCACCCGCGGGCCCTCGGCGGTGAAGTAGAAGGTGAACAGCCCGACCGTGAAGGCCTTGAAGAGCCCGCCGATCACGGTGGACGAGACGCCCCAGGCGTTGTCGGCGGCCTGCTGGACGTAGGTCTCGATGGTGCCGGAATCCTTGAGCAATCGATTCTGCAACTCGCCCAGCGAGAGGTCCTGGTGGAAGGTCCGGTTGATCCAGTCGATCAGGTTGTCGACCAGGTGCGGCAGGTCCCCCGCGAGCTTCGCCACCTGGTCGACCAGCAGGGTGCCGAGCGCGGCGAGGAAGCCCACCACCGCGATCCCGACCGCCACGAACACCAGGAAGGTCCCGACCCCCCGGCGCACCCCCCGCGCGGCCATCCGGTCCACGGCCGGCTCCAGCGCCAGCGACAGGAAGAACGACACCAGCAGCATCACGAACAGGTCGATCAGCTGCCGGAACGCCCAGTCCGCGAACTGGAAGGCCCCCACCAGCACCAGGAACAGCACCATCGCCCGCGGCAGCCAACGCGGCATCCCGCCGCCCCACAGACCCCCACCCGCCGGAGCGCCCTCGGCGTCCCGGTCCGAATTCTTCTGTTCCGCGCTATTTGTCACCCGAACAGTCTGTCCCATGCCCCCGGGGGGCCGGCAGTCAGCGCAGCACCCCGGAGACGCCCTGGGTGTCGCAGACCACCCGCCAGACCTCCTTGGCCTCCCAGCCCGCCTCCAGCGCCTGCCGCACCGTCCGCCCGCCCAGCTCGCTCATCACGTGGTCGGTCGCGAACGACTCCGCGTACCCCTCCCCGAAGTGCGCGTACATCCGTCGCCAGAACTCCGTCAGCCTCATGCCCCAAGTATCCCGGACCGGGCCCGCCACTCCCCGGCCGTCAGCGCGTACTCGACCTCGCCGTGCTCGCTGCCCGGGATCATCTCTGGGTAGTCCTCGTGGAACGTGCGGACGTACGACAGCCCGCTCTTCTCCATCACCCGCCGCGAGCCCGCGTTCACCGCCATGGTGTACGCCACCACCCGCTCCACCCCCAGCTCCGCGAACCCGAGCCGGACCAGCGCCCGTGCCCCCTCCGTCGCGTAGCCGCGCCCCCACGCGGCCTGCCGCAAGCGGTACCCGAGCTCGACCTCCCCGCGCTCCCCCTCCCGCGTCGGCCGGAACTCGAACCACCCCAGGAACGCCCCGCCCGCCCGCTCCTCGGCCGCCCACCAGCCGAGGTCGCCGTAGCGCCGGTAGTGCTCCAGGTAGCGCGGCAGCAGCTCCCCCTCGACCCACTCCCGCGGACTCGGCTTCCCCCCGGTGAGGAAGCGCATCACCGCAGGGTCCCCGTCCAGCTCCACGAGCCGGTCCGCGTCCGCCGTCGTGAAGCGCCGCAGCACCAGCCGCTCGGTCGTCAGGAACACGGCCGCACCCGAATCACCCATGCCCCGATCCTCACCCCCGTCCCACCGCCCCGTCACCTGCTTTTCCCCGCCCCACCACCCGACGGGCGCGCGGGGCGCGGCCCGCGCCCCCGTCACCGGGGCAGCACCAGCAGCCCCGCCCCGAAGTACTGCCGTTCCCCGCAGCCCAGGAGCCCCGGGGGACACCCCGGCGCCGCCGCCCCGGCCAGCAGCGCGGCCAACCCGTCCGCCCCCAGCTCCGGGTGCAGGGCCGCCGCCACCGCCACCGCCCCGGTCACGTGCGCGGCCGCCATCGAGGTCCCCGCCAGCGCCGCGTACCGCCCGTCCGGCCAGTCGGAGACGACCGCCCCCTGCGGCCCGCCGTCCGGGTCGCCGCCGGGCGCGGCCAGCGATACCCGTCCGCGCCCGTAGTTGGAGTAGGCCGCCGGGTGCCCGTCCCGGTTCACCGCCGTGACGGTGACCACCCCGGGCAGCTCACCGGGCAGCCGTACGCACTCCGTGCCCAGGTGACGCAGGGGCGCCGGCCCCGAGACCCGGTCGTTGGGGCTCCGCTCGTCGGTCCGCGAGGCGCCGAGGTCCTGCCCGTCGTTGCCCGCCGAGGCGACCACCACCGCCCCCGCCCGGCGGGCGTACCCGGCGGCCCGCCCGACGGCCGCGATCAGCGCGGCCTGGTCCGCGTCCCCGGGGCAGTTGTACTTCCACGGGTCGGCGAAGTAGCTGTTGTTGACCGCCTTCGCCCCGTGGTCGGCGGCCCAGAGCATGCCGCAGACGATGTTCTCCGCGTAGTACTGCCCGAGCGGCCCGAGCAGCCGGACGGCGGCGATCCGCACCCCGGGCGCCACCCCGGTGACGCCGTGGCCGTCCCGGGTGGCGCCGACGATCCCGGCGACGTGCGTGCCGTGGCCGCTCTCGACCACCCCGGGGTCGGGCCTCCAGGCGCCGGTGCGGGCGTCGGGCCGGCCGTCCGCGCAGGAGGCGGAGGCCTTCGGGTCGACGGCGGCCCGCAGGTCCGGGTGGGTGTCGTCGACCCCGGAGTCCAGCACCGCGACCAGCACCCCGCGCAGCGCGTCGGCGCTCGGTGCGGCACCGCCGGAGACCGCCGAGGCATCCGCCGCCCCGCGGGCGGCGCCGCCGAGCATGGCGAGGTTCCAGGCGCCCGCCTCCCCCGGGTCGGGCACCGTGACGGTCTCCCCGTCCATCCGGTCGCCGCCCGCCCGGCCACCGGTCCCGGCCCCCGCCGTGAAGTCCCCCGCCCCCGTCACCGCCCGCGGCGGCGCGACCACCGGCGCGGTCCTGGTAGCCCCGACGGCGGCGATCCCGGGCCGGGCCCGCACCCGGTCGGCGAACGGGCCGGTCGCGTACACCAGCACGGCCCCGATCTGCGGGTACTCCTGGACCACCTGCCCGCCCGCCGCCCGGCTCTCCGCCCCGGCCCGGGCGGCGCCGGCGGCGTCCTCGCCCTCGGCCAGCACCAGGTAGCTGAGGTACGCCCGCCCCGCCCCGGACACGGACGGGACGGCGCCGCCCACCACGAGCGCCATCAGCAGCATCGCAAGCAGCGCCCGGGCGGGCCCGCGGACCCGACGGCGTCGGGCGGGCCCGCCCGACGGGTGCGCCTGCGCCATCGCACGGTCTCCGCTCGTCGGTCCGGTGGGTCACGGGTGGATCAAGCATCCGATTCCTCACCATATGAGCGGATTGTGGTTTCTGCTCCCCGGCTTGCACCCCTCCTCCGAACCTCCCGCCCACCCCCGCTTGTCGGTCCCACCCGGCACCATGGGGGCATGGCGCCCCAGCACCCGACCCCGCCCGCCGACGACCCCCTGGCCGGCTTCGCCCCGGCCACCCGGGCCTGGTTCACCGGTGCCTTCTCCGCCCCCACCGCCGCGCAGGCCGAGGCCTGGCAGGCCATCCAGCGGGAGACGGACGTCCTGGTGGTCGCCCCCACCGGCTCCGGCAAGACGCTGGCCGCCTTCCTCTCCGCCCTCGACCGGCTCAGCAGCACCCCTCCCCCCGCCGAGCCGAGGCACCGCTGCCGGGTCCTCTACGTCTCACCGCTCAAGGCCCTCGCGGTGGACGTCGAACGGAACCTGCGCGCCCCCCTGGCCGGCCTGCGCCAGGCCGCCGTCCGACTCGGCCTGCCCGAGCCCGAGGTCCAGGTCGCCATCCGCTCCGGCGACACCCCGGCCGCCGACCGCCGCCGCTTCGCGACCCACCCGCCGGACATCCTGATCACCACCCCCGAGTCGCTGTTCCTGCTGCTCACCTCCGCCTCCCGGGAGGCCCTGCGCGGCGTGGACACGGTGATCCTGGACGAGGTGCACGCGGTCGCCGGCACCAAGCGCGGCGCGCACCTCGCGCTCAGCCTGGAACGGCTGGACGAACTGCTGGACCGCCCGGCCCGCCGGATCGGCCTGTCCGCGACGGTCCGCCCGGTCGAGGAGGTGGCCCGCTTCCTGAGCCCGCGGCGCGGCGCCGCCGTGGTCCAGCCCGCCGCCGCCAAGGAGTTCGACCTCTCGGTGGTCGTCCCCGTCCCCGACCTGGACGACCTGCCCGCCGCCCCGGCCACCGGCGGCGCCGCCGGCACCGACCCGCAGCGGCAGGCCTCGATCTGGCCGCACGTCGAGGAGCGGATCGTCGACCTGGTCGAGGCGCACCGCTCGACCATCGTCTTCGCCAACTCCCGCCGGCTGGCCGAGCGGCTGTGCAACCGGCTGAACGAGATCGCCTACGAGCGCGCCACCGGCACCGCCGTCCCCGAGGCGCACGCCCCGGCCGAGCTGATGGGCGGCTCGGGCGCGGCCAAGGGCGCGCCCCCGGTCATCGCCCGGGCCCACCACGGCTCCGTCTCCAAGGAGCAACGGTCGCTCGTCGAGGAGGAGTTGAAGGCCGGCCGACTGCCCGCCGTGGTCGCCACCTCCAGCCTGGAGCTGGGCATCGACATGGGCGCCGTCGAACTGGTCGTCCAGGTCGAGTCCCCGCCCTCGGTCGCCTCCGGCCTGCAGCGGGTCGGCCGGGCCGGCCACCAGGTCGGCGCCGTCTCCACCGGCGTCTTCTTCCCCAAGTACCGGGGGGACCTCGTCCAGTCCGCCGTGGTCACCGAGCGGATGCGGGCCGGCCGGATCGAGGCGCTGCGCATCCCGCGGAACCCGCTGGACGTGCTCGCCCAGCAGCTGGTCGCGATGACGGCCCTGGACACCTGGCCGGTGGACGACCTGCTCGCCGTGGTCCGCCGCGCCGCGCCCTTCGCGACCCTCCCGCAGTCCGCCTTCGACGCCGTGCTCGACATGCTGGCCGGCCGCTACCCCTCGGACGCCTTCGCCGAGCTGCGCCCCCGCCTGGTGTGGGACCGGGTGGCCGGCACCGTGACCGGCCGCCCCGGCGCCCAGCGGCTGGCCGTCACCTCCGGCGGCACCATCCCCGACCGCGGCCTGTTCGGTGTCTTCATCGCGGGCTCGGACCCCGAGAAGAAGGGTGGTGGTGGGCGACGGGTGGGCGAGCTCGACGAGGAGATGGTCTACGAGTCCCGCGTCGGCGACGTGTTCACCCTCGGCACCACCTCCTGGCGGATCGAGGAGATCACCCACGACAAGGTGCTGGTCACCCCCGCCCCCGGCGTCCCCGGCCGGCTCCCGTTCTGGAAGGGCGACACGCTCGGCCGCCCGCTCGAACTCGGCCGCGCCCTCGGCGCCTTCACCCGCGAACTGGGCGCCCTGCCACCCGAGGCCGCCACCGAGCGCCTCAAGCGGGCCGGCCTGGACGACTGGGCGGCCGCCAACCTGCTGGACTACCTGGCCGAGCAGCGCGCCGCCTGCGGCCACCTCCCCGACGACCGCACCATCGTGGTCGAACGCTTCCGGGACGAGCTCGGCGACTGGCGGATCGTCGTCCACTCCCCCTTCGGCGCCCAGGTCCACGCCCCCTGGGCGCTCGCCCTCGGCGCCCGCCTGCGCGAGCAGCACGGCCTGGACCCGCAGGTCATGCACGCCGACGACGGCATCGTGCTGCGCCTGCCCGACGCCGACCTGCTGAGCCTCGACTTCGACTTCGGCAGCCCCTCGGCGCAGTCGGACCAGGACGAGGCCCCGGTCGGCGCCGACGCCACCCTGTTCGACCCCGGCGAGATCGAGCAGCTGGTCACCGACCAGGTCGGCGGCTCCGCCCTGTTCGCCTCCCGCTTCCGGGAGTGCGCCGGCCGCGCCCTGCTGCTCCCCCGCCGCAGCCCCGGCCGCCGCACCCCGCTCTGGCAGCAGCGCCAGCGCGCCGCCCAACTGCTCGAAGTCGCCTCCGAGTACGGCTCGTTCCCGATCGTCCTGGAGGCCGTCCGGGAGTGCCTGCAGGACGTCTTCGACGTCCCCGGCCTGGTCGAGCTGATGGGCGATCTGGAGTCCCGCGCCGTCCGCCTGGTCGAGGTCACCACCCCCGAGCCCTCGCCCTTCGCCCGCTCGCTGCTGTTCGGCTACGTCGCCCAGTTCCTCTACGAGGGCGACTCCCCGCTCGCCGAGCGCCGCGCCGCCGCCCTCTCGCTCGACTCCCGGCTGCTGTCCGAACTCCTCGGCCAGGCCGAGCTGAGCGAGCTGCTCGACCCGCGGGTGCTCGCCGAACTGGAGGCCGAGCTCCAACGCCTCGTCCCCGAGCGCCGGATCAAGGACGCCGAGGGCGTCGCCGACGCCCTGCGCCTGCTCGGCCCGCTCTCCGAGGCCGAGTTGACCGTCCGCGGCGCCGAGCCGCTCTGGGCCCTGGAGCTGGAGGCCGCCCGCCGGGTGATCCAGGTCCGGATCGCCGGCGAGCGCCGCTGGGCCGCGATCGAGGACGCCGGACGGCTGCGCGACGCGCTGGGCACCCCGCTGCCGGTCGGCGTCCCGGAGGCCTTCACCGAGCCGGTCAAGGACCCGCTGGGCGATCTGATCGCCCGCCACGCCCGCACCCACGGCCCGTTCACCGCCGCCGAGGCCGCCGCCCGCTACGGCCTCGGCACCGCCGTGGTCACCGGCACCCTGCACCGCCTGACCGCCGCCGGCCGCCTGGTCCAGGGCCACTTCAGGCCCGCCGGGAGCCAGACCGACCCCGAGTGGCACACCGCCCCCGAGTGGTGCGACGCCGAGGTGCTGCGCCGGCTGCGCCGCCGCTCGCTCGCCGCCCTGCGCCACGAGGTCGAGCCGGTCCCGCCGCGCGCCCTGGCCGCCTTCCTGCCGCAGTGGCAGCACCTGGCCGGCCACCGGCTGCGCGGCCCGGACGGCCTGCTGCGGGTGGTCGAGCAGCTCCAGGGCACCGCCCTGCCCGCCTCCGCGCTGGAGAAGCTGATCCTCCCGGCCCGGCTCACCGACTACTCCCCCGGCCTGCTGGACGAGCTGATGGCGGCCGGCGAGATCGGCTGGTGCGGGGCCGGCGCCCTGCCCGGCAAGGACGGCTGGCTCAGCCTGCACCTCGCCGAGAACGCCCACCTGCTGCGCCCCGAGCCCGTCCCGCCCGCGCTCACCCCGGTGCACAGCGCGCTGCTGTCCGCGCTGGCCGGCGGCTACGGCCTGTTCTTCCGCCAACTCGTCCAGCAGCTCCCGGAGGAGACCGCCGAGCCGGAGGTCGTCGAGGCGCTCTGGGACCTGGTCTGGGCCGGTTTCGTCACCAACGACACCCTCGCCCCGCTGCGCGCCCTGCTCGGCTCCGGCCGGACGGCGGGCGCCACCGCCCACCGCGCGCCCCGGTCCACCCCGCGCGGCCGCTACGGCGGGGCCGGCCGCGCCCTCGGCCGGGTCGGCGGCGCCCTGCGCAGCGGCCCGCCGACGGTGGCCGGCCGCTGGTCGCTGCTGCCCGCCTTCGCCGCCGACCCGACGGTCCGGGCCACCGCCCAGGCACAGAACCTGCTGGACCGCCACGGCCTGCTCACCCGGGGCGCGGTGGCGGCCGAACGGGTGCCCGGCGGCTTCGCCGGGGTCTACCGGGTGCTCGCCGCGATGGAGGAGCGCGGCCGGGCCCGCCGCGGCTACTTCGTCGAGGGCCTGGGCGGCGCCCAGTTCGCCATGGAGGGCGCGGCCGACCGGCTGCGCTCGGTGAACGGCCGGTTGGAGCGGGCCCGGGCGGCCGAGTGGCCAGCCGCCCCGGCGGGCGAGCCGCCGCAGACGCTGGTGCTGGCCGCCGCCGATCCGGCCAACGCCTACGGCGCGGCCCTGCCCTGGCCCGACCCGCCCGCGGCCCCCGACGGCAAGGAGCCCACCGCCCACCGCCCGGGCCGCAAGGCGGGCGCCCTGGTGGTCCTGGTGGACGGCGAGCCGGCGCTGTACGTCGAGCGCGGCGGCAAGTCCCTGCTGGCCTGGCCGGAGGACGAGGCCACCCGGGCGCTGGCGGCCGGGGCGCTCGCGGCCGCCGTCCGGGAGGGCGCGCTCGGCAGCGTCACGGTCGAACGGGCCAACGGCGAGCCCGCCCTGGGCTCGGCCCTGGGCCGCGCCCTGGAGGAGGCGGGCTTCCACGCCACCCCGCGCGGCCTGCGCCTGCGCCCCTGATCCACGGCCATGGAACCAGGGCCGGAAGACACCGGAGGCCGCGGGGTCGTCGACCCCGCGGCCTCCGGCCACGTCCATCACCCGATCGGCGGTGGCTGTACCTCCACCGGCCCTACCGGCTCCGCACGCGGGCGCCGGGCCGGTCCGGTCGCGTTCCAGTCGGCGTGGACCGGAATGAGACCGAGTCCCCAGCCGCCGGCCACGAGCAGCCCCAGCGCCGCACCGTCGGTCAGCTGTCCCCGGACCACCAGGAGCCACCAGGCGAGCCCGGCCGCCGAGGCCGCCAGCACCCACCGCACCGGATGCCGTACCCGGAGGAACAGCCGCGCCCGGGCCCGTATTCGGGCCATCGGGCGCGTCTGCGCGTCTGTTCGCACGACCGCCCTCCCTTCGCTCGCCCCGGGCAGGGGCGCCCGGGAGTCGAGGCCGGGATCAGGCGGCGACCACGTCCATCGCGGCGGCCTTGGGCGACATGTTCGCCCGGTCGGTGCCGGGGGCGGGCAGCGGAACCGGTTCGAGTACCGGCCTCAGCAGATCACCTTCGGAGAGGGTGGCCATCGCCGCAAGTTCAGCGAGCGACAGTTCGTCGCTGACCTCGCGCATGACCTCGGACATCCGGACGTCGAGTGCGTCGCAGATGGCGGAGAGCAGCTCCGAGGAGGCCTCCTTCTGTCCCCGCTCGACCTCGGAGAGGTATCCGAGCGAAACCCTGGCTGCCGCCGACACCTCGCGGAGTGTGCGGCCCTGGCGCTGGCGCTGCCGACGCAGTACATCGCCCAGTAGGCGACGAAGCAGGATCATCGGTGCCTCCCTCCTCGGACTGCGGATCGAGATGTCACGACCCCACCGTACCGCCTTGCCCGCTTCGCGTGCGGGGACCCTGGTCGTGTTCACTCTGGGCTGCAAGGCCGTCCCCCTCCTTGTTCCGGTGTCGCACCCGGGTTCGCGGGCCCCTCGTGGTACCCGTAGCGACCCACCCGGCCACCGTCACGCAACTCGTTCGCCACCTGGTTTCTGCCCAACCAGGGTGTTGGATGTAACACGATCCTCCCGCTGTCCCATACCCGCGCGCCCGCCCGGCGATCCCGGTCGGTGGAGGCCCTCCCCACGGGCCCCGGTCGCGCGAAACCGGCCGGCCGTACGAACCGGCCTACCGTGCGAACCGACCGACCAGCAGCTCCAGCGCGGCGGTCACCGCTTCGTGACGGATTGTGGCACGACCGCCCGACAGCAGGGGAGAACTGACCAGAGTTCCCCCCGGGCCGGCGACGGCCAGGTGTACGGTGCCCACCGGCTGCCCGTCCTGCGGGTCCGGCCCGGCCACCCCGGTCGTCGCGAGCCCGTACGTGGCCCCCAGCAGTGCGCGCACGCCCTCGGCCATCTGTCGGGCCACCACCGGGTGGACCGGCCCGTACACGTCCAGCAGGCCCTCGTCCACCCCGAGCACCGAGGCCTTCAGCTCGGTCGCGTACGCGGTGACCGAGCCCCGGAAGGTCGCGGACGCCCCGGGGACGTCCACCAGCGCGGCGGCCAGCAGCCCCCCGGTCAACGACTCGGCGACGGCGAGCGTGCCGCCCTCGGCCCGCAGCGCCGCGTGCGCCCGCTCGGCCAGTGCGAAGTCCCGCGCCACCGCGTCCCGCACCGGCACGCCCCGCGCCGCCGCGCCGTGCTCCGCCACGTCCCGCTCCGACACCCGGTTCCCCCGTCGCTCAGCGGCCGGCCCGCGCCGCGGTCCGTCCCTCGCGGCGCAGGCGCAGCGCCTGCCCGATGTAGTCCAGCGCGGTGCCGACGGTCAGCAGCACCGCCAGCCCCATCAGGACCGCCCGCCCGGTGGCCAGCCAGCCGGTCAGGTCCAGTACGTACATGCCGACCGCGGTGCCCTGGGTCAGCGTCTTGAGCTTGCCGCCGCGGCTGGCCGGGATGACCCCGTAGCGGATCACCCAGAACCGCATCAGGGTGATGCCGAGCTCGCGGGCCAGGATCACCGCGGTGACCCACCAGGGCAGGTCGCCGAGCAGCGAGAGGCCGATCAGCGCCGAGCCCATGATCGCCTTGTCGGCGATCGGGTCGGCGATCTTCCCGAAGTCGGTGACCAGGCCCTTGCGCCGGGCCAGTTCACCGTCGAACAGGTCGGTGATCATCGCGATCGCGAACGAGGCCCAGGCGACCGAGCGCCACTTGGGGTCGTGCCCGCCGCCGGCGAACAGCAGCGCCACGAAGACCGGCACCAGCAGCACCCGGACCATCGTGAGCACGTTGGCGATGTTCCAGATCCCCGGGGTCGACGGCGCCGCGGCCACCGGTCTGCCCGGGTGGGCCGCGGCCGGGGCGCCGGGCCCCTTGGTCATTCCCCGGCTCCCGAGGCCTCGGCCCCCGACGTCCGGGGCAGTCGCACCTGCTCCAGCGCCTCGGCGATCAGGTCGACGCCCTCGCTGGCGACCACCTTGGCCCGCCAGAACTGGCCGACCGCGGGGGCCTCGACGCCCTCCAGGGTGGTCAGGCCGTCGGTCTCCGGCGCCTGGTGGGCGGAGCGGCCCTCGACCACACCGTCCTCGATCGACTCGATCAGCACCTCGACCTCGGTGCCGATCCGCTGCTCGGCCCGCTGGGCGGTCATCTCCTCGGCCAGCCGACTCAGCCGGTCCACCCGGTCGGCGATCACGTCGTCGGCGAGCTTGCCGTCGTAGGTCGCGGCCTCGGTGCCGTCCTCGTCCGAGTAGCCGAAGACGCCGATCGCGTCCAGCCCGGCGTGGGTGACGAAGCGCTCCAGCTCGGCGAAGTCCTCCTCGGTCTCGCCGGGGAAGCCGACGATGAAGTTGGACCGGGCGCCGGCCTGCGGGGCCTTGCCGCGGATGGTGCCCAGCAGCTCCAGGAACTGGTCGGTGGAGCCGAAGCGGCGCATCCGGCGCAGCACGGCGGGCGCCGAGTGCTGGAAGGACAGGTCGAAGTAGGGCACCACGTCGGCGGTCCCGGTCATCGAGTCGACCAGGCCCGGGCGCATCTCGGCCGGCTGGAGGTAGGAGACCCGGACCCGCTCGACGCCCTCGATCGCGGAGATCTCGCCGAGCAGCGTCTCCAGCAGCCGGATGTCGCCGAGGTCCTTGCCGTACGAGGTGTTGTTCTCGCTCACCAGGACGATCTCGCGCACGCCCTGCCCGGCCAGCCACTGGGCCTCGTTGAGCACGTCGGAAGGGCGGCGGGAGATGAAGGAGCCGCGGAAGGCCGGGATGGCGCAGAAGGAGCAGCGCCGGTCGCAGCCGGAGGCGAGCTTGACGGAGGCGACCGGGCTGTCGTCCAGCCGCTTGCGCAGGGTGCGCGGGCCGGAGGCCGGGGCGAGGCCGTCGGGCAGGTCGGCGATGGGCTCGGCGGCGGCCTCGGTGCCGTGGCCGGGCAGGGCGACGGTCTCGGCGGCGCTCTGCCGCTCGGCGGGGCTGATCGGCAGCAGCTTGCGGCGGTCGCGCGGGAGGTGCGGGGCGTGGTGGCCGCCGGAGAGGATGGTCTGGAGGCGGTCGGAGATGTCCGCGTAGTCGTCGAAGCCGAGGACGCCGTCCGCCTCGGGGAGGGCGTCGGCGAGCTCCTTGCCGTACCGCTCGGCCATGCAGCCGACCGCGACGACGGCCTGGGTGCGGCCGTGCCCCTTGAGGTCGTTGGCCTCCAGCAGGGCGTCCACCGAGTCCTTCTTGGCGGCCTCGACGAAGCCGCAGGTGTTGACCACGGCGACGTCCGCTTCGGAGGCGTCGTCGACCAGCGACCAGCCGTCGGCCTCCAGTCGCCCGGCGAGTTCCTCGGAGTCCACCTCGTTGCGGGCGCATCCGAGCGTGACAAGGGCGACAGTACGGCGTTCAGGCATAGGCCCAAGATTAACGCGCGGGCTCCGGTGCCGTTCGCCCCGGAGGCCGCGCGCCTCGGATCAGCTGATCATCAGTGGGCCGGACGGCCCCTGTGGTCAGCCCGCCTGCGGGTCTCCGGGGGTGTACGTGACGTGCACCACCTGGCCGTCCTTACCCAGGAGGCCGAGGTCCTTCCCGTTGACGTACGCGTGCACGGCCCCGCCGTTGCCGAGCACCAGCTTGATCTGCTTGGGGTCGGTGAAGGTCTGGTCCTGGCCGTTGCCGATGTTGTTCTGGAACAGCGACTTGCCGTTGCCGTCCATCGCCGAGACCCAGCTGGTGCCCTCGGCGACCAGCTTCACGGTGACCTTGTCGGCCGGGACGGCGGCGATCGCGGCGGCGCTCGGCACGGGCGCCGGCGGCTGGACGGCGGGCGTGGCGGCGGGGGCCACCGAGCCGGTCCCGGAGCCGCTGGGCAGCGGCGCGCTGGCCGAGCCGGTGGTGCCGTGCCCGCCCTTGCCGCTGACCAGGTTGAAGCCGATCAACGCGACCACGGCGACGATCGCGGCGACCATGGCGGCCGCCCAGTTCGGCCGGCCGCGCCGGGGCACCTTGATCGGGCCGCTGTCGATCAGCTGGGTCGCCGGGCGCCTGGCGGCGGGCGGGCCGCCGTGCGCGGCGTCGTACCGGGCGACCAGCGCCTCGCCGTCCAGGCCGACCGCGCGGGCGATCAGCCGGATGTTCCCTCGGGCGTAGAAGTCGCCGCCGCAGCGGGCGAAGTCGTCCTCCTCGATGGCATGGACGATCGGCACCCGCACCCGGGTGGCGGTACTCACCTGGTCCACCGTGAGCCCCGCGTCGATCCGGGCGGTGGACAGCACCCGGCCGATGCTCGGGGCATCGGCCGCCTGCACCACGTCGTCGGTCGGCTCGACGGACGGCATGGCGTTCTCGCGGTCGGAGGACTTGCCGATGGTCACGGGGCACGCCTTTCGAGCGGATGGCCACCTGCTGGGGAACAGTCTAGGGGCGCGGGCGGATCGTTTCTCAAGCGGAACGGGCCGAATGCGCGCGCCCGGTCCGACCGGGGTCCGGCACGGCGCTGACGAACCGTCAGCGGAGCCGTGCGGGGGGAGCCCGGCGGTCGCTTTCCGCCGTGTGACGCGGCGTACGGACGTTCGGTTCCCCACACGGCGCCTACCCTCCTCCGAACGAGTGACACCTCGGTCAGGACACGGGCCGCCGGCCCCGGGGGTCGACCGTCAACCCCGAAGGGTGATCAGCACCCCGTCCAGCTCCTCCGGCTTCACCAGCACGTCGCGGGCCTTGGAGCCCTCGCTCGGGCCGACGATCCCGCGCGACTCCATCAGGTCCATCAGCCGGCCCGCCTTGGCGAAGCCGACCCGGAGCTTGCGCTGGAGCATCGAGGTGGAGCCGAACTGGGTGGAGACCACCAGCTCGGCCGCCTGGACCAGCAGGTCCAGGTCGTCGCCGATCTCCTCGTCGATCTCCTTCTTCGGCCCGGCCCCGACCATCACGTCGTCCCGGTAGACGGCGCTCAGCTGGTCCTTGCAGTGCTCCACCACCCTGGCGATCTCCGCCTCGGTGACGAACGCGCCCTGCATCCGGATCGGCTTGCTCGCGCCCATCGGCAGGAAGAGCGCGTCGCCCTTGCCGATCAGCTTCTCCGCGCCGGGCTGGTCCAGGATGACCCGGGAGTCGGCCATCGCGGAGGTTGCGAAGGCCAGCCGGGACGGCACGTTGGCCTTGATCAGGCCCGTGACCACGTCCACCGAGGGCCGCTGGGTGGCGAGCACCAGGTGGATGCCGGCCGCGCGGGCCAGCTGGGTGATCCGGACCACCGAGTCCTCGACGTCGCGCGGCGCGACCATCATCAGGTCGGCCAGCTCGTCGACGATCACCAGCAGGTACGGGTACGGCCTCAGCTCGCGCTCGCTGCCGAGCGGCGGGGTGACCTTGCCGGCCTTCACGGCGGCGTTGAAGTCGTCCACGTGCCGGAAGCCGAACGCCGCGAGGTCGTCGTAGCGCATGTCCATCTCGCGCACCACCCACTGGAGGGCCTCGGCGGCCTTCTTGGGGTTGGTGATGATCGGCGTGATCAGGTGCGGGATGCCCTCGTACGCGGTCAGCTCGACCCGCTTGGGGTCGACCAGCACCATCCGCACCTCGTCCGGGGTGGCCCGGGCGAGGATCGAGGTGATCAGGCAGTTGATGCAGGAGGACTTGCCGGCGCCGGTCGCACCGGCCACCAGGATGTGCGGCATCTTGGCGAGGTTGGCCATCACGGTGTGGCCCTCGACGTCCTTGCCCATGCCGACGACCATCGGGTGCGTGTCCTCGGCGGCCGTGCGCGAGCGCAGCAGGTCGCCGAGGTTGACCATCTCGCGGTCCCGGTTGGGGATCTCGATGCCGACCGCGGACTTGCCCGGGATCGGGCTGATGATCCGCACGTCCGGGCTGGCCACCGCGTACGCGATGTTCTTGGCGAGCGCGGTGATCCGCTCCACCTTGACGGCCGGGCCGAGCTCGACCTCGTAGCGGGTGACCGTCGGGCCCCGGGTGAAGCCGGTGACCTTGGCGTCCACCTTGAACTCGGCGAAGGTGCCGGTGAGCTGGGCGACCACCTCGTCGTTGAGGGCGCTGCGGGCCTTGGCCGGGCCGCCGCGCTCCAGCAGGTCGAGCGAGGGCAGCGCGTAGGTGACGCCCTCGCCGAGCTGGAGCTGCTCCATCCGCACCGGCGCCGCGCCGTGCTCCTCGGGCGCGCCCGGCCCGCCGCTGCGGGCGGCCGGGACGGCGGCCTCCTCCGGCGGGGCGGTGCGGTCCTGCACCTGGTGCATCATGTCCGCCACCGCGGAGGAGGCGGGCACGCCGTAGACCAGCGCGCCGTCCAGGTCGGCGGCCGCGCCGGCGGCGAGGTCGCGGGTGGCGTACGGGTCCAGCGGCTCCTTGTCGAGGGAGATCCGCTCGGCGTCCTCCGGCTCGTCGGTCTGCTTGCGCCGGCGGCGGCGCCGGCGGGCGGCCACCTCGTCCGAGGGGTCGTCACTGCCGGTGTCCACGGTGAACGGCAGCGCGTCGGGGTCGGCGTCCTCCGGCGGGTCGGTGGACAGCTCGCGCTCCGGCGTGCGCCCCCAGAGCTGCTCGTCCTCGGGCCCGGGCTCGACCACGCCGAGCCGTATGCCGACCCCGCGCACCCGGTCGCCGATCCGGTTGATCGGGGTGGCGGTGACCACCAGCAGGCCGAAGAAGGCCAGCAGCAGGAGCAGCGGCACAGCGAGCGCCGGTCCGGCGGCGGCCATCATCGGGGTGGAGACGGCCCAGCCGATGATCCCGCCGGCCGCCCGTATCCGGGAGGCGCCGCTGCCCATCATGGGCGCGCCGCAGCCGATGTGGACCAGGCCGAGGACGCCGACCAGCAGCGCGCTCAGCCCGATCATGATCCGGCCGTTGGCCTCCGGCAGCTCCGGGTGGCGCCAGAGCCGGATCGCCATCGCGGCCAGCAGGAACGGCACCAGCACGTCGAGCCGGCCGAACAGCCCGGAGACCACGGCGGTGGCGCCCTCGCCCAGCCAGCCCTGCGGGCTGAACCAGGTGCCGGCCGCGGTCACCAGCGCGAGCCCGAACAGCAGCAGGCCCACGCCGTCCTTGCGGTGGGCCGGATGCAGGTTCTTGGCCCCGTCGCCGAAGCCCCGGAAGATCGCGCCGATCGGGCTGCCCAGGGCGTTGAGCGTGCCCATCAGCACCGACCTGGACGGCTTCGGCGGGGGCGGGGCCTGCTTGGCCGCGGCCTTCTTCGCGGGGGCCGCCTTCTTCGCCGCCGCCTTCTTCGCGGGCGGCTTGCCCGGGGCCTTCGCCGCGGCCTTCCTGGACGCTCCCGGACTCGTCTTACGTGCTGCGTTCCCGGGCGTGCGAGTGGCCATGGGTCAGCAGCCTACCGGGGCGGGCGACCAGTGCACATGTGCCCGAGCCCGGGCGCCCGGACGTGTCGCAGACACACCGTCACCCTGACCGGGATTCACCCGGTCGCAGCACACCGGACCACCCGGACGGGTGAACGCCGACCGCGGGTCAGGAACTGCCCGGACGCATCGCGTCCAGGGCCCGGCGCAGCCCCGCGAGCTTGCGCTCCAGGTGCGCGGCGGTGGCGGCCACCCCGGCGTCCTCGCCCCCGTCCAGCTGCTTGCCGAGCGCCTCCGCCTGCTCCTCGACCGCCGCCAGCCGCGCGGACAGCTCGCCCAGCAGCGCCCCGCCGAGGGCCTGCTCGCCGCCGCCCTCCTCCAGCTGCAGGCGCAGCAGCGCCGCCTGCTCCTTCAGCTGGCAGTTCTTCGCGTACAGGTCGACGAAGACGGAGACCTTGGCGCGCAGCACCCACGGGTCGAAGGGCTTGGAGATGTAGTCCACCGCGCCGGCCGCGTAGCCGCGGAAGGTGTGGTGCGGACCGTGGTTGATCGCGGTCAGGAAGATGATCGGGATGTCCCGGGTGCGCTCCCGGCGCTTGATGTGGGCGGCCGTCTCGAAGCCGTCCATCCCCGGCATCTGCACGTCCAGCAGGATCACCGCGAAGTCGTCGGTGAGCAGCGCCTTGAGCGCCTCCTCACCGGAGGCCGCGCGCACCAGCGTCTGGTCCAGCGCCGAGAGGATCGCCTCCAGCGCCAGCAGGTTCTCCGGTCGGTCGTCGACCAGGAGGATCTTGGCCTTCTGCATCAGGGCTCGCCCTCCTGTCGCCTGCCTGCCGCCCGGTGCAGGCACCCGCGTACTGCCCACCGCTACCCCGGTCATGCTAGCCGCACCCCCTCGCCCGGCACATCGCCCCGTCGTGACCCGATCCGGGGCGGCGCGCAGTCAGTGCTCCGGCGCACGCTCACCAGCGTGTTGCCGTCCGGTCACTGTTCGCAACGATCGGTGACCCTACCGGGTTCCCGGGCCCGACCGCCAGCAAACCGGCCGACCGACCGGCGTGAACCCCGGGGCCCGGGCCGGGGTTCACGCCTCCCCCCGGGTCACGCCCGGTCGCCGCTCAACCACTCGTGCATGACCGACAGCAGGTGGTCGGTCTCCACCGGCTTGGTGATGTGGTCGGTGGCGCCCGCCTGCAGCGACTTCTCCCGGTCGCCCTTCATCGCCTTGGCGGTCAGCGCGATGATCGGCAGGCCGGCGAACTGGGGCATCCGGCGGATCGCCTCGGTGGTCGCGTAGCCGTCCATCTCCGGCATCATGATGTCCATCAGGACCAGCGCCACGCTCTCGTGCTGCTCCAGCATCTCGATGCCCTCGCGGCCGTTCTCCGCGTACAGGACGGTCAGGCCGTGCTGCTCCAGCACGCTGGTGAGGGCGAACACGTTGCGGACGTCGTCGTCCACGATCAGCACCTGCTGGCCGTCGAAGCGGCGGCCGCCGCCGGCCGGGCGGGGCGGTACGGGCTCCACCGTCCGCGGGCCGGCGGCGCTCTCCAGGGCGGCGCTGCGCCGGCGCTCCACCGCGCCGCGGCGGCGCTCCTCGGCCAGTTCGCGGACCTCCTGGGCCCAGTGGTCGGCCGGGTTCTCGCCGACCGGCACCGGCAGGCCCACCGGGGTCACCCCGACCGAGGCCCGCGGCGCCAGGCTGCCCGGAGCGCCCTGGCGCGGGTCGCCGACGGGCTCCGGGGCCTCGGTGCGCAGCGGCAGGTAGAGCGTGAAGGTCGAGCCCTTGCCCAGCTCGCTCTCGGCGTGGATCTCGCCGCCGAGCAGCCGGGCGATCTCCCGGCTGATGGACAGGCCGAGGCCGGTTCCGCCGTACTTGCGGCTGGTGGTGCCGTCGGCCTGCTTGAACGCCTCGAAGATCTCCCGCAGCTTGTTGTCGGGGATGCCGATGCCGGTGTCGGAGACCGAGAAGGCGATCAGCTCGTCGTCCGGGCCCTGGATCGAGCCGGACTCCAGCAGCCGCTCGCGCACGTGCTGCGGGACCTCCCGGCCGGCCTGGCGGATCGAGAAGTCGACGGCTCCGGCGTCGGTGAACTTCACCGCGTTGGAGATCAGGTTGCGCAGCACCTGCTGGAGCCGCTGCTCGTCGGTGTGCAGGGTGACCGGCAGGGCGGGCGAGACCCGGACGGCGAAGTCCAGGTTCTTGTCCAGCGCGACCGGCTGGAAGGTGGCCTCGACGTAGTCGACCAGCTGGACCAGGGCGATCCGGGCCGGGCGGACGTCCATCTTCCCGGCCTCGACCTTGGACAGGTCGAGGATGTCGTTGATCAGCTGGAGCAGGTCGGAGCCCGCGCCGTGGATGGTGTCGGCGAACTCGACCTGCTTGGGCGAGAGGTTGCCCTCGTTGTTGTCGGAGAGCAGCTTGGCCAGGATCAGCAGCGAGTTGAGCGGGGTGCGCAGCTCGTGCGACATGTTGGCGAGGAACTCGCTCTTGTACCGGGAGGCCAGGGCGAGCTGCTCGGCGCGCTCCTCCAGGACCTGCCGGGCCTCCTCGATCTCGCCGTTCTTGATCTCGATGTCGCGGTTCTGCTGGGCGAGTTGCTCGGCCTTCTCCTGCAACTCCTCGTTGGTGCGCTCCAGTTCCTCCTGGCGGGCCTCCAACTCGGCGGACCGCATCGAGAGTTCGGCGGTCAGCCGCTGGGACTCCAGCAGCAGGCCCTCGGTCTTGGTGTTGACGCTGATGGTGTTGACGGTGACGCCGATCAGGTCGGCGATCTGGTTCAGGAAGTCCAGTGCGACGGTGGTGAAGGAGCTGAAGGTGGCCAGCTCGATCACGCCCAGCAGCCGGCCCTCGAACAGCACCGGCAGCACCACGATGTGGGCCGGGGAGGCCTCGCCGAGGCCGGAGGCGATCTTCAGGTACCCGGGCGGCGCCTCCTTGAGGATGATCGCCCGCTTCTCCACCGCGGCCTGGCCGATCAGCGACTCGCCGGGCCGGAAGGTGGTCGGCATCGCCCGCCGCTGGTAGCCGTAGCTGCCGATCAGGCGCAGCACGGTGTCGTTCTCGTCGTCGTCCTCGGTGATCAGCTCGGCGGTGCGGCCGGCCGGCTGGGCGAGGAAGAAGGCGCCGTGCTGGGCCGAGACCACCGGGGTCAGCTCGGTCATGATCAGCGAGGCGACGGCCTCCAGGTCCCGGCGGCCCTGGAGCAGGCCGGAGATCCGGGCCAGGTTGGTCTTGAGCCAGTCCTGCTCCTGGTTGGTGCGGGTGGTCTCGCGCAGGTTGGCGATCATCTGGTTGATGTTGTCCTTGAGCTCGTCGAGCTCGCCTGCGGCGTCCACGTCGATCCGCAGGCTCAGGTCGCCCCTGGTGACCGCGGTGGCGACCTGGGCGATCGCGCGCACCTGCCGGGTCAGGTTGTTGGCCAGTTCGTTCACCGACTCGGTGAGGTCCTGCCAGGTGCCGTCCACGCCGGGTACCCGGGCCTGGCCGCCGAGCCGTCCGTCGGTGCCCACCTCGCGGGCGACCCGGGTGACCTCGTCGGCGAACGCGGAGAGCTGGTCGACCATGGTGTTGATGCTGGTCTTGAGCTGGAGGATCTCGCCGCGCGCGTCGACGTCGATCTTCTGCGAGAGGTCGCCGCGGGCCACCGCGGTGATCACCAGCGCGATGTTCCGCACCTGGCCGGTGAGGTTGTTGGCCATCAGGTTGACGTTGTCGGTCAGGTCCTTCCAGATGCCGGCCACGCCCGGCACGCTCGCCTGGCCGCCCAGGGTGCCGTCGGTGCCGACCTCGCGGGCCACCCGGGTGACCTCCACCGCGAAGGAGGACAGCTGGTCGACCATGGTGTTGAGGGTCGCGGCGAGCGCCGCCACCTCGCCCTGCGCGTCGATCGCGATCTTCTTGGAGAGGTCGCCGCGGGCCACCGCACCGGCGACCTCGGCGATGTTGCGCACCTGTCCGGTCAGGTTCGACGCCATGAAGTTGACGTTGTCGGTCAGGTCCTTCCAGATGCCCGACACCCCGCGCACCCGGGCCTGGCCGCCCAGGATGCCCTCGGTGCCCACCTCGCGGGCCACCCGGGTCACCTCGTCGGCGAACGCCGACAGCTGGTCGACCATGGTGTTGACGGTCGTCACCAGCTCCAGGATCTCGCCCCGGGCGTCGACGGTGATCTTCTTGGAGACGTCGCCGCGCGCCACCGCCGTGGTCACCTCGGCGATGTTCCGGACCTGGCTGGTCAGGTTGTTGGCCATCAGGTTGACGGAGTTGGTCAGGTCCTTCCAGATGCCGGCCACGCCGGGCACGCTGGCCTGGCCGCCGAGGATGCCCTCGGTGCCGACGTCCCGGGCGACCCGGGTGACCTCGTCCGCGAAGGCGCCCAGCTGGTCCACCATCGTGTTGATGGTGTTCTTCAGCTCCAGGATCTCCCCGCGCGCGTCCACCTGGATCTTCTGCGACAGGTCGCCCTTGGCGACCGCGGTCGTCACCTGGGCGATGTTGCGCACCTGATCGGTGAGGTTGTTCGCCATGAAGTTGACGTTGTCGGTCAGGTCCCGCCAGACCCCGGCCGCCCCGGGCACCTGGGCCTGACCGCCGAGCCGCCCCTCGGTGCCCACCTGGCGGGCCACCCTGGTCACCTGCTCGGCGAAGCCGGAGAGCTGGTCGACCATCGTGTTGATGGTGTTCTTCAGCTCCAGCATCTCGCCGCGCGCGTCCACCTCGATCTTCTGCGAGAGGTCCCCGCGCGCCACCGCCGTGGTCACCTGGGCGATGTTGCGGACCTGGCCGGTCAGGTTGTCGGCCATGAAGTTCACCGAGTCGGTCAGGTCCCGCCAGACCCCGGCCACGCCCGGCACCTGGGCCTGACCGCCGAGCCGGCCCTCCGTCCCCACGTCCCTGGCCACCCCGGTGACCTGCGCGGCGAACCCGTTCAGCTGGTCCACCATCGTGTTGACGGTGTTCTTCAGCTCCAGCATCTCGCCGGCCACCTCGACGGTGACCTTGCGGGACAGGTCGCCCTTGGCGACCGCCGTGGTCACCTGGGCGATGTTGCGGACCTGGGCGGTCAGCCGGCCCGCCATGGTGTTGACCGAGTCCGCCAGGTCCTTCCAGCTCCCGGACACGCTGCGGACCTTGGCCTGGCCGCCGAGCTTGCCCTCGGTACCGACCTCGCGGGCCACCCGGGTCACCTCGTCGGTGAACTCGGAGAGCTGGTCCACCAGCCCGTTGACGGTCCGCCCGATCTTCAGGTACTCGCCGCGCAGCGGGTGGCTCACCCCGTTGCTGTGCAGCGAGCGCAGCTCCATCTTCTGGTCCAGGTCGCCCTCGGCGATCGAGGTGAGCACCCGGCCCACGTCGGCCATCGGGCGGGCCAGGTCGTCGATCAGCGCGTTGCAGTTGTCGACCGCCGCCATCCAGGCGCCCTCGCCCGCGCCGGTCTCCAGCCGCTCGTTCAGCCGGCCCTCGCGGCCCACCGCCCGACGGACCCGCGCCAGCTCACCGGTCAGGTGCTGGTTGCGCTCGGCGACCTCGTTGAAGACCGCGGCGATCTCGGCCAGCGGCCCGTCCCCGGGGACGGTCAGCCGGCGGCGGAAGTTGCCGTCCCGCATCGCGGTCAGCGCCGACAGCAGCTTGCGCAGCTCGGCGGGCTCCGCGCCACGGTTGTGACTCACCCGCCGACCGGCCGCGTTCCGCGGCGCGGCCCCGGGGCGCCCACCGCGCGGGGCGGGCGGCGTCGTTCCGGTTGCGTCCTTGGTGGCCGAACTCAACGGGCCCCTCCCACATCGTGAACTGTCCGGTGACCGACCCGTGCCGGTGCGGCACGCACCCGGGCACCGGCCCGGTCGGGCTGCGTACCGGCGGCCCGCGGCGCGCCGGCACCCCGACGACCGTACTGCTCCCACCGGCCGTCGCGGACCCCCCAGTCTGGCAGCACCGGCACCGGGTGAAGGGCCGGTTGCGCTCGGTTCGTACCGCACCGTCCGAAACAGGTGGGCAGAATCACCCTCTGGTGCCAGTTTCGACTCCCCGCCCCCACGGGGAACCAAGCGGAAAGTAGGGTGGAGCGCTGCACCGGGCCACGGCCCGACCCAGCGCCGCCGCTCACCCCGACGGCGCGCACGGGGAGTCGGCGCCGCGCCCCCGGACAGCCAGGGCAAGAGCAGCAGAGGAGAAGTGGCAACGTGGTCACCGCGCGCGCAGCCGCCACCTTCGACCCCGACGGCCGGTCCGCGGCCGCCGCACGGGGCTTCGTCCGGGACGCGCTGCTCGGCTGGGGGCTGCCCGAGGTCGTCGACGACGCGGTCGTGCTGGTCAGCGAGCTCGTCACCAACGCCGTCGTGCACGCCGGCACCGCCGCCGAGGTCTGCTGCCTGCGCGAGGAGGAGAGCGTCCGGATCGAGGTCACCGACCACCACCCCGAGCGCGGCCTGCCCTCGCTCGGCGACGGTCCGGTCGTCGACTCCGACCGCTACGCCGACCCGGACGGCGAGGGCGGCCGCGGCCTGCTGATGTGCTCCGCCCTCGCCGAACGGTGGGGCGTCGAGTACGCGGCCGGCCGCAAGACCGTCTGGTTCCGCCTCGCCCTGCCCGTACACGTGTCCGGCACCCGCTACGCCGTTCCCGCGACGCCCGGCAGCGACCTGCCCAGCGGTCCGGGCCCGGTGCACGTCGCCGTCGTCCAGCTCGACGAGGACGGCCGGGTGCTGGCCTGGAACCCGGACGCCGAGGCGCTCTTCCAGCACCCCGCCGCCGCCGTCCTCGGCCGTCCCTGGGCCGACCTCGCGGTCTGGCCGCAGGCCCCCGCCCGCGGCCTCGGCCTGACCGACACCCTGCGGATGGCCCGCTGGGAGGGCGGCTACGGCGTCCGCCGCCAGGACGGCCGCGAGGTCGAGGTGTACGGCGTCCAGGTCCGGCTGCGCGACACCGAGGGCGTCCCCTCCACCCTCTGCCTGCTCGTCCTCGAACCCGACCGCGCGGTGCTGCGCTCCCCCGCCCGCGCCCTGCCCGGCGAGCGCCCCGACCCGGCCGGCCCCCGGCTCGACCTGCTGGCCGGCCCGGTCGCCACCGACGACCTCGACACCCTGCTGCAGCGCACCGTCGAACGCGCCCGCGACCTGCTCGACGGCGACGCCGCGTACCTGCTGCTCACCACCGACGACGAGGCCGAGTTCGAGGTCCGCGCCGCCACCGGCCTCACCTCCGGGCACCGCCGGCACGCCCGCTTCCCGGTCGGCACCGGCAACCGCTACGACTCCGCCCGGCTGCCCTCCGTCCACGAGGACCTCGCCACCCGGCCCACCGGCCTGCCGCTGCTGTCCGACAGCGGCATGCGCTCCCTGATCACCGTCCCGCTCAAGGTCGAGGGCCGGCTGATCGGCTCGCTCGGCATCGCCGCCGCCGTGCCCGGCCGCTACGACAACGAGGACGCGCTGCGCCTCCAGTTCGCCGCCGACCGGGTCGCCCTCGCCGTCGAGAGCACCCGGCTGACCGAGCTCGAACAGCTGCGCCGCGGCTCGCTCTCCTTCCTGGTCGAGGCCTCCGACCTGCTGGCCGGCACCCTCGAACACGAGCAGACCCTCGCGCTGATGGCCCAGATGGCCGTCCCCACCCTCGCCTCCTGGTGCGCCGTCTACACCACCGCCGACCACTCCTCCCCGGCCCGGCTCGCCTTCGTCCTGCACGAGGACGAGGACCGCATCGACCCGCTGCGCGCCCTGCTCGACAAGACCCCCGTCCCGGAGGCCGGCCCCTCGCACGGCGTCCGGTTCTGGACGGCCCCCGCCGAGACCGCCGAGGCCGGCGGCCTCACCGACGGCCCGGACCTGGCCGGCCTGCTCGGCGAGACCGTCGTCCTCGCGCTGACCGCCCGCAACCGCGTCATCGGCCTGCTGGTGCTCGGCGTCCCGGCCGGCGTCCGGTTCCGCCAGGAGATCCTCGAACTCGCCGAGGACCTCTCCCGCCGGGCCGCCCTCGCCCTGGACAACTCCCGCCTCTACTCCGAGCGCACCGCCACCAGCCAGGCCCTCCAGCGAAGCCTGCTCCCGCCGGACCTGCCGGAGATCCCCGGCGTCGAGGTGGACGTCTACTACCAGGCGGCCGGCGAGGGCAACGAGGTCGGCGGCGACTTCTACGACCTGTTCACCATCCGCGAGGGCACCTACGGCTTCGCCATCGGCGACGTCTGCGGCACCGGCCCCGAGGCCGCCTCGGTCACCGGCCTGGCCCGGCACTCACTGCGGCTGCTCGCCCGCGAGGGCCTGGACGCCCCGCAGGTGCTGCGCCGGCTCAACGCGGCCATCCTGGACGAGGGTTCGCGCAGCCGCTTCCTCACCCTGCTCTACGGCGAGCTGACGCCCCTTCCGGACGGCAGCACCGAGCTCTCCCTGGTCTGCGCCGGCCATCCGCTGCCGCTGCGACTGCGCACCGACGGCCAGGTCGACCGCGCCGCCACCCCGCAGCCGCTGCTCGGCGTCATGGACGACCTCGACCTCACCGCCGAGCGCCTGGTGCTCGCGCCCGGCGAGGTCCTGCTCTGCGTCACCGACGGGGTCACCGAACGCCGCGAGGGCCGGCGGATGCTGGGCGACGACGGCCTCGCCGAGGTGCTCACCGGCTGTACCGGGCTGACGGCCGGAGCGGTCGCGGCTCGGGTGCAGCGCGCGGTCGAGCGCTTCGCCCCGGAGCCGCCGTCCGACGACATGGCGATCCTGACCCTGCGGGTTCCCACCCGGCGTCAGGTGTGAGCGGTCATCCGCTGACGCAGTCACAAATTGTTATATTCACAATGGTACAAGCGCGTTCGGCCGGGTAGACCGATCCCACCGGGGAATCCCCCGGCCGGGACGTGACCGGCGGCTCTCCGCCGGCCCACCACGTCCGCCGGCCCATCACCTTCGACCGCAGCCGCGCACGCTCACAGCCGTGCGCCCTCGGCGCGGTCGCGCGCGGCCCTCATCCCCACTCCTTCTCTCCACCTCTGCACTCCTCTCCGCACTCATCCGGACGACACCACAGCGTCACTGCGCCCTGCGCGCGCCCAGAGTGAAAGGAGCCTCCGGTGAGCAACGAAGCTACCGGGGCAACGAACGCCCGCTCCACCGGAGCCGACGCGGGTAACCTCGGCTACCTCGCGCTCGGTCTCACACTGCTCGCCTACGGCCTGCTCTCCACCGGCGTCCTGCACGGCGCCGGAGTCGGGAACGCGGCCGACCTCGCCCTCCTCCTCGGCGGCGTCACCCTCTTCATCGCGGGCCTCTGGCAGCTCCGCGGCGGCGAGGGCTTCACCGGAACCGCCTTCACCAGCCTCGGCGCCTTCTGGGCGGCCTGGTCCGCGGCCGGCGGAGCCGGCAAGAACGCCGCCGGCCTCTTCCTGCTGCTGTGGGCCCTGCTCGGCCTCACCCTGACCGCCGCGAGCTGGGGCGCCGGCCTGCTCGGCCGCGCCGTCTACGGCCTGCTGACGGTCTCCCTGGTGCTCTCCGCCGTCGCCAGCTTCGGCAGCTACGGCGGCCTGGCCAAGACCGGCGGCTGGATCGCGGCCGCCTCCGGGCTCGCCGCCTGGTACCGGGCCACCTCCGCACTGAGCAACGGCTCCTGGGGAAAGCTCGCCCTGCCGGTCAAGTGACCGTCGGTTCAGCCCACCTGCTCCAGCCGCTCCTCGGCGGCGCTGAGGGGCCGGACCTCCGTCCCGGCGGAGGCCCGGCCCCGGCGCCGTGCCGCCACCGTCAGCACGGCGTAGGCCAGAAGCAGGATCGCCACCGCCACGATGCCGTCCAGCCAGAAGTGGTTGGCCGTCACCACGACCACGGCCACCGTCAGCACCGGGTGCAGCACCATCACCCATCGCAGCGAACTGCGCGACACCCGGATCACCGCGACTGCCGCCAGCACGCACCAGGCGACGTGCACCGAGGGCATCGCCGACAGCTGGTCGGCCACCAGCACACCGCCGACCGCGCCGCCGTACACCGACTGCCCGTACTGGGCGGCCACGTCGACGAAGCCGCTCTCCGGGAGCATCCGCGGCGGCGCCACCGGGATGAACTGCACCAGCAGACAGACCGCGGTCGCGATCACCACCGTGTTGCGCACCCACGCGTAGCGCTCGCGGTGCCGCACGAACACCCAGAGCAGGACGCCTAGCATCACGGCGAAGTGCATGGCCGCGTAGTAGTAGTTCGCCAGCCTCACCAGCACCGGGTACGGCGTGACCGCCTTCTGCCAGGAGGCCTCGTCCGGCAGTCCGATCACCTGCTCGGTGTGGTGGATCCAGCTCGCGCGGTCCAGCGCGTGGTCCGTACTCATCACCGAGAGGTGCCCGACCAGCTGCCAGAGGGCGAACAGCGCCAGCAGCGTGCCGGCCTCCCGCAACAGCGCGGACAGCGCCGGCTTCCGGCCCTTCGCCGCGGCGTACGCGCCCGCGTAGAGGCCGACGGAGACGGCCCCGGCGGACTGCCAGGTCAGGGTCAGGTTCTGCATTGGCAGAGGGTAACGCAAAAAGCCCCTTCCCGGATGGGAAGGGGCTTTTCGGAATAATTGTTCGGCGGCGTCCTACTCTCCCACAGGGTCCCCCCTGCAGTACCATCGGCGCTGTAAGGCTTAGCTTCCGGG
>NZ_JBLRWA010000018.1:0-150639 GCF_048159585.1 Kitasatospora sp. SC0581 | reverse complement strand
CGACGAACTCCACCAGCCCACCGCCGACACCGTCCTGGACCGCATGCGCCGCTTCGACGCCAAGGGCCGCACCAGCTAGTCCGGCGCAGCAGTCGCAGCCCGCTCACCGACCTTCCCAGGACACCCCATGTATCGCACCGCACTGCGCAACGTGCTGGCCCACAAGGGCCGGCTGCTGATGACGGCCCTGGCCGTCATGCTCGGCACCGCCTTCGTGGCCGGCACCATGGTCTTCTCCGACACCTTCGGCAAGGCCATGCGGGACAGCAACTCCAAGAGCTACTCGGACGTCTCGGTCCAGGTGGTGGACCGCGCGGCCGGCTCCAACGCCTCCGCCCGGCAGAAGAGCGAGGGCGGCTCCGCCACCCTCACCGACGCCACCGTCCAGCAGCTGGCCGCCCTGCCGGGCACCGCCGGCGCCCGCGGCGTGGTCAGCGGCTTCACCGGCGTGGCCGACAAGAAGGGCAACCTGATCGGCCAGGTCTGGGCCGCCAAGGGCGCCAACTTCGCACCCGGCCAGGACGGCAAGGACCCGCGCTACCCGATGGCCGAGGGCCAGGGCCCGAAGGCCGCCAAGGAGGTCGCGCTCGACCGCAAGACCGCCGACAAGGCGGGCTACAAGGTCGGCGACACCGTCCGGGTCGCCGCCAACGGACCGGTGATCGAGGCGAAGCTCACCGGGATCTTCACCACCGACGACCCGGTGGTGAACACCGGCGGCTCGCTCACCCTGTTCGACCGGGCCACCGCCCAGCAGACCCTGCTGGAGCCCGGCCGCTACAGCAGCGTCGTGCTCACCGCCAAGCCCGGCACCAGCCAGGACGCGCTGCTCGCCCAGGCCCAGCCCGTGGTGCCCTCCGGCCACCAGTTCGACATCGAGACCGGCGCCAAGCTCAAGGCCGACGAGCAGGAGATGATCACCAGGAGCACCAGCAGCATGCGCACGATGCTCCTGGTCTTCGCCTTCATCTCGCTCTTCGTCGGCATCTTCATCATCGCCAACACCTTCACCATGCTGGTCGCCCAGCGCACCAAGGAGCTGGCCCTGATGCGGGCCATCGGTGCCAGCCGCAAGCAGGTCACCCGGTCCGTGCTGATCGAGGCGCTGCTGATCGGTACCGTCTCCGCGGTGGCCGGTCTGGTCGCCGGCATCGGGATCGGCGCCGGGATGCAGTCGCTGATCGGCGCGATGAACGAGAACATGCCGAACGGCTCGCTGGTGATCAAGCCGCTCACCGTCGTGGTGACGGTCGTGGTCGGCGTCCTGGTGACGGTCACGTCGGCCCTGCTGCCCGCCATGCGCGCCTCCCGGATCGCCCCGGTGGCCGCGATGAGCAGCGGCGACCAGCCGGTCTCCCAGAAGAGCCTGGTGGTCCGCAACACGATCGGCTCGGTGCTCGCCGGCGGCGGCCTCGCCCTGATCGGCTACGGCGCCTCCACCGGCAACGACAGCGGCCGGCTGCCGGTCGGCCTGGGCGCCTTCCTGGCCCTGATCGGCGTGTTCGTCCTGCTGCCGCTGCTCTCCCGTCCGGTGGTCGCGCTGGTCGGCCCGCTGCTGCGGCTCGGCGGCACCCCGGGCAGGCTCGCCCAGCGGAACGCGGTGCGCAACCCGCGCCGCACCGCGGCCACCGCCGCCGCGCTGACCATCGGTCTGACCCTGGTCACCGGGCTCACCGTGATCGGCGCCTCGGTCAACGACACCATCGACCGGGCCGTCACCGGCTCGATGAAGGCCGACTTCATCGTCGGGGCCGCCAACGGCATGAGCCTGTCCGCGCAGGTGCCCGCCCAGATCGCCAAGGCCCCCGGGGTGGCCGCCTCCTCGGCGATGACGACCGCGTACTGGGAGCTCGACGGCACCAGCAGGACGGTCAACGGCCTGGACGCCGCCGTCCTGGACCAGCTCGCCGACGTCGAGCTGACCAGCGGCTCCACCGCCGGCTTCGGCCAGGGCCAGCTGCTGCTCGACGAGGACGCCGCCAAGAAGCTGAACGTCACCACCGGCTCGGTGCTGACCGTGGCCTACCCGGACGAGTCCACCGGCAAGGTCACCGTCGGCGGCGTGTACAAGACCGGCGGCATGCTCGGCCCGGTCATGCTGGCCAACAGCGAGATCGCCAAGCACGAGCCGAAGCCGTACATCTCCGACGTCCTGGTCAAGGGCAAGGACGGCGCCACCGACGGCCTCAAGCAGGCCCTCAAGGACGCCACCGGCGCCAACCCGGTGATCGAGGTGAAGTCCAAGCAGGACGTCCGGGACGAGTTCAGCCAGACCATCACCTTCGCGCTGAACCTGATGTACGGCCTGCTGGGGATGGCGGTCCTGATCGCGATCCTGGGCGTGGTCAACACGCTGGCGATGTCGGTCTTCGAGCGCAAGCGCGAGATCGGGATGCTGCGGGCGATCGGCCTGGACCGCGGCGGCATCAAGCGGATGGTCCGTCTGGAGTCCGTGGTGATCTCGCTGTTCGGCGCCGGCATCGGCCTGCTGCTCGGCTGCTTCATCGCCTGGGCGATCAACGGCACCCTGAAGTCCAGCCTCTCCGGCCTGACCACGGTCCTGCCGTTCGGCCAGCTGGCGCTGTTCCTGGCGCTGGCCGGGGTGGTCGGCCTGGTGGCCGCGATCTGGCCGGCCCGCCGGGCGTCCAAGCTGGACATCCTGGAGAGCATCAAGACCGACTGACCGGTCCCGCAACGAGAGAGGTCCCCTGCCGGAGGGTTCGGCAGGGGACCTTCTACTTCTGTACTCCGCCCGGTCGCACGGCCGGCTGAGCACCACGGAGGTCGTGGTCCGGCAACGCTGCCGGGCGGAGAGCCTCCGACTCATACCCCGGTGCTCCCACACCGGGGTCTCAGTCGCTTACTTGCTGGCGAGTTCCTTGTCGGCGGCCGGCTTGGCGGCCTCGACGGGCTTGGTGGGCGGAGTGACCTCCTGGATGGGAAGCTGCGGCTTCTCCATCTGGGCGAGGCCGACCATCTCGCGCTTGAGGAACATCGCGAGGGTCCAGTCGGTGAAGACGCGGACCTTGCGGTTGAAGGTCGGCACCATCGCACCGTGGTACAGGCGGTGGAACCACCAGGCCGGACGGCCCTTCAGCTTGTACTTGCCGAAGAGGATCGCCACGCCCTTGTGCAGGCCGAGACCGGCGACCGCACCCAGGTTCTTGTGCTTGTACTCCTTCTGCGGGAAGCCGCGCATGCCGGAGATCACGTTGTCGCCGAGGACGACGGCCTGACGGCTGGCGTGCTGGGCGTTCGGCGGGCACCAGGCGCCCTCGCCCGCGGCGAGGTCCGGCACCTGGGCGTTGTCGCCGGCGGACCAGACGTAGTCGAAGCCCTGGACCTGGAGGGTCGGCGCGGTGTCGACGTGGCCGCGCGGGCCCAGCGGCAGGCCGAAGTTGGCCAGCACCGGGTTCGGCTTCACGCCGGCCGTCCACACGATGGTGGAGGCGTCCATCTCCATGCCGTTCTTCAGCATGACGTGGCCGTCGACGCAGGAGTCCATCGAGGTCTCGATGTAGACCTCGATGTTGCGCTCCTCGAGCTTCTCCTTGGTCCACAGACCGAGGTCCGGGCCCATCTCGGGGAGGATGCGGTTGGCCGCCTCGACCACCACGAAGCGCATGTCCTCGCGGCTGACGGTCTTGTACAGCTTGGCCGCGTCGCGGGCCATGTCCTCGACCTCGGCGACGGTCTCGATGCCGGCGAAGCCGCCACCGATCACCACGAAGGTCAGCGCCTTGCGGCGGATGTCCTCGTCCGTGGTGGACTCGGCCTTGTCGAGCTGGGCCATGACGTGGTTGCGGAGGCCGATGGCCTCCTCGACCGTCTTCATGCCGAGGCCGTTCTCCGCCAGACCCGGGATCGGGAAGGTGCGGGAGACCGAGCCGGTCGCGACGACCAGGTACTCGAAGGGCAGCTCGTAGCTGTCACCGGCCGCGGGCTGGATGGTGGCAACCTTGCGGGCGTGGTCGATGCCGGTGACGGACCCGGTCAGCACCTCCGCCTTCTTCAGGGTGCTGCGCAGCGGCGCGATGAGGTTGCGAGGCGCGACACTGCCGCCGGCCGCCTCGGGGAGGAAGGGCAGGTACGTCATGTACGACCGCGGGTCGACGACCGTGACGGTCGCTTCGCCGTAACGCATCTTCTTGAGGATGCGCATCGCGGCATACAGGCCGACGTAACCACCGCCGACAATGAGGATGCGAGGACGCTCCGTGGTGCTCATATCCGAAAGTATCCAGCACCGTCCGGAGCAGCCTTCGTGAGCCCGGTCACAAGTTGACGGACCCCCCGTGCTACACTGCGCGGCCGCAAAACCGGGCCCGGCGCGGTGGCCCCCACCCCTGGGCGGCCCCGCGCGAACGCACGGCGGAGCACCACCGGCCTGAGCAGCAACGATCCGCACAACGCCCGGGTTCCCGCACGTGATTTCGATTTTCAAACCTCAAACGAGGCCTGACCTGCGATCCCATGGGCCACCCGGCCGACGGGCCTTCGGTCCCACATTTCGGACGTAGTGGGCGGGCCGGTGCGGCGAATGGCCGGATCCCCATGTGAAGAAATTCACGAACTTTCCCACCCGCGCTCGGGCGCGCCCCGGCCCCGGCCCCCCGAAAGGGGTGCCGGGGCCGGTCGGGTAAGCCCCGCACGGGGTCAGGAGGCGATACCGAAGGCGATTCCGTCCAGGATGTCGTGCTCGCTCACGACCACCTCGGCGGCGCCGGTGCGCTCCATGATCTCCAGCAGTTCCAGCGCCCCGGCCGCGATCACGTCCACCCGGCCCGGGTGCATCGACGGGATGGCCGCG
Organism: Kitasatospora sp. SC0581; assembly: GCF_048159585.1. Taxonomy (NCBI): domain Bacteria; kingdom Bacillati; phylum Actinomycetota; class Actinomycetes; order Kitasatosporales; family Streptomycetaceae; genus Kitasatospora; species Kitasatospora sp. SC0581. The sequence goes on along the minus strand of NZ_JBLRWA010000018.1, from coordinate 145,829 downwards.
CGCTCGGCGTGGGTGGCGGCCAGCAGCTCCCGGGCGATCCCGGCGACCCGCTCCCGGCTGATCCGCGAGTGGTGGATCGCCGCCGAGTCGTAGCCGGGCAGGCCCTGGGCGATCGCGGACACCGTGGTGACCGTCCCGGCCAGGCCCACCAGGGTGGCCGCGCCGGTCAGCGGGACGACCTCCTCGGCCCGGTCCAGCTCGGCCCGCACGTGCGCCCGGGCGGCCTCGACCTGCGCCTCGGAGGGCAGCTCGGCGTCGCCGAAGTACCGCTCGGTGAGCCGCACGCAGCCGATGTCCACCGAGCGCGCCGCCTGCACGTCGTCCGTGCCGAGCACGAACTCGGTGGAGCCGCCGCCGAGGTCGAACACCAGGTACGGGCCGGGGAACTGACCGCCGGTCAGCTCCTTGGTGGCGCCCACGAAGGACAGCCGTGCCTCCTCCTCGCCACTCACCACCTCGGGCTCGACGCCCAGGATGTCGCGCACGCCCTTGACGTACTCGTCGCTGTTCTCGGCGTCCCGGGAGGCGCTGGTGGCGACGAAGCGGACCCGCTCGGGGCCGACCCCGAAACCGGAGATGACCTCCTGGTACTCCCGGCAGGCCGCGAAGGTGCGGGCCAGCGCGTCCGGGTGCAGCCGGCCGGTCCGGTCCACGCCCTGGCCCAGCCGGTTGACGATCATCCGGCGGTCCAGGTCGGTGATCTCCCCGGTCTCCGGGTCGAGGTCGGCGACCAGCAGGCGGATCGAGTTGGTGCCGCAGTCGATCGCGGCCACCCGGGTCGCGCTCACTCGGACTCCCGCTCCGCCGCGGCGTCCTCGGCGGCCCGCTTCTTCGCGGCGCGCTCGGCGGCCTTCTGCTGCTTGGCGGCGATCACGGCCTCGTGGTCCTGCTCCTTGGCGCGGTTGCGGGCGACCCGCTCACCGGCCGCCTCGACCTCGGCCGGGGAGACGCACGGGCCCTTGGCCCACCAGTCCTCCAGCATGCCGATCGCCTCGTCGCCGAGCGGGTTGACGCCCTCGCCGGCCGCCAGCGAGTGGCCGACCAGCACGTGCAGGCACTTCACCCGGTCCGGCATGCCGCCGGCGCTCGGGAAGCCCTCCAGCACCTCGATCGCGTCGCGCCGGGCGATGTAGTCCTCGTGCGCCTTCTGGTAGGCGGCGGCCAGCTCCGGGTCCTCGGCGAGCCGGGCGCTCTGGTCCTTCATCACGCCCTCCGCCTCCAGGGTGCCGATCAGCGAGGCGGCCTTGGGGCAGGTCAGGTAGTAGAGCGTGGGGAACGGCGTGCCGTCCGGCAGCCGGGGAGCCGTCTCCACGACGTCCGGGTTGCCGCAGGGGCAGCGGTGCGCCACGCCGCGCAGGCCGCGCGGCACCCGGCCGAGCTGGGCGGCGATGGCCGCGACGTCGGCGTCGGAGACGGTGGGGTGGTTCTCAGTGGTCATGGGGGGAGGTGTCTCCAACGGGGGACGGTGGGAGGGGAAGGGGGGTGGCGGGGGCCGCCGCGGCGGTGTCGGCGGCGTCCACCGAGTCCCAGATGCTGGCGTACCAGGGCTTGGCGGCCTTCGCCTGGCCGGCGGCGCCGCCGGGCGCCGCATTCGGCCCGGAGGCGGCCCCGCCCGCGGACGAGGAGGTCCTGGCGGAGGCCTGGCCGGCCGGGTCCACCGCGATGTACGGGGTCTCCCCCGGCACCGCGTAGTGCAGCCGGGCGCGGGCCTGCGCCTTGACGTACTCCGGGTCCTGCCAGCGGGCCTTCTCCCGGCGCAGCTGCTCGACCTGCTGGCGCGCGTGGTCGGCCTTCGCCCGCTGGGCGGAGATCTCGGCGCGCTGGGAGATGAACTGCCGCGTCGGGTAGGCGAGGATCGCCACCAGCGAGCAGAGCACCAGGACGAGGACGGTCGCCCGGCTCGTGAACCGGGGCCGGGCCGCCAAGCCCGGGATCCTCCAGCCAGCCATCTCCCGTATCCCCTCCTGGTCGCGACGGTGCCCCGCCGTCCACCCTACGGGGTGAACGGCGGGGCACCGGTCAGGCGTGCGCTACCGGGAGCGCTCAGCCCTCGTGGCGGAAGCGCGGGAAGGCGCCGCGGCCGGCGTACTCGGCGGCGTCGTCGAGGATCTCCTCGATGCGCAGCAGCTGGTTGTACTTGGCGACGCGCTCGGAGCGGGCCGGGGCACCGGTCTTGATCTGGCCGCAGTTGGTGGCGACGGCCAGGTCGGCGATGGTGACGTCCTCGGTCTCGCCGGAGCGGTGCGACATCATGCAGCGGTAGCCGTTGCGCTGGGCCAGCTCGACGGCGTCCAGGGTCTCGGTCAGCGAACCGATCTGGTTCACCTTCACCAGCAGCGCGTTGGCGGTGCCGGTCTCGATGCCGCGGGCCAGACGGGCCGGGTTGGTGACGAACAGGTCGTCGCCGACCAGCTGGACCTTGTCGCCCAGCTTGTCGGTCATGGCCTTCCAGCCGGCCCAGTCCGACTCGTCCAGCGGGTCCTCGATGGAGACCAGCGGGTAGGCGGCGACCAGCTCGGCGTAGTACTCGATGAGCTCGGCGGCGGTGAGGTCCTTGCCCTCGAACCGGTAGGCGCCGTCCTCGTAGAACTCGGAGGAGGCGACGTCCAGGGCCAGCGCGACGTCACGGCCGGGCACGTAGCCGGCCTTCTCGATGGCCTCGACGATGAGGTCCAGGGCCTCGCGGTTGGAGTCCAGGTTCGGGGCGAAGCCGCCCTCGTCGCCCAGACCGGTGGACAGGCCGCGCTCCTTCAGCACGCCCTTGAGCGTGTGGTAGACCTCGACGCCCCAGCGGACGGCCTCGGAGAAGGACTCCGCGCCGATCGGGGCGATCATGAACTCCTGGATGTCGACGTTGGAGTCCGCGTGCGACCCGCCGTTGAGGATGTTCATCATCGGGACCGGCAGGACGTGCGCGTTCGGGCCGCCCAGGTAGCGGAACAGCGGCAGGTCGCTGGCCTCGGAGGCGGCGTGCGCGACGGCCAGCGAGACGCCCAGGATGGCGTTGGCGCCGAGCGAGGACTTGTCCGGGGTGGCGTCCAGGTCCAGCATGGCCTGGTCGATCAGGCGCTGCTCGGTGGCGTCGTAGCCGACCAGCTCCGGGCCGATCTGCTCGATGACGGCCAGGACGGCCTTCTCGACGCCCTTGCCGAAGTAGCGGTTCTTGTCGCCGTCGCGCAGCTCCAGCGCCTCGAAGGCACCGGTGGAGGCACCCGACGGGACAGCGGCACGACCCGTGCTGCCGTCGTCGAGGCCGACCTCGACCTCGACCGTGGGGTTGCCGCGGGAGTCGAGGATCTCACGGGCTACGACGACATCGATGGACGGCACGAGGCATCTCCTTGCGAGAGCAGGGTCCGGTCTGACGGTGGTGCTGCCAGCAGGACGATTGCGGAGTCGTTACGACCAGAGCCTAACCGCCCGGGCTGCCGTGGCCGCGTCGGCCTCGGTCCCGTCTCACCGTGTGGCCCTGCTACCCACCGGTAGTTCACCTGCTTGTCCCAGCTTGTCCCACCGGAGCGGGCGAATGCGGACGAAGGGGACCGGTAGGACCGGCCCCCTTCGGACGGCGGGGTGGAGCGGCGTCGGCGCCGAGCGCTCCGGCGCGGCGGCGGGCGCCCCCGGCGGGCACCCCGGTCTCGGGGTACTGCCGGCCGCGGGCGCTCCCGGCGTCGGGCGGGGCGGCTCAGCCGAGGTGCAGCACCTGGCCGGGCATGATCAGGTTCGGGTCGCCGCCGACGGTGGAGTGGTTCTGCTCGTACAGCGCGCTCCAGCCGCCGGACACGCCCTGGGCGGCGGCGATGGTCGACAGGGTGTCACCGGCACGGACGGTGTAGTCGTGGCCGGCGGCCTGCGGGGCCTGCTGCGCGGCGCGCGGGGCGTACTGCGGCTGGGCGGCGGCCTGGCCGGCGTACTGCTGGTAGACGCTCTGGTGGCTGGTCCAGTACCAGCCGCCGTTGTTCTGGTACCAGTACACCTTGGCGTCGGCGTCCCAGCCGGCCTTGCCGGAGAAGCCCGGGGTCTGCGGCTGCGCCTGCTGCTGCGGGGCGACCTGCTGGACCGGCTGCGCGGCGGGCTTCTGGGCCGGCTTCTGGGCGGCGGGCTTCTGCGCGACCGGCTTCTCGGCGGGCTTGGCGGCGGGCTTCGGGGCCTGCTGCTTGGGGGCGGACTGCGGCTTGGCGTCCGAGGAGGTGTCGACCGAGGCCGGGGCACCGCCCTTGGTCAGACCGGCCTTCTGGGAGCAGACCGGCCAGGCGCCCGGACCCTGCGAGGCCAGCACCTTCTCGGCGACCGAGATCTGCTGGGCCTTGCTGGCCTGGTTGGCCTGCGCCGCGTAGGCGGTGCCGCCGTACGCCTTCCAGGTGCTGGACGTGAACTGGAGGCCGCCGTAGAAGCCGTTGCCGGTGTTGATGCTCCAGTTGCCGCCGCTCTCGCACTGGGCGACGGAGTCCCAGGTGGAGGCCGGGGCGGCGGAGGCGCCGGTGGCGGTGAGGAGCGGCATCGCGAGTCCGACGCCGGCCACACCGGCGACGGCGATGGCCTTCTCGGCCTGGGTGCGACGACGGTGACGGCCAGTTCCAACGAACAGCATGAAGAGGTCCCTCTCCGTACGCCTGCGAGGTGAGCTGTCGGGTTCGGACCGGGAGGTGGCCCGGCCGCCGTACGCGGAAACGATTTCCGCTCGGGCGGCTTCACCCCAAGCCGTGGGGAGACGGCAACAAACCTGGTTCCCCCGCCCCTGCCCAGGGTTCTGGTCGGTTTCCCGTGACGCGGCGGGCAGGATTCGGCGTTCCGCGTACGAGGTCCGCAGCTGCGAACTCCAGGGAGAGTAGACAGATCATCAGACCAATCACAAGCTCATATCACCGATATCACACAACAATTACGGCCCGTGTCCGATCGCCTACCAACAGCGGCGTTATGTCCGGATTGATGGGTGTTCACACCCCCGTCGGCGGGCGATCGGCGACGTCCCGTCAGCGTGATCTCAGCAGGTCGGAGGCGTCGAAGAGGCATCCGGAACGGGGTGCGGAGGGGCGTGCGGGGAACGGCTCTCCGGACTGAATTCCACCGGGAGTTCGCGCAGGCCACGCATGATCAGACCACCCCGCCAGCGCAGATTCTCCGGGCTTTCCGCGAGCCGCAGATCGGGCAGCCGGGAAAGCAGCGTGGCCAGCGCGGCACGCCCTTCGAGCCGCGCCAGCGGAGCGCCGATGCAGTAGTGGATGCCGTGCCCGAAGCCCAGGTGGGGGTTGTCCTTCCGGGCCAGGTCCAGGGTGTTCTCCGCCGCGAACCGGGCCGGGTCGCGGTCCGCCGCGGCCAGCACCACCAGCACCGGGTCGCCGACCGGGATGTCCACCCCGCCGATGGTCAGCGGACGGGTCGCGAACCGCCAGGTCGCCAGCTCCACCGGCCCGTCGTAGCGCAGGAGTTCCTCGATCCCGGTCTCTAGCAGCGCGCTCTCCCCGCGCACCACCGACTCCTGCAGCAGCCGGCGCTGCTCCGGATTGCGCAGCAGCGCGTAGGTGCCGTTGCCGATCAGGTTCACGGTGGTCTCGAAACCCGCGAACAGGAGGATGAAGGCCATCGCCGCGGCCTCGTTCTCGGTCAGGTGCTCACCGTGGTCGCCGGCCCGGATCAGGCCCGAGATCAGGTCGTCCCCGAGGTCCGCCCGCTTGCGGTGGATCAGCTCCAGCAGGTACGCCCGCATCCGCTTCACCGCCCGCCCCACGCCGCCGCGTTGGCCCCCGCCGTGGCGGATCATCATCCCGGCCCAGTCGCGGAAGTCGTCCTGGTCCTCGGCCGGCACCCCGAGCATGTCGCAGATCGCGTAGATGGGGAGCGGGAACGCGAACTCGTGGATCAGGTCCGCCGAACCGCGCTGCGCGAAGCCGTCGATCAGCCGGTCGGTGAGCTGCTGCACCCGCGGCTCGAACTCGGCCACCCGGCGCGGGGTGAACGCCTTCGACACCAGCCGGCGCAACCGGGTGTGGTCCGGCGGGTCGATGTTCAGCAGGTGGGTCATCAGGTCCGCCTGCCGCTCCCCCGGGATGCCCACCCGGCCGGTGCGGTGCGCCTGCCCGCTGTGGTGCGCCGGGTTCTTCGACAGCCGGCTGTCCGCGAGCGCCTGCCGGGCGTCCGCGTACCTGGTCACCAGCCAGGCCTCCACCCCGCTCGGCAGGGTGGTGCGGTGCACCGGGGAGTGCTCGCGCAACCAGGCGTAGGCGGGGTACGGGTCGGCGGCGAACTCCCAGGTGAACAGCTGCGGAGCGGGGGCGTCGGACGACGGGGCGGCGGGCCGGGCGGGGACGGGCTGAGCTGGCATGGACCGACCGTATCCGGTGCGACGGGCGCGCCCTCCCTCCGGCGGGGCGCCGCTTCCCCGCCACTCCTCCGCCGCGCTTCCGCCGCGCTTCCGCAACCGGACGCGTCGGGCGCGCCAACACTCCGTGGCCGGTCCGTGGACAGCTCTTGGCCGACTCTTGGCCGCGGGGCGGGCGTGAGCCTGGTCACCTGAGGGGTAATCCCTGTTGCGGAGGGTCAGGACGTGCCTACGATCCTCCGCAGTACGCGTGGGCGCCGGTGCGGTGTCGCCCACAGGGAGGAGCAGACCATGCGGGTCAGCGGGTCAGTCGTCGTCATCGCGGTCCTCGACGGCGGGTCGGGCGCGGGCCTCGCCCGCCGGTTCGCCGCCGCCGGCACCGCCGGAATGCTCATCGCCGACCAGTACGCCGGCATCGCCGAGGACCTCGCCGCCGAACTCGACCGGCCGGGCTGCCCCGTCGTCGGCGTCTGCGGCGACATCCGCCGCCCCAGCGACGTCGCCGCCCTCGTGGACACCGCCGAGAAGCACCTCGGGCCGATCGACCTGTTCGCCGTGGCCGGCCCCGACGGCGAGCGGATCATCTCGCTGGCGGACCTGCCCGACCACCTCGACCTGGAGCGGCTCGCCGAACTCGTCCTCCTCGTCGGCGAGGCCATCGGCGAACTCGTCCCGCCGCAGCGGCGCCCCGAGCGCACCGCCACGGCGGCCTGAGCGCCTACTCCCCGACCGGACCGAGGCCCTCGGCCGCGCGCACCGCGTCCCGGTAACCGCGCGCGGCCGACCGCAGCGCGGCGTCCACGTCCACCCCCGCGTCGTGCGCCCGCTGCACCACCGCGAGCAGCAGCCGGCCCGCCGAATCGGCCGTCAGCTCGGCCGGCAGCCCGTACGCCTCGTCCGGTACCCCCGTGAAACCCGCCCGGCGCACCCGCGACACCAGCTTCGCCGCGTACGCCAGCGAGGGCAGCCCGGCCGGCACGCCGTCCAGCACCGACTCGCGGTCCGCCTTCTCGGCCGCCTTCAGCTGCTCCCAGTTCGCCTCCGCCTCCGTGGCGCCCTCGACCTCGACGTTCCCGAACACGTGCGGGTGCCGGTACATCAGCTTCTCGACGATGTCCCCGGCCACGTCGTCGACGGTGAACGGCTCCGTCGGGTGGTCCTCGGCGATCCGGGAGTGGAAGAACACCTGGAACAGGACGTCGCCCAGCTCCTCGCGCAGCGTCTCCCGGTCCCCCGCCTCGATCGCCTCGACCAGCTCGTACGCCTCCTCGACCAGGTACTTCACCAGGCTCTCGTGCGTCTGCTCGGCGTCCCAGGGGCAACCGCCCGGGGAGCGCAGCCGGTCCATCACCGTCACCAGGTCCAGCAGCCGCGACCCCGGCAGGTCGTACGAGCCGGGCAGCACCTCGATCTCCGGCACCTCGCCGGCGTGCTCCACCGCCAGCCGCGCCAGCGCGTCGGTCAGCCCCGGGTCCCCGTCCGGGCTGCCCAGCCACACCGTCGGCCCGGCCCCCGCGGGCTGCCCCGTCAGCAGCCGCGCCAACGCGGGCGCCGACCCGGCCGGCACCGCCTCCACGACCACCCCGGCCTGCCGCACCGCCGCCACCTGCGGATGCCCCTCGTCCCCCACCAGCACCCGCCCCGCCGACCGCAACGCCTCCCACGCCGGCCACGCCAGCAGGCCGGGAGCCACCCGGTGGGTGGTGGTCAGCAGGATCAACTTCGCGCCCGGAGTCTCCGTCGGCACAGCATTCGTCGTCACCCCCCGAACCTACCCCCGCACCCCCACCCCGGGCCGGGCCGGGAAGCCACCACTCCGCTGTCCCCCACCCCGCCCGGACGAGCACGGGAAGTCGACCCGGCCGACTTCCCACTTCCCCAAACCGGCCAGACCACCATCCCCGAGGCCCCCCACACACCCACGCGAGCACAGGAAGTCGACCCGGCCGACTTCCCACTCCCGCACCCCCACCCCGCGCCGGGAGGCGCCGCCCAGGGAAACACCACATCCACACGGTCGTCCGGCGGCCGGTGAGCCCGAGCCGCAACCAGCCACGACGGACGCCGTCCAGGGCAGCGCGGGAAGCCACCGCCCCGCTGGCCTCCCCTGCCCCCTCCTGCCGTCCCCCACCACGCCCACACGAGCACAGGAAGTCGACCCGGCCGACTTCCCACTCCCAGCCGCCCCGCACCGGTCGGCGCCCGCCCAGGGAAACACCACATCCACACGGTCGTCCGGCGGCCGGTGAGCCCGAGCCGCAACCAGCTACTGGAGACGGCATCCCAGGCAGCGCGGAAAGCCAACCTCAGCCGCCGCTACCCGACGCCCCAGCCCTGCCGTCCCCCACCACGCCCGCACAAGCACAGGAAGTCGACCCGGCCGACTTCCCACTCCCAGCCGCCCCGCACCGGTCGGCGCCCGCACGGGGAACGCCACGCCCACGCGGTCATCCGGCGGCCGGTGCGCCAGAGCCGAACCGGCCACGGAGGACGGCGTCCAGGAGGGGGAAGGCGCCGGGTGCTGGCGTGGCGGTTGCTGGCGGTTGGCGTGACAGCCGACGGCATGCACACGGCGCCTCGAACCCGGCCCGGCGCAGCCGACGGACCCAGCCGCCTTGCCAGTCACCGCGACGGCCCCAACAGCGCGGAGCCACCTCCCGGCATGACAGCCGACGGCACGCCCCGGCCGCCAACCGTCACACGGCGCTCCGGATTCGAATCGGCGCAGCCGACCGGACCCGACCCCCGTGCGGGCCATCGCGACGAACCCAACGATGCGAGCCGCCGGTCGGCATGACGCTCCTGACCACCAGCCGCCACATGCCGCTCCGAGCCCCGCACGGCACGGCACGGCACGGCCGACCGGACCCGCTCCCGTTGCGGGCCGCCACGGGTGGGCCCGCCGATGCGAGCCGTCGATCGCCGCCCGCGACCGGTCCACGTCACCGACACGGTGCTGCCCGGTCGACGGCAGCTGCGGCGGCCGCTCCCCCGTCCCGGTGCGTGCCAGTACCGAAGCCGCACTCCTGCGGCAGATGGCTCCGGTCCTCCAACGGCGGGCGGCCGGATCCGTGGAGCCGCCGCTGCCGCACCGGCAGCGGCGGATCGGTCCTGCCCCACAGGTCGTCCGGCACCGACCACGGCGGTCCCCTCTCCACAGCCCGCCCGACACCCCGCCCCCTCAGCGGCGGGATGGGAGCCAGGGGGCGGCGGTGAGAGTAAGGGTGAAGCGGTCCCCTCCCCACAGCCCGCCCGACACCCCGCCCTCTCAGCGGCGGGATGGGAGCCAGGGGGCGGCGGTGAGGGTGAGGGTGGCGCGGTCTCCTCCCCATGGCCTGCCCGATGCCCCGCTCGCTCAGCGGCGGGGCGGGGGCCGGGGAGTGGCAGTGAAAGTGAGGACGAAGCAGTCCCCTCCCCACAGCCCACCCGACGCCGCGCCCCCTCAGAGACGGGGCGCGGTCCAGGAAGCGGCGGTGAAAGTGAGGGTGAAGCGGTCCCCACCCCACGGCCCGCCCGACGAGCCACCGCCTCGGCGGCGGGATGGGAGCCAGGGGCGGCGGTGGGAGTGGGGGTGGAACGGTCTCCTCTCCACGGCCTGCCCGATGCCCCGCCCCTCAGGGACGGAATGGGGGCCAAGGGGCGGCGGTGGGGGTGAGGGCGAAGCGGTCTCCTCCCACACGGCCCGCCCGACGAGCCACCGCCTCAGAGGCGGGGTGGGGGCCAGGGGGTGGCGGTGGGGGTGAGGGTGGAGAGGGATTGGCGGAGGCGGCGGACGGTGGGGTGGTGGGGGCCGTCGCGGCGTTCGCGTTCGAGGAGGAGGGGGAGGAGCCACTGCCAGGCGTTCTGGGGGGCTCCGGTGGCGGCGAGGTGGAGGCCGATGCGTTCGCGGAGGTCGTAGCCGCGCTCGGGGTCGGTGTCGAGGCCGGATTCGAGGCGGGTGGTGTGGGCGGTGAGGAGGGCCTGGTACTCGGCGAGGGCTTCGGGGCCGTGGCCGAGCCGGTCGAGGCAGATCGCGGCGCGGTAGCGGTGGTCGAGGCCCTGGAGGCCGTGCGGGCCGCCGTCGGCGGTGGCGGCGAGGCGGCGGTACTCGGGGAGGGCCTGCTGGGGGTGGCCCTCGTGCAGGAGGGTGCGGGCGTAGATGCTGCGGATGGTGCGCACCAGGGGCGCGGCGTCGCCGAGTTCGGCCTCGGCCCGGGGCAGCAGGCGGGCGGCGAGGCCGAGTACCTCGGTGTGGCGGCCGGCGTCGACCAGGTCGGAGAGCCGGGCGCACTCGGCGCCGAGGTCCGGGCCCGCGGGAACCGGGGGTGGGGTCGGAGGGGTCGAAGGCGCGGGCGGGATGAGGAAGGGTCGCGGCTCGGAGCGGACCACCGACGGCGGGGCGGCCGGGGCAACCGGGGCGACCGCCTCGGCCGGCGGCTGCGGCTGGTGCGGGTAGCGGAAGGGCCGGGCCGGGTCCGGCAGCGGGGTGTAGCGGGGCTGCGGGGCGCCGTCGGCCGGGGGCAGCAGCGGGAGCAGCCGCGCGTACACGGTCCGGGCGTCGGCCGGGCGGTCGGCGGGCTGCTTGGCGAGCAGGTCGAGCACCAGCTGTTCCAGCGGCTGCGGCACCTCGGGGCGCAACTCCCGCAGCGGGACGGGCGGTTCGTCGACGTGCCGGCGCAGGACGCCGAGCGCGGTGGGGGCCCGGAACGGCTCCTCCCCGGCCAGCATCTCGTGCAGCAGGCAGCCGAGTGCGTAGAGGTCGCTGCGCGGGTCGGTGGTGGCGGCGAGGGCCTGTTCGGGGGCCATGTAGGAGGGGCTGCCGACGGGCACGCCGGTGAGGGTGAGCCGGGTGGTCTCGGTGTCGAGGGCGGTGGCGATACCGAGGTCGAGCAGGACGGTGCGGCCGTCCTCGCGGACCATGACGTTGCTCGGCTTGAGGTCGCGGTGGACCACCGGGATGGCGTGGACGGCGGCCAGCGCGGTGCACAGCTGCGCGGCGACGGCCGCCGCGCGCTCGATCGGGAAGGGCGCGTCCTCGGCGATGAGGTCGGCCAGGCTGACGCCGGGGATGCGCTGCATGACGAGGTAGAGCTCGCCCTCGTCCTCGCCCGCGTCGAAGACGGTGACCAGCCCGGGGTGGTCGAGCGCGGCCGTGACCCGGCACTCGCGCAGGAAGCGGCGGCGCAACTCGTCACCGTGGCGGGCCCGTTCGCCGCCGGAGCCGGTCCCGCCGGGGACCAGGTGCTCGGGGCGGAGCAGCTTGACCGCGACCGGACGGTACAGCCGTTCGTCCTGGCCGGCCCAGACCTGGCCCATGCCGCCGTGGCCGATCTTCTCGGTGAGCCGGTAACGGCCGGCGATCAGCCGGGTGGCGGTCACGGCCGGTCCTCGCGGGCCTGGCGGCGCAGCAACTCGCCCAGCTCGCGCAGGTCGTGGGCGGTCTCGGGGGCCGGGGTCACCGGGCCCTGGGCGGCGGGAGCGGGCACGCCGTACCCCGGCACGGTCGCCGCGTACGGCGAGACGTCGGGCACCGCGTACGGCGAAACGGCCTGCGGTACGCCCGGCGGTACGGCCCGCGGCGCCGGCCGCCCGGCCAGCCAGACCGCGCGGCTGTCCATCACCAGGAAGTGCGCCGTCGGCAGGAGCCAGAGCACGGCCAGAGTGATCGAGCCGGTGGTGTCGGCGGCCGGATTCTTCAGGGTGCCCGCGATCCCGGCGGAGACGATCATGGTGAGCAGCAGCGCGCAGAACACCGCCGCGCCGAGGATGTCGTACGCCCGTCGGCGCCGGACCGCCAGCAGCAGCGAGGGGACGGCCCCGAGCAGGCCGAAGGTGAGCAGTGGGGCCAGCGCGCAGAGCACCCGCGCGACCACCCCGAACCGCCCGGGTACCGGAGCCTGTCCGGCCACCGCCACCGGCCGGGGCAGCCCACCCGGCAGTCCGCCCGGCACCGTTCCCGGCGCCGTTCCCGGCGCGTACCCCGGCCCCTGCCCCGGCCCCGGCCCGTACGGCGTTCCGCCGGGCGGCGGTCCGAACTGCCCGGGGTACTGCCCTGACATGCGCGCTCCTGAGCTGGTGAGGACCGGCACCGACGGACGGTGCGAACGGCTGCGCCCACCGTACCGCCAGGCCCGGTCGCCCCGGAGGGCTTCCGTCCGCCTGCTGCCGCATCGGTATCACGCCGGTACCGCGCCGGTACTGAGCCGTGGTCACCTCCGGGAACGGACCCCTTCCCTCCCTCGGCCACCGCCGTCCACCGGAGCGGACGCGACGCCTACCCGAGGACGGGCCCCGGGGCGGGACCAGTCGTCCACGCCGGAGCCGCACGCGGCCTCGGGGTGCGTGCACCGCTGGGAGGTGTGCCCTACTCCGGCGGCGCCAGGGCGCCGGTCGCCAGGGCGTCGGTGGCGGCCCGGGTGAGGCCGCGGCCGAGGGCGGCGGCCTGGGTGAGGGCGGCGTCGAAGGCGGCGAGGCGGGCGAAGGCGGTGCCGAGGCGGTGCTGGGCGGGGAGGGGGAGGCGGGGCAGTTCGACGCGGCGGATGTCGAGGCGGGCGGTGGTGGTGGCGTGGCTGGCGGCGCGTCGGGTGCCGGCGGTGGAGCGGAACTGGCCGGCCAGGAACTCGGGGTCGAGGGCGGCGGGGTCGGGCCGCAGGAGGTGGAGTTGGCGGCCGAGGGCGGCGCCGACCAGCGGGCCCTCGGCGGGGACGACCCGGGCGGTGCCGCCGCCGAGGGCGGGGACCAGGACGTCGCCGGGGCGGGTGCGGACGTCCCCGGCCGGGCCGGGGCCGGTGGCGAGGACGGCGCTGGGGTCGGCTCCGGTGGCGAGGTCCTGGTCGGTGACGACGGGGGTGCCGCCCGAACCGGCCGGCCGGGTGGCGGCGCCGGTGCCGGAGGAGTACACCTCCAGCGCGCCGCCGCGGACCAGCTCGCCGATGGTGACCACCCCGACGGGCGCGGCACCGGAGGCGCCGTCGGTCGCGGCGCCCGGCCGCGGCAGCAGCGTGACCGGGTCGGGCAGGTCGGCCAGCAGTTCGGCGAGCCGGCCGCCGAGGTGGGAGAGTTCGGCCGCGCCGCCGAGCGGGGCGGCGGGCGGGACGTGCCGGGCCGGGGAGAGGTCGGTCTCGTCGTCGAGCAGGTCGATGGCGGCCATCACCCGGTGGACGCCGGGGCGGTCGGCGGGGACGGGCAGGCCCTCGCGCGCGGCGAGGTCGAAGCCGCGCCAGGCGTCCAGGACGGTGCGGCGCAGCCCGGTCCAGTCGACCTTGTCCCGGCCCCCCTCGGCGGCCTGCGCCCCGGCGGCCCCGCCCGGTCCGGTGGGCACCGGGCCGGAGGCCGACGCCCCGGCGTCCAGCATCAGCACCTGGCGGAAGTCGCTCCCCGGCAGGGGCGCGCGCAGCACCCACAGGTGCAGCGGGACGCCGTACGGCGGGGCGGCGCCGGCCGGCAGCGCGATGACGGCCCGCAGCGCGCCGGAGCGGAGCAGTTCGGCCCGGATGCGGCGGCCGGCCCGGCGGGCGGCGACGGTCGGCGGGAGCAGCAGCGCGGCGAGGCCGCCGGGGCGGGTGTGGGCGAGGCAGTGCAGCACCCAGGCGAGTTCGGACTCGCCGCGCGGCGGGACGAGCCCGCCGGGCCAGCGGGTGTCGTACTGCAGCTCGTCGTGGCCCCAGTCGCGCTCGTTGTACGGGGGCTGGCAGAGCACCGCCTCGAAGGTGTCGCCGGGGAAGCCGTCGGCGCGCAGGGCGTCGCCGGCCCGCAGGTCGAGCGGCAGCGGGCCGGGCTCGTCGGCGGGGGTGTGCAGGGCGATCCGGAGCCGGGCGAGGGCGGCGGCGACCGGGTCGGCGTCCTGGCCGTAGCGGCCGGTGGTCGGCGGGTGGGCGAGCAGGACGGAGCCGAGGCCGACGGCCGGGTCGAGCACGGTGGCGGGGACGCCGGCGACGGCGGCGAGCAGCTCGGCGGCCTCCGGCGGGGTGGGGCTGAGCTGGCGGGTGTTGGCCTCGGCGTACCGGGTGAGCAGCTGCTCGTACGCGCCGACCGGGCCGGCCTGGGCGGCGAGTTCGGCGAGCAGCCGGGCGAGGTCCAGCTGGGTGCTGCCGAGCAGGCCGGGGAGGCCGAGGGTGCGGGCGCCGTCCGGGCCGAAGGCGTGCACGGCGGTGCCGGCGACGGCCCGGGGCAGTGCGAGGGCGAGCCGGGTGTCGGGCCGGTCGGCGAGTTCGGCCCACTGTCCGGGCTCGCGGTGCAGCAGCAGGAGCAGGGCGCCCGCCTCGACCAGCGGGGCGGCGGGGTGGCCGGCCGGGTCGCGGAGGGTGTCGACGAGCTGCCAGACCCGCTCCAGCAGCGGGAGTTCGGCGATCTTGCCCTGGGCGCGCAGCCAGGACTCGACCTCGGCGAGCGCGAAGGCCGGGCTGGCGTCGGTGCCGCCGACCGGGCGCGGGAAGTCGGGGTGGCGGCGGCGCCAGTTGCTGACCGCGGCCCGGCCGACGCCGGCCAGCCGGGCGATCTCGGCGGCGGTCACTTCGGGACGGTCCGGCACGGGGGCTCCTTCGGTGGGGCTGCGACCGCACGGCGGGCGGGGGCTGGGCGCCGGGCCGGGGGTGGGCGGCTCGGGGCTGTGACCGCACAGCATAGCGACGCGCCCCTCGATCCCAGTTCACATGTGAACAGAGCTCTTTTGTGAAATCGCATTGACATGGTTCACGCCCGAGTGGTGTGATCTCTCCGTCGCCACCGAACGGGGGCGGCGCCAGGAAGACCACCGATCACCGGGAGAACACCCATGTCCGCGACCACCCGCCGCCGCACCGCCTCCCTGCTGCTGGGCGCCGCCCTGATCACGCTCACCGCGACGGCGTGCAACTCCACCGGCGGCCCGTCCGTCGCCACCGAGCCCAAGCAGAGCGCCGCCGCGAGCGCGCCCGCCGGCGGCGGCAAGCCGGCCGACGCCCCCAAGGTGGCGCAGGTCGGCGACACCATCCCGCTCAAGGGCAACGACCCGGCCGACACCGCCGAGGTGACGCTGGTGAAGGTGGTCGACAACGCCGAGGCCGACAACGAGTACGTCCACCCGGCCGACGGCAAGCGCTTCGTCGCGGTCCAGTTCCGGATCAAGGCCAGCGGCAAGAAGGCCTACAGCGACGCCCCGGGCAACGGCGCCAAGGTGCTGGACGCCCAGGGCCAGGCCTTCGGCACCACGGTCGCCGACACCAAGGCCGGCCCGAGCTTCCAGGTCCCGGCCACCATCGCCCCCGGCGAGAGCGCCCTCGGCTTCGTCACCTTCGAGGTCCCGAAGGACGTCAAGCTCGACAAGGCCCAGTTCGGCCTGGACAGCGGCTTCGCCCCGCAGACCGGCCAGTGGAAGATCGGCTGACAGCCCTGTTCACAGCCCCAGTCCCACCCCGCTCAGGCGGACGGACAGACAGGCAGACACGAAACGGCGGCCCCGGGCAGAGCCCGAGACCGCCGTGGACCACCCGAGGGGCGGACGCTACTTCTTCGCCCCCGCCAGGTCGTCGAACATCGCCGACAGGAACTCGCTGCACCAGCCCAGCAGCTCCCGCCCGACCAGCGGCTTGCCGCCGATCCGCCCGGTGCTCGGGCGCGGCACCAGCAGCTGCTGGGCCGCCGCCTTCACCTGGCTGCGCGGGTAGAGCCGGTTCAGCCGCAGCTGCTGGGACTCCCGCAGCTCCACCGGCCCGAAGCGGACGTTGGAGCCCTGGAGGGTGATGTCCGAGATCCCGCACCGCCGGGCGTACAGCCGCAGCGCCGCGACCAGCAGCAGGTTCTCCACCGGCTCGGGCAGCTTGCCGTAGCGGTCCACCAGCTCGTCCCGGACCTGCTGGATGTCCTCCTCCGAGTTGACCGCGGCGATCGAGCGGTACGCCTGCAGCCGCAGCCGCTCGCCGGGCGCGTAGTCGTGCGGCACGTGGGCGTCGACCGGCAGCTCGATCTTCACCTCCAGCGGCTCCTCCTCCGCCTCCCCGCCGCCGGCCAGCGACTCGCGGAACTCCGCCACCGCCTCGCCGACCATCCGCATGTAGAGGTCGAAGCCGACGCCCGCGATGTGCCCGGACTGCTCGCCGCCGAGCAGGTTGCCCGCGCCGCGGATCTCCAGGTCCTTCATCGCGACGTACATGCCCGCGCCCATCTCGGTGTGCTGGGCGATGGTGGCCAGCCGCTCGTGCGCGGTCTCGGTGAGCGGCTTCTCCGGCGGGTACAGCATGTACGCGTAGCCGCGCTCGCGGCCGCGGCCGACCCGGCCGCGCAGCTGGTGCAGCTGGGAGAGGCCGAAGGTGTCGCCGCGCTCCACGATCAGGGTGTTGGCGTTGGAGATGTCGATGCCGGACTCCACGATCGTGGTCGACACCAGGACGTCGAACTCCTTCTCCCAGAAGTCGACGACGACCTTCTCCAGCTGGGTCTCCCCCATCTGCCCGTGCGCGGTGGCGATCCGCGCCTCGGGCACCAGGTCCTTCAGCCGGGCGGCCGCCTTGTCGATCGACTCCACCCGGTTGTGGATGTAGAACACCTGGCCCTCGCGCAGGAGTTCACGCCGGATCGCGGCCGAGATCTGCTTCTCGTCGTACGGCCCGACGAAGGTCAGCACCGGGTGCCGCTCCTCCGGCGGGGTGGTGATGGTGGACATCTCGCGGATGCCGGTGACCGCCATCTCCAGGGTGCGCGGGATCGGGGTCGCGGACATGGTGAGCACGTCCACGTTGGCGCGCAGCTTCTTCAGCTGCTCCTTGTGCTCGACGCCGAAGCGCTGCTCCTCGTCGACGATGACCAGGCCGAGGTCCTTGAACCTGGTCTCGGAGGAGAACAGCCGGTGGGTGCCGATGACGACGTCCACCGAGCCCTCGAACAGCCCCTCCAGGACGGCCTTGGCCTCGCTGTCGGTCTGGAAGCGGGACAGCGCCTTCACCGTCACCGGGAAGTTGGCGTAGCGCTCGGCGAAGGTCGAGAAGTGCTGCTGCACCAGCAGCGTGGTCGGCACCAGCACCGCCACCTGCTTGCCGTCCTGCACGGCCTTGAACGCGGCCCGCACCGCGATCTCGGTCTTGCCGTAGCCGACGTCGCCGCAGATCAGCCGGTCCATCGGGACGGACTTCTCCATGTCGGACTTGACCTCGGCGATGGTGGTCAGCTGGTCGGGCGTCTCCGCGTACGGGAAGGCGTCCTCCAGCTCGCGCTGCCACGGGGTGTCCGGGCCGAAGGTGTGGCCGGGGGCGGCCATCCGGGCCGAGTACAGCTTGATCAGGTCGGCGGCGATCTCCTTGACCGCCTTCTTGGCCCGCTGCTTGGTCTTCGCCCAGTCCGCGCCGCCGAGCCGGTGCAGCGTCGGGGCCTCGCCGCCGACGTACTTGGTGACCTGGTCGAGCTGGTCGGTCGGCACGAACAGCCGGTCGCCGGGGTGGCCGCGCTTGGCCGGGGCGTACTCCAGCACCAGGTACTCGCGGGTGGCACCCTGGACGGTGCGCTGCACCATCTCGACGTACTTGCCGACGCCGTGCGCCTCGTGGACGACGTAGTCGCCGGCCACCAGCGCCAGCGGGTCGATCGCGTTGCGGCGGCGCGAGGGCATCCGGCGCATGTCCTTGGTGGAGGACTTCTGGCCGGACAGGTCGGTCTCGGTGATGACCGTGAGCTTCAGGTCCTCGTCGACGAAGCCGTGCTCGATCGAGCCGCAGGAGACGTGGACGACGTCCCGGGTGGGCGCCTCGGCGAGGTCGGCGACCAGGCGGGCCGGGATCCCCTCGTTGCCCAGCACCTCGGCGAGCCGGGAGGCCGGGCCGTGCCCCTCGGTCACCATGACGACCCGCCAGTCGGCGGCCAGCCGCTCCTTGGCGTCGGCGATCGCCCGGGCGGTGTCGCCCCGGTAGGCCTCGACGGCGTGCATGCCGAGGGTCAGCGTGTTGGCGTCGAACTCCAGAATGCCGTCGACGGTCGACTCGCTGGTCGCGAACGGGCTGACCGACCACCAGGGCAGTCCGATCTCGGCGGCGTGCTCGCGCACCTCGGCGAGCGAGCGCAGCGAGGCGGCGGAGACGTCGATGGCCTCCAGGTCGATCGGCCGGTCCCCGCCCGCCGCGGCCGCGACCCAGGACGCGTGCAGGAACTCCTGGCTGGTCGCGACCAGGTCGGCGGCCCGGGTGCGGACCCGCTCCGGGTCGCAGACCACCGTGACGGAGCCGAGCGGCAGCACGTCCAGCAGCAGCTCCATGTCGTCCACCAGCACCGGCGCCAGCGACTCCATGCCCTCGACCGCGATCCCCTCGGCGATCCGGTCGAGGATCTCGGCCAGCCCGGGGTGCTCGGCGGCCAGCTCGGCGGCCCGGGCCCGCACCTCGTCGGTGAGCAACAGCTCCCGGCAGGGCGGCGCCCACAGGCCGTGCTCGGCGATCTCCAGCGAGCGCTGGTCGGCGACCTTGAAGTACCGGACCTCCTCGACCTCGTCGCCCCAGAACTCCACCCGCAGCGGGTGCTCCTCGGTCGGCGGGAAGACGTCCAGGATGCCGCCGCGGACGGCGAACTCGCCGCGCTTCTCGACCAGTTCGACGCGCGCGTAGGCGGCGGCGGAGAGCCGGCGGGCCACCTCCTCCAGGTCGTACGACTCACCGCGCCGGACGGCCACCGGCTCCAGCTCGGCCAGCCCCTTGACCTGCGGCTGGAGCACCGAGCGGACCGGGGCGACGATCACCTGGACCGGCCCCGCCGCCGGGTCGTCCGCCCGCGGGTGCACGATCCGGCGCAGCACGGCCAGCCGGCGCCCGACGGTGTCCGAGCGGGGCGACAGCCGTTCGTGCGGCAGGGTCTCCCAGGCCGGGAACTCGGCGACGGCGTCGGCGGGCAGCAGCGAGCGCAGCGAGGCCGCGAGGTCCTCGGCCTCCCGGCCGGTCGCGGTGACGGCGAGCACCGGACGGCCCCGTTCCCCGGCGGCCTGCCCGGCGAGCGCGCGGGCCAGCGCGGCGATGGCGAACGGCCGGGCGGCGGGCGGCCCGACCAGGTCCAGGTGGCGGCGTCCGCCGGCCGCGGCTCCGGTGGCGGTGGCCGCCTCGATGGCCTCGGCGAGCGCCGCGTCCCGCGCGACGACATCGAGCAGTCCGGTCAGACTCATCTGGGGTCTCTTCTTCGTCCCGTGGCTGGTGCTGTCCCGGGGCGGCGAAGGCCCGCCGGGGCAACGCGAACGGCCCGGCACGCCGAGCGGCCGGGGGTCTCCAGCCTACGCCGCGGCACGGACACGCACGCGGTCCACGGCTCCGGCGGGGCCGGACCCGAGCCGGACCGGGGGCCACGCCAGGACCGCGCCGGGGCCGTACCGGGGCCCGGGACGTCGACCCCCCACTCGCCCGCCCCCCAAGTTTTGTCAGGAACACATCCGGGAACGAACGGCTGGACGGACCACCGGTCCGGCCGGTGGACGAACCGACCGGAACCCGCACCGAACCGGGCACGGCCATCCGCCACGAACTGGACATACTCCTGTCACTGGCCGTCCATGGAGATCGCGCACCATGGTGAACGTGCCCGCCGCACCCAACCGTGGGGGATGGCTGTGGGGGCACTGTCGCACCCCCGATGGGGGTCGGAGGTGCGAGGCCGGGCGGCCCTGGGTGGGGGCGCCCGCCCAAGCGCCGGGAACCGTGGCGCCCTTTCCTGGAGGGCGCCACGGGTCTCGGCCTCTTTCGTTCCCGGGGCCTACCCCGTCGGCCGCCGTCCTATCCCGAACCCGGCCCCCTGTTCCGCCCCGCCCCGCCCCGGCACGACCGGTACCCCGGCACGACGAAGGCCCCGGCCCGCCCGGTGGGGGCGGTCGGGGCCTTCGCGGCGCGCGGTCGGGCGCCCGGTCAGCGGCGGTTGTAGCTCACCGTGTGCGGGGTCGCGTAGTCGCTGCCGTCGTCCACGATGATGATCTTCGGGACGATCCGGGTCTCGTCCTCCGACGGCTTCCCGGCGCCCTTCTCCACCGCGGCCGTCCCGTCGGCGGTCCCGCCGACCGTCTCCTCGGCGGGCGGCGCGGCCGGCTTCGGCGGCACCGGGCCGGTCGCCACGGGCCCGCCGATGGCCCTGGTGGCACTGCTGCCGACCACCGGCGTCCGCAGCACGGTCGCCGCCCCCTCCCGGGCGGCGGGGGCCTTGGCCCCGGCCGGAGCCGCGGGGGCCAGGGCCTTGCGCAGGTTCGCCACCGGGATCTCCCCGGTGTCCGCCTCCGAGTCCACCGGCGCGGCGTCGACGACGGCGTCCGCGACGGCGTCCCGCGGCGCGGGGGTCGTGGCGGCCGCGCCGGAGGCCTGGACGGCCGCGGCGGCCGCGGCCGCCACCTCGGGCTCGATCTGGCCGACCGCCGCCCCGGTGAGCGAGGCCAGCGTGGCCTTGATGTGGTCCAGGTGCTGCTGCACCGTGTCCAGCCGGGTGTCGAACTCGCGCTGCTCGCGCTCGCTCTCCGCGTTGATCTTCTCGGCCTCCCGGCGGGCCTGCTCGATCAGCTGGTCGGCCTTGGCCTGGGCGTCCGTCTCCAGCTGCTTGATCCGGTTCAGCACGGTCTCCCGCTGCTGCTCCGCCTCCTTGACCCGGCGCTCGGCGGTCGCCGAGACCTCGGTGTCCTCGGCGTCGGCCTTGGCCTGGGCGGCGGCGAAGGTCTCGTCGGCCTTGCGGCGCCGGGTGGCCAGCTCGGCCTCGGCCTGCTCGCTGGCCTCGGCGGCGGCCACCCGCACCTTGGCGGCGTAGGCGGTGGCGGCGTCCCGGGCGGAACGGCTCTCCCGGTCGGCGTCGGACCGGATGCCCTCGGCCTCGGCCCGGGTCCGCTCCTCGGTGCGGCGGGCGGCCGCGTCGGCGTCGGTACGGGTCGTGGTGCCGTACTCCTTGGCGGCGCGGTCGGCGGCCTGGCCGGCCTCGTAGACCTCGTCCCGCAGGTCCTCGGCGAAGCGCTCGGCCTTCTCCCGGACGGCGCGCGCCTCGTTCTCGGCCATCGCGGCCAGTCCGGCGGCCTGCTCGCTGAGCACCTGGTAGTCGGGCTCCGGGGCGTCCTCGGCGGTCCGGCGGATGTCGGCCAGTCGGGCCTCCATCTGCCGGATGCCTGCGCCCAGGACGCTCAGCCGCTCCCACGCCTCGTCACGCTGCGCGGTGAGGGCGGCCAGGGCTCGGTCGACCTGCTCGGGCACGTAGCCACGGCGGGCCTGGGTGAAGCCGTACTGGGGGACGGCGTCGCTCATGGGCTCTTCCCCTCGTTTCGCGGGCTGCGGAGCCCATGATCGGACGGAACGGACGGATCCGGAACCGGTTCGGAGGCCGGGGCCGGATTCCGCCGTCGTACGGACCGGAATGTGTCGAGGACCGGACGAATAGACCCATCCTCTTGACCTATTTTGCGCAGATCCGGGCGAAACCCCAACGAGGCACGGCTGCGTCGGCATGCCGAAGGGGTCGTTCCGGACACCGGAACGACCCCTCCCACCTGCGAGGATCAGCGACGACCCGCTACAGCAGGCCGTCCCAGAACTGCTCCAGCAGCACGGCCCACCACGTGTCCGCGTTCTGCAGGGCCGCCGGGTCGATCGCGGCGAGCTGGGCCTGGAAGTCGGTCGTCCATCGACCGGCCTGGTCCGGCGTCAGCCCGTACCGGAGCCGCCACATCCGGCCCAGCAGGGCCAGCGAACGGACGAACTCCGGTACACCGCTGTTGACGAACCGGGGCGGCTGGCCGGTTCCATCGATGTCCACGGCCACCACGTGCGCGGTGCCGTACTGGACGCACAGCTGGCGGCCGTAGTCGTTGCCCAGCACCAGGTAGCCGCCGAAGTCCGGGCCCGCGGCGAGGCCGCGCTCGGCGGCCAGCTCGGCGAGCGTCGGGATCGGACGGCCCTCCTGCGCCTGCGCCCAGAAGAACGGCCCGAAGTCGCGCGGCAGCCCGGCCCACATCAGGGTCTGGGACACCGGCTCGGGCACGCCCTGGCGGGAGACGGCGCGCTGCTCGTAGCGGAACAGGTTCTGCCCGAAGGCGGCCCCGGTCTCCTGGGCGAGCTGCTGCGGCGGGAGCGGCGGCAGCGCCTGGACCGTCCCCGGCGCGGGCGGCGGCACCCGGAACGGGCGGACCCGCTGGGCGCCGGACGCCAGCTGGTGCAGCTCGTCCAGGTGGTCGAGCAGCTCGGCCATCCCGGCCTGCCGGGACGCGTGGTCGCGGCCGTACGGGGCGGTGTGGGTGAGCCGGACGTTCGGCCAGGACGCGGCGATCATGCGGTTGCAGTAGCCGCCCGGCAGGTCGCAGGACTCCAGCTCGGTGTAGAGCTCCAGCACCTGCTCCGGCGGCACGTTGAGCCGGCGCAGGTCCTGGAGGATCTTCCACTCCGGGTGCGGGGTGCCGGGCTCGCTGCGGTGCAGCAGCTTCTGCTCCGAGCCGTCCGGGCCCCGGTAGCTGAGCGCGGCGAAGTACCCCGGGCCGACCGCGGGCACGCCCGGCGGCACCGGCGCGGGCGGCGGCGAACCCGGCACCACCGCCGGCGGGACGACCCCGGCGGCGCCGGGCGCGTTCGGGTAGCCGTAGCCGGCCGCGGGCGCGGCGGGGGCCGCCGGACCGCCGGGCGGCGGCGGGACGGCGGGGCCGCCGGACGGCGGGGTGCCCGGGTCCGCCGGGGCGCCCAGCAGCGCCGGGTCGATCGCGCCCGCCAGCTGGGTCGCCTCGTACGACGGACCGGACGCGGCCGGGCCGGCGGCCTGCGCGGCCTGCGGGGCCACCGGGGCCTCGCCGCCCCGCAGGCCCGCCGGGGGCGGGGGCGGCGGGGCGGAGGCGGCGCCACGACCACCGGGGTGGGCGGCGGGCGTGCCGGAGCCCGGGGTGTGCTTCAGCCCGGCGGGCGGAGGCGGCGGCGGACCCGAACCCGCACCGCGCCCCAGCCCGGCGGAGGCGGCGGGGCCGGGGGAACCGGCGGGGCCACCGCGCAGCGCGGCCGGCGGGGGCGGCGGCGGACCCGAACCCGCGCCACGGCCCAACCCGCCCTGCGGCGCGGCGGCCTCCGGGGCGACGGGGACCGGGGCGCCGGGAGCCGGCACACCGGGGGCCGGAGCGCCCGGGGCCGGAGCACCGGGCAGCCCGGCGAGACCGGGCAGACCACCGGGCGGGGCCAGCATCGTCGGCGCGTGCTCCACCTGCGGACCACCGGCGGGCGGACCACCGGCGGGCGGGGCCACCGGGGCACCCGGCAGGCCCATCAGCCCGGGCATGGCGTCCGGCGAGGCGAGCAGCGTGGGCGCCGGCTCGGCGGCCGGGGCGGGCGCCGGCACTGGCGCCGGTCCCGGGGCCGGCGGCGCGACGGGCGGCGCCGGGGGCTGCGCGGCGGGCGGCTGGGCGGCGGGCGGCGCGACCGGGGGCATGCCGTAGCCGCCACCCGTCGGCGGCATCAGCATGGTCGCGGCCTCGGCACCCGCCGACGCGGCGGGCTCGGGCAGGTCCGAGCCGGTGGTCCGCAGCCCTTCCGACATCAGGACGGTCGCGGCCTCGCCCTCGACCGGCGGCCGGCCGGGCACCCCAGGCGCGACGGGCGCGACGGGAGCCGCGACCGGCGGCACCGGCGCGACGGCCGGCTCGTCGTGCCCGGCCGGCGGCGCGAGCATGGTCGGCGCGTCCCCGGCGGGCCGGTCGGAGACCGGCGGCTCGGTCAGCACGGCCGGCCCGGGCCGCGGCGCCGCGGCGGGCGGCTCCTCGACGGGCGCGACAGCCGGAACGGGAGCGGGCGCGGCAGCGGCGGCAACAGCGGCCGGAGCCGTCCCGAGCCGCTCCGCCTCCGCCGCGATCGCCGCGGCCCCCGCCTCCTGGAGCCACTGCGGCGGGCTGAGCAGGAAGGAGGTCGCCTCCACCGGCCCGGGCGCGGGCTTCGCCGCCCCCGCCGGGTTGGCCGCCACCGGCCGCCCGTAGACCTCCTCGTACTGCCGGACCACCTCGTTGACGGGCAGCGCGGGCCAGAGCGTGCTGGCGCCGGAGTCCCGGGCGATCACCAGCCGCGCCTCCCCCGAGCCGCCGCCCGCACCGCCCGAGCCGTCGGCCGGGCCCGTGGGCGCCACCGCCCAGCAGACGAAGCCCAGGTCGAACTCCCGGACCCGCACCTCGCGCTGCTGCGAGCGCGGCACCCCGCCGTTGATCCACTCCTCGGCGAGCTCCTGCGCCTGCGCGTACGTCACCACGCCCGGTTCACCCCTGTCCGCATCCTCTTCGTCCCCCGTTCCACCGCGACCACCTCGGCCACCGACACCACCGCGAGCACCACGAGCACCGCGCCCACGCGCCTCAGCCGACCGGGACGGCCCGGGCGAACCCGCCGTCCACCATCAGCTCCGCGACCGTCTCCAGCTCCGGCGGGCTGCCGGCCAGCCGCAGCAGGAAGGCGTCGAAGTCCTCGCCGCAGGGCAGCAGCAGCCGGGCGCAGCGGTCCTCCGGCGCCTCCGGGCCGCCGGCGTCGCGGGCGTCGTCGTACAGGTGGAACCAGACCGAGCCGGTCCGCTCGCCGCGCACCTTGAGCGCGACCAGGCCGCCCTGCGCGTAGGCGATGCCCAGGTAGTCCTTGGTGAGGTGGTCGCGCAGGCACTTGTTGGCGTACACGACGTCGTCGGTGCCGTACTCCTCGGTGAGCGTCAGGAACGGCTGGTCGAGCAGCAGTCCGAGCTCGGTGTCCAGCGCCACGCCGACCGGGGCGCGGCCGCCGCCCAGCTTGAGGAAGGTGCGGTAGGCGTCGGGCAGCCGGTAGCCGAGGCGCTCCTCGGCGCGCTGCACCAGGTCCTCGGGGACGCCGATCGGGTCGCCGCCGTCCCCGGCCAGCGAGAAGTGCACCGGCCGGCGCTCCTGCAGCGGGCGGGTGCCGCGGCGGGTGTGGTCGGCGGCGGAGGTGGCCAGGCCGCCGTGGTGCCGCAGCAGCGCCTTGACCTCGACCGGGACGAGCTCCATCCGCCGCCAGCCGGGGGCGGCCCGGCCGACCGCGTGGTGCCAGGTCCAGCCGGGCGGGGTGGCGACGGCGGTCGGGAGGTCGGCCCAGAGCGGGTGGCCCTGGGTGTAGAGCGCGGCGTTGGCCGAGACGTAGTCGGTCAGCCGCAGTTCGTCCACGCCGAAGCCCGCCGGCGGGTCGGCCACCTCGGCCGCGGCGGCGGCGTACGGACCGAAGTCCGGGAAGCCGTACTCGTCCACCCTGACCCCGGCGGGGTGCCGCTCCGCGCGGACCGGGTCCGGGAACTGCACCACCTGACCTGCGTACGCCGCGTTCGGTGCGGCGGCGACGCCGGGCCGACCTGTCGTCATCTGGGAGCCCCCACTGGCTGCTGCAAAATACGGTGCTTGCTGGGCACCAGCCTAGGGCCTGCCCTCGAACTCCCGTCGTCCGCCCGGAGGGCGGGCGGGGCGGCGTTGGGGTGTGTGCATCGCAAGGCGGAGGAGGGAGCCACTGCGGTGGGGGCACCTCCCGGCCGAAGGCTGGGGGCCATTGGCGACCGACGACAACGCGGCGAGGTGCGTGCCCCAACGCCGCCCCGCAGACGCGAGTTCGAAGGCAGGCCCCCTGTGGCCTGCCCTCAACCCCCGGTCAGCCAGGCGGACGACGGGCTCCTGCCCCGGAGAGCCCGGAGCGCAGGCAGTGCCCCCGCCGTCACAGCCGCCCGCCCAGCGCCCGCGCCAGCGCCTCGGCCACCCGCAGCTGCCGGGCCTCGGTGAGGTGCGGGTGCAGCGGCAGGCTGAGCAGTTCGCGGGCGGCCCGCTCGGCGACCGGGAACGTCCCCTCGCGGTGGCCGAGGTGACGGAACGCGGGTTGCAGGTGGACCGGCACCGGGTAGTGCACCCCGGCGCCGATCCCGGCGGCGTGCAGCGCGGCCAGCACCGCGTCGCGGTCCCGGCCGGGGCCGATCCGCACCGGGTACAGGTGCCGGACGTGCTCGTTG
Organism: Kitasatospora sp. SC0581; assembly: GCF_048159585.1. NCBI lineage: Bacteria > Bacillati > Actinomycetota > Actinomycetes > Kitasatosporales > Streptomycetaceae > Kitasatospora > Kitasatospora sp. SC0581. The sequence continues at coordinate 119,623 of NZ_JBLRWA010000018.1, read as the reverse complement.
CCGGGCGCGGTACGGGGCAGGGCGAGTCCGTCCAGCCCGCCCAGCAGCGCGTCGTAGCGGGCGGCGGCGGCCCGGCGGGCGGCGTTCCAGGCGGGCAGCCGGCGCAGTTTGGCGCGCAGCACGACGGCCTGCAGCGCGTCCAGCCGGGAGTTGCAGCCGAACCGTTCGTGCCGGTACCGGTCGCGGGCGCCGTGGTCGCCGGTCAGCCGGACGGCGTCGGCCAGGGCGTCGTCGTCGGTGAGCACCGCCCCGGCGTCGCCGTAGGCGCCGAGGTTCTTGCCCGGGTAGAAGCTGGTGGCCGCGATCCGCCCGTACCAGGTGCGCCCGTGCTGCCGGGCGCCCTGGGACTGCGCCGCGTCCTCCACCACCGGACGGCCGTCGGCCGCCGCCAGCAGCGGGCCCATCGGGGCGAGTTGGCCGAAGAGGTGGACGGGCAGCAGCGCGACCGCGCCGGGCAGCGCAGCGGCGGCCCGTTCCGGGTCCATCAGCAGGTACTCCGGGTCGGCGTCGACGAGCACCGGGCGCAGCCCGGCCCGCAGCACCGCCTCGGCGGTGGCGACGAAGGTGTTGGCGGGCAGCACCACCCCGCCGCCGGGCGGCAGGTCCAGGGCGCGCAGGGCCAGTTCGAGCGCGTCGGTGCCGTTGGCGGCGCCCACGCAGTGCCGGACGCCGACGAAGGCCGCGTACTCCCGCTCGAAGGCGGCCACTTCGGGGCCCTTGACGAAGGCTCCGGAGGCGAGCACCCGGTCGAAGCCGGCCCGCACCTCCTGCGCCACCTCGGCGTGCGCCGCCGCCAGATCGACCAGCGGGACGCCGTCCCCCGCCGCGCCGCTCCCCGAACCGTGCACCACCCCGCTCACCGCGCCTCCGCCCCGGCCCGGACCGCCGCGCCCACTGGCACGGTGACCCCGCCGAGTTCGAGGCTGAGCGAGGCCGCCTCCAGCAGCTGCAGCACCCGCACCCCGGCCCGGCCGTCGGTGAGCGGGGCCCGGCCCTCGGTGATGGCGGCGGCGAACTCGGCCATCACGTTGCGCAGCGCCTCCTGCTCGACCAGCGCCGGCGCGACCATCTCGCCGACCCGGTAGGAGATCAGCGCCCGGTGCCGGATCTCGTCGGTGAGCTGGTCGGGCGGGGTGAGGTCGACGCCCCGGTCGTGCACCGCCAGCCGGGCCTGCGGGTTGAGGTCGTCCCAGACCAGGGTGCGCCGCGAGCCGCCGATCAGGGTGGTGCGGACCTTGGTCGGGGAGAGCCAGTTGACGTGGCAGTGCGCGAGCGCGCCGTTGCTGAGCCGGACCGTCAGGTACGCGACGCAGGCGCGGCCGGCCCCGATCGGGTCGGCGCCCTGGGCGGACACCCCGACCGGTTCGACCCCGGGCGGCAGCACGAAGTCCAGGATCGACAGGTCGTGCGGGGCGAGGTCCCACAGCACGTCGACGTCCGGCTGCACCAGGCCGAGGTTGATCCGCACCGAGTCGAAGAACTGGACGTCCCCGATCTCCCCGCCGTGGACCAGCTCGCGGATCCGCCGCACCGCCGGGGTGTAGCAGAAGGTGTGGTCGCACATCAGCACCAGCCCGCGCCGCTCGGCCAGGTCGACCAGCTCCTCGGCCTCGGCGGCGGAGGTGGTGATCGGCTTCTCCACCAGGACGTGCTTGCCGGCCTCCAGCGCCGCCCGCACCAGCGTGTAGTGGGCGCCCGCCGGTGTGGCCACCGCGACCGCGCCGACCCGTTCGTCCGCCAGCACCCGCCGGTAGCTGGCGGTCGCCCCGACGGTGCTGTACTCCCCCAGCACCGCGCGGGCCTTGGCCTCGTCCAGGTCGCACAGCCAGTGCAGCCGCAGCGCCCGGGTCTGCTGCGCGTTGCGGACCAGCTTCGGGCCCCAGTAGCCGGCCCCGACCACGGCCAGCCCGACGGGGCGCGCGGGCACCGGCCGGGGCGGCTCGTCCGGTGCGGGTACGTGGCCGCCGGGTGCCTGGTTGGCGGCCTGCCAGTGGTCGTCCTGCGGTTCCGACGTCATCGCACGGGCCCCTTCGCTCAGCGCCGGGGTGGGCGGCAGGCCCTCCCCGGTGGCCTCAACGTCCGGCGCGGGCACGGGAGTCGGGCCCGCCCGGCGGTTGCTCCGCGCGGTCGGCCGCGTCCCCCTTCGGCTCGCTGCCGGAACGGTACCGGCCGCGTACCGGCCTCCGGGGCTGTTTCGGTAAATCGGCGGACAAGTCGTGACGGACGCGTGCGCGTTCGGCCAGCATCGGGTGACCGCCGGGCCGGTCCGTGGCGCCACCGGCCGCCGCCGCACCCCGGTTGCGCGGTTGTCAGTGCCGTTTGACAGGCTTGCCCCTGAACAGGCTTGCCCCGGACGGGCCCGGTCACTCCGGCCGACACCGGGTTACCAGGAGGAGGACGACGGATGACCACCGGTGAGCCGGCGGGCCCGCCCGTGCTGCGCCACCACCGCGACAGCCTGCTGCCCGCCGTCGCCGCCGCGCTGTCGCTCAAGGGCGGCGAGGTGCACACCCTGGCGGGCGACAAGGACCCGCGCCGCCCGGTGCTGCACCACCTGGTCGCCGATTTCCTGGACGCCCTGCCGACGGAGGCCCGCGAGCGGTTCACCGGCCGCTGCCCGGAGGCCGTCCTGCTCTCCCAGCACCTGGCCGCGGTCGACGGACGGCGCTCCAAGCGCGCCGCCCGCAAGCCGATGACGCTGCACGAGGCCCGCAAGGCGCTCAAGGGCTCCCGGATGACGACCGTCCGCATCCGCGAGGAGGGGGATCCGGCGCACGGCAGCCACGCGCCGCCCTGCCGCTCCTGCGCTCCGATGCTGGAGCACTTCACCGTGCGCAGCGTCGCCGTCGGGCCGCCCGCGCACTGACCGCCCGCGCACCGGCCGGCCGAGCCGCCGGCACGTCCCCCGTCCCCCAGCCCTGGAGCCCGCCCTGAACCCGCCCATCCCGCCCGCACCGGCCACCCTCTCCCCCGCCGGCGCCCGGACCCGCCCGCGCTTCCCCGCCGACGTCGCCGCCGAGCTCAAGGCGGCCGGCTGGCACCCCGGCCGCTGGCAGATCCGGCAGGCCGAGGAGTGGGCCGACGCCCTGGTCGGGTACGGCGCGCCCACCGGTGTGACGCACGCGGTGTTCCCGGCGGCGGTGGAGGCCTGGGCCGAGTTCGGCGGCCTCGCCTTCGACCTGTCCGGCCCGGGCCGCCAGCTGGCCCGCACCCCGTTCCTGATCGACCCGCTGTGCGGCCTGCACCAGCCGCGCACCCTGCTCGACCTCGGCCGGGCGCTGGGCACCCGGCTGGCCCCGCTCGGCGAGGAGGCGTACGGGCAGGCGCTGCTGGCCGTCGACGAGGAGGGCCGGGTCTACAGCCTGGACCACACCGGCGAGTGGTTCCTCGGGCACGGCATCGACCAGGCGGTCTCCGCCCTGGTCCTGGGCACGGCCCCGGAGCGGCTGCGGACCCCGGACGAGTACTGACGAGTACTGACGGGCACCGAGGCGTACGGAGGAGGAGCACCGGGAGCGCCGGAGTGCCGGGCCCGGCTCAGCGCAGCCGCTCGGCCCGCACCGCCAGCCGGGACGGCAGCACCGCCTCGATCCGGAACCCGCCGTCCGCCTCCGGCCCGGAGGAGAAGGTGCCGCCCAGCGCGATCACCCGTTCCCGCATCCCGACCAGCCCGTTGCCCCCGCTGGGCAGCTTCGCCGCGCCCCGCTCCCCGCCCGGGCAGGCGTTCACCACGGCCACCCGCACCCCGTTCGGCGCGTACGAGAGCAGGACGGACACCTGGGCGCCGCCCGCGTGCTTGTGCGCGTTGGTCAGGCCCTCCTGGACGACCCGGTAGGCGGTCTGCTCGGCCTCGCCGGTGAACTCCTGCCGGCTGCCGCTGACCGTCAGGGTCACCGCCATCCCGGCCACCCGGGACTGGTCCACCAGCCGCGGCAGCCCGGCCAGCGAGTCCGGCTCCGGCTGCCGCTCGTCGTCCATCCGCAGCACCCCGAGGATCTCGCGCAGTTCGTTCAGCGCCTGCCGGCCGACCTCGCCCATCAGCTTGGCGCTCTGCGCCGCCTTCTCCGGGTCCTTGCCGACGATCCGCTCCAGCGCCCCGGCGTGCACCACCATCAGCGACACCCGGTGCGCCACCACGTCGTGCATCTCCCGGGCGATCCGGGTGCGCTCCTCCAGCCGGGCCCGGCGGGCGCGCTCCTGCGCCTGCTCGGCCAGCAGGTCCAGTTCGGTCTCCAGGCCGTGCGCGCGGTCCTTGAGCGACTCGATCAGCCGCCGCCGCGCGCCGACGTACAGTCCGGTCAGCACCGGGGCGACCGTCAGCCCGACCGCCACCAGCAGCGACAGCAGGATCTGACCCCACAGCGGCGGCGGGTCCACCGGCCCGTCCCCGGGCGTCATCAGCGACACCGCCATCACGGCGGCCGCCTCGGCGAAGGCCAGCGCGGACAGCGCGACCACCCGGCGGCGCCGCGAGGGCCACTCCCAGGTCGACGCCAGCGTGTACAGCGCCACCACCAGCAGCACCACGCCCAGCATTCCGGGCATCACCAGCAGCGTCACCAGCACCGGGACGGCCGGCCAGCGCCGGCGCACCACCAGGGAGCCGCCGGCCAGCGTGCCGAGCACGGCTATCCCGACCGCTCCCGCGGTGCTGACGTGGATCCGGGCGGAAAGGAAGGCGATCGTGCTGGCCGCGCACTCGACGGCGGCGAGCAACGCCAGCCCGATGTCCAGGAAAGCGCTGCGCGGCCGCTTCCACCACAAGAACGACCGGACCGGCACGCGCTCCCCAGGCGAGTTGCTCATGCCCCACAGCGTAAGCGGCAACCCCCTCCCCTCCCCACCGGGATCTCCCCGTACACCCCCCTAGGCCGTCAAGTGGTCCAGACCACAGGTGGTTTTCGGCAGCCCTGTCCGCCATCCGGCCACGTCGCGGACAGCACCCTCCCCGACACCTATGCTGGTCGCGTCGGACAGCGCGGTCCGCACGCGTCACACCCGCCACACGCGTGTGGACCTGTGACGATGAGCCGTTGCCGAACCCCACCACCACAGGGAGACAGCCGTGACCGCTCCGGTCCCCACCCCGGCGGACAGCCCCACGCCCGTCGTCGCCGATCCCGACAACGCCGCCCTGCGTGCGGACATCCGCCGCCTCGGCGACCTGCTCGGCGAGACGCTGGTCCGCCAGGAGGGCCCCCAGCTGCTGGGCCTGGTCGAACAGGTCCGCCTGCTGAGCCGCACCGACGGCGAGGCCACCGCCGAACTCCTCTCCGACATCGACCTGGACACCGCCGCGAAGCTGGTCCGGGCGTTCTCCACCTACTTCCACCTCGCCAACGTCACCGAGCAGGTGCACCGCGGCCGCGAGTTCGCCACCCGCCGCGCCCGCGAGGGCTCGCTGCTCGCGCAGACCGCCGACCTGCTCGCCGAGGCCGACGCCAAGCACCTCCAGGACACCCTGGCCCACCTCGCGGTCCGCCCGGTCTTCACCGCGCACCCCACCGAGGCCGCCCGCCGCAGCGTCCTCAACAAGCTGCGCCGGATCGGCGAACTCCTCGACCGCATCCACCGCGACGAGGTCACCTCCGGCCTGGCCGCCGCCGACCAGGCCCGCACCAGCAGCGCCAAGCGCTCCGCCGACCGCCGCCTGGCCGAGGTCATCGACCTGCTCTGGCAGACCGACGAGCTGCGCATCGCCCGCCCCGAGCCCACCGACGAGGCCCGCAACGCCGTCTACTACCTGGACGAGCTCTACCGCGAGGCCGTCCCCGAGGTCCTGGAGGAGTTGCACGAGGAGCTCGCCCGGGTCGGCCTGAGCCTGCCCGACGGCGTGCGCCCGCTCACCTTCGGCACCTGGATCGGCGGCGACCGCGACGGCAACCCCAACGTCACCCCGCAGGTCACCTGGGACGTCCTCAACCTCCAGCACGAGTACGGCATCAAGGACGCGCTCGCCGCGATCGACGACCTGCGCAACACCCTCTCCACCTCCGAGCGGCTGGCCGGCGCCTCGGTCGAGCTGCTCGCCTCGCTCAACACCGACCTGCACCTGCTCCCCGAACTCAGCCCGCGCTACAAGCGGATGAACGCCGAGGAGCCCTACCGCCTCAAGGCCACCTGCATCCGGCTCAAGCTGGAGAACACCCGCGAGCGGCTGGCCGGCGGCACCCCGCACGTCGAGGGCCGCGACTACCTCGGCACCCGCGAGCTGATCGCCGACCTGCGGCTGATCCAGGACTCGCTGCGCTCCCACCGCGGCGAGCTCATCGCCGACGGCCGCCTCGCCCGCGCCATCCGCACCGTCGAGGCCTTCGGCCTCCAGCTCGCCACCATGGACGTGCGCGAGCACGCCGAGGCCCACCACCACGCCCTCGGCCAGCTCTTCGACCGGCTCGGCGAGGAGGCCTGGCGCTACGCCGACATGCCCCGCGAGTACCGGCAGAAGCTGCTCGCCAAGGAGCTCCGCTCGCGCCGCCCGCTCGCCCCCACCCCGGCCCCGCTGGACGAGGCCGGCACCAAGACCCTCGGCGTCTTCAACACCGTCCGCCAGGGCTTCGAGCGCTTCGGCGACGAGATTGTCGAGAGCTACATCATCTCGATGTGCCAGGGCGCCGACGACGTCTTCGCCGCCACCGTGCTGGCCCGCGAGGCCGGCCTGATCGACCTGCACGCCGGCATCGCCAAGATCGGCATCGTGCCGCTGCTGGAGACCACCGACGAGCTCCAGCAGGCCGACCGCATCCTCGACGAGATGCTCTCCGACCCGTCCTACCGCCTGCTCGTCTCGCTGCGCGGCGACGTCCAGGAGGTCATGCTCGGCTACTCCGACTCCTCCAAGTTCGGCGGCATCACCACCTCCCAGTGGGAGATCCACCGCGCCCAGCGCCGGCTGCGCGACGTCGCCCACCGCTACGGCATCCGGCTGCGCCTGTTCCACGGCCGCGGCGGCACCGTCGGCCGCGGCGGCGGCCCCTCGCACGAGGCCATCCTGGCCCAGCCCTGGGGCACCCTGGAGGGCGAGATCAAGGTCACCGAGCAGGGCGAGGTCATCTCCGACAAGTACCTGCTCCCCTCGCTGGCCCGGGAGAACCTGGAGCTGACCCTCTCCGCCACGCTCTCCGCCTCCGCGCTGCACACCGCCCCGCGCCAGGCCCCCGAGTCGCTGGCCCGCTGGGACGCCGCGATGGACCAGGTCTCCGAGGCCGCCCACACCGCCTACCGCGGCCTGGTCGAGCAGGAGGACCTGCCGAAGTACTTCTTCGCCTCCACCCCGGTCGACCAGCTCGCCTCGCTGCACCTGGGCTCCCGCCCGTCCCGCCGCCCCGACTCCGGCGCCGGCCTGGACGGCCTGCGGGCCATCCCGTGGGTGTTCGGCTGGACCCAGTCCCGGCAGATCGTCCCCGGCTGGTACGGCGTCGGCTCCGGCCTCGCCGCCGCCCGCGCGGCCGGCCTCGGCGACGTGCTGGACGAGATGTACGGCGAGTGGCACTTCTTCCGCAACTTCCTGTCCAACGTCGCCATGACGCTGGCCAAGACCGACCTGCGGATCGCCCGCCACTACGTCGAGCAGCTGGTGCCCGGCGAGCTGCACCACGTCTTCGACGAGATCAAGGCCGAGCACGCGCTCACCCTGCGCGAGGTGCTCCGGCTCACCGGCGAGAGCGAACTGCTGGAGCACAACCCGGTGTTGAAGCAGACCTTCGCCGTCCGCGACGCCTACCTCGACCCGATCTCCTACCTCCAGGTCGCGCTGCTGCGCCGCCAGCGCGAGGAGCTCTCGGCCGGGCGCCAGGACGACCCGCTGCGCGCCCGCGCGCTGCTGCTGACCGTCAACGGCATCGCCGCCGGCCTGCGCAACACCGGCTGACGGCCGGCCCGAGAACGGCCGAGGGCCGGTGTCCCGTCGGGGACACCGGCCCTCGGCCGTGAGGTTCCTACTCCGCGGTCTCGCCCGCGCGCTTGCGCTTCAGCCACAGCGCCGCGCCGCCGGCCGCCACCACCAGGCCGCCGCCGACCGCCAGCAGCCCCGCGTCGGGGCCCATCGAGTCACCGAGCACCGGGCCGAACTGCGCCGCCGCCGGCTCCGGGGAGACCGCCGGGTCCGACTCGGCGACCGGCTCCGCGTGCGCCACCGCACCGCCCGACAGCAGGACGCCGGCCACCCCCAGTGCACCGGCCGTACCGACCCGCCGGCCGAGCCGCCTCAGCTCGACCCCCCGGCTCCACCGCACTCGGCGGTCCGGACGCAATTCCCGCATCGAGAACTCCCCAGGACTCGTTCGCGTACCAGGCCGACGCTATCCGATCCCGCACAGGTTTCTCACACCGATTCAGGTTTGACGGGCCAAGCGTTGTACGACCGTTGCGTACCCCGCGCAGGGTCCTGACGGACGGTCAGGAGGCTCAGGAGTTGTACGTCCCCTGGGCCCGCTCCAGCCCCTCGGACAGCAGCGCCTCCACCGCGTCCGCCGAGCGGTCCACGAACCACTCCAGCTCCTTGCGCTCGGTCGCGGAGAAGTCCTTCAGCACGAAGTCCGCGACCTCCATCCGGCCCGGCGGGCGGCCGATCCCGCAGCGCACCCGGTGGTAGTCCGGGCCCAGCGACTTGGTGATCGACTTCAGCCCGTTGTGGCCGTTGTCGCCGCCGCCCAGCTTCAGCCGCAGCGTCGCGTAGTCGATGTCCAGCTCGTCGTGGACGGCGACCAGCGCCGAGGCCGGCGCCTTGTAGAAGTCGCGCAGCGCCGTCACCGGCCCGCCGGAGAGGTTCATGAAGGACATCGGCTTGGCCAGCACCACCCGCCTGCCCGCCAGCCGTCCCTCGGCCACCTGCGCCCGGCTCTTGTGCGCCTTGAACCTGGCACCCACCCGCTGCGCCAGCAGATCCACCACCATGAAGCCGATGTTGTGCCGGTTCCGGGCGTACTGCTCCCCGGGGTTGCCCAGCCCGACCACCAGCCACGGGCCCTCGTACTCGTCCGCCATGCCGTCCTTCCTCTCCTTCGCGCTCGTCGTCATCATCCCGGACACGCCGCTGCCCCGGGCGCTCCGACGGGAGCGACCGGGGCAGCGGTCCGACTAACGGGGCGAGGCTCAGGCCTCGGTGCCCTCGGCCTCGGCGGCCTCGTCCTCGGCCGGGGCGGCCTGGGCGCCGATGACCTGCAGCACGACGGCGTCGGCGTCGACGGCCAGGGTGACGCCGGCCGGCAGGACGATGTCCTTGGCGTGGATGGCCGCGCCGGCCTCCAGGCCCTCGACCGAGACGGTGACCGACTCGGGCAGGTGGGTGGCCTCGGCCTCGATCGGGAGCGCGTTCAGGACGTGCTCGAGCAGGTTGCCGCCGGCGGCCAGCTCGCCCTCGGTGTGGACCGGGATCTCGACGGTGACCTTCTCGCCGCGCTTGACCAGCAGCAGGTCGACGTGCTCGATGGTGCGCTTGATGGCCTCGCGCTGGACGGCCTTCGGCAGGACGTACTCGTCCTTGCCCTCGATCGGGACGACCAGCAGGGCGTTCGGGGTCTTCAGGGCCATCATCAGGTCGTGGCCGGGCAGGTTCAGGTGAACCGGGGCGTGGCCGTGGCCGTAGACGACACCGGGGACGAAGCCGGCGCGGCGGGCGCGACGGGCGGCACCCTTGCCGAACTCGGAACGGGTCTCAGCGGCAATACGGATCTCGGACACGACTGCACTCCTCGTGGAAATGGCGCGGGGGTGCAGGCAATGCGAAAACCGCCGGGACCACACCCTCAGTACGTTCGGGGGTCACTCGGCGGCAACGGCCTGCCGGTGGACGGGAGTCCGGCACCGGCAGCGCGTCGATCACGGAGCGGGCACCCGGCAAGCAGGCGCACGGCATCCCTCGCCGAGCAGTTTCACGAGTCTAACCGCACGAGCGGCCTCCCGCGAAATCGGCGGCGGCCCCGGTCCGATCGGACCGGGGCCGCCTGCACGGGCCTTCGTCAGTGCACGCCCTCGAAGAGGCTGGTCACGGAGCCCTCCTCGAAGACCTCGCGGATCGCGGCGGCGATCGACGGGGCGATGGACAGCGTGGTGATCTTGTCCAGCTGGATCGAGGCCGGGGTGGGCAGCGTGTTGGTGAACACGAACTCGCTCACCCGCGAGTTCTTCAGCCGGTCCGCGGCCGGACCGGAGAGCACACCGTGGGTGGCGGCCACCACGACATCCGCGGCGCCGTTGTCGAACAGCGCGTCGGCCGCGGCGCAGATGGTGCCGGCGGTGTCGATCATGTCGTCGACCAGCACGCAGACCCGGCCCTTGACGTCACCGACGACGTCGGCCGACAGGATGGTGTTGGCCTGGGTGATGTCGCGGCGCTTGTGGATGATCGCCAGCGGGGCGTCCAGCCGGTCGCACCACTGGTCGGCGACCTTCACGCGGCCGGCGTCCGGGGAGACGACCGTCAGCTTGTCGCGGTCGACCTTCCCGCCGATGTAGTCGGCCAGCAGCGGCAGCGCGAACAGGTGGTCCACCGGGCCGTCGAAGAAGCCCTGGATCTGCGCGGTGTGCAGGTCCACGGCCATCAGGCGGTCGGCACCGGCCTGGCGCAGCAGGTCGGCGACCAGGCGGGCCGAGATGGGCTCGCGGCCGAGGTGCTTCTTGTCCTGGCGGGCGTACCCGTAGAACGGCAGGATCGCGGTGATGCTCTTGGCGGAGGCCCGCTTCAGAGCATCGATCATGATCAGCTGTTCCATGATCCACTGGTTGATGGGAGCCGTGTGGCTCTGCATCACGAAGCAGTCCGCGCCGCGCGCGGAGTCCAGGAAGCGGACGTAGATCTCGCCGTTGGCGAAGTCCAGGGCCTTGGTGGGGACCAGCTCGGTCCCGAGCGCCTCGGCCACCTCCTTCGCCAGCTCCGGGTGGGCACGGCCGGAGAAGAGCTTCAGCTTCTTCTCACCCGACGTCGTGATCCCGCTCACTGCACCGTCTCCTCGCGTTGCGAACGCTGAACCCTCGACCCGGTGGCGGGCAGGCAGGGCCCGCTCGCGGTACGGGTTGGGGAATTGTCGGTACGCCTGGACACGGGCGGTAAGCCCTGTGGCGCACGTATGTCCCCAAGGTTACGCGCCCGCGCAGAAACCGTCCGCCTCGGGACCGTCCCCCGGCCCCGGCCCGCCCGCTCAGGCCTGCTCGGCCCCGTCCGCCGCCGCCTTCGCGGCCTGCGCGGACACCGTCCCGGGGCGCTTGCGCTCGACCCAGCCCTCGATGTTGCGCTGCGTGGCCCGGTTCACACCGAGCGCCCCGGCCGGGACGTCGTTGGTGATCACCGAGCCGGCGCCGGTGTAGGCGCCGTCACCGACGGTGACCGGGGCGATGAACATGTTGTCCGAACCGGTGCGGCAGTGCGCGCCGATGACCGTGCGGTGCTTGTTCACGCCGTCGTAGTTCACGGTGACGGAGGCCGCGCCGATGTTGGTGCCCTCGCCGATCGTGGCGTCGCCGATGTAGGACAGGTGCGGCACCTTGGCGCCCTCGCCCAGCTCGGAGTTCTTCACCTCGACGTAGGTGCCGACCTTCGCCTTGCGGCCCAGCCGGGCACCCGGCCGCAGGTAGGCGTACGGGCCGGCGGTGGCCAGCTCGCCGATCTCGGCGCGGTCGGCCGTGGTGTTGCTCACCCGGGCGCCGACACCGACCAGGGTGTCCTTGAGGGTCGAGTTCGGGCCGACCTCGCAGCCCTCGCCCAGGTGCGTGGCGCCCTGGAGCTGGGTGTTCGGCAGCACCACGGCGTCCGGCTCGTACGTGACCTGCACGTCGAACCAGGTGGTCGCCGGGTCCACCACGGTGACGCCCTCGCGCATCGCCCGCTCCAGCAGGCGGTCGTTCAGCAGCCGACGGGCCTGCGCCAGCTGGACCCGGTCGTTGATGCCCAGGATGTCCCGGTGGTCCTCGGCCACCACGGCGCCGACCCGGTGGCCCGCCGTGCGCAGGATCTCCAGGGTGTCGGTCAGGTACTCCTCGCCCTGCGAGTTGTCCGTGGTGAGCTCGCCCAGCGCCGCGGTGAGCAGCTTGGCGTCGAAGGCGAAGACGCCGGAGTTGATCTCGGTGATCGCGCGCTGGGTGGCGCTGGCGTCGCGCTCCTCGACGATCGCGGCGACGGTGCCGTCCTCGTCCCGCAGGATGCGGCCGTAGCCGAAGGGCTCCGGGACGACGGCGGTCAGCACGGTGACGCCGTTCTGCTGGGCGGTGTGCGCGTCGGCCAGCCGGCGCAGCGTCTCCCCGGTCAGCAGCGGCGAGTCGCCGGCGGTGACGATCACGGTGCCGTCCAGCACGGCGCCGTCGGCGGCCAGCGACTCCAGCGCGGTGCGCACCGCGTGCCCGGTGCCGTTCTGCTCCGCCTGCACCGCGGTGCGGGTGGCCGGGTAGTGCTCCGTCAGGTGCGCCACGACCAGCTCGCGCTGGTGGCCGACCACGACGACCAGCTGGCCGGGCGTCAGTTCCCGGGCCGCCGAGACCGCGTGACCCACCAACGAGCGGCCGCACACCTCGTGCAGCACCTTGGGCAGCTTGTTCGACTTCATCCGGGTCCCGCCACCGGCGGCGAGCACGACAACGGCGGCAAGCGAATTGGCACCCATGCGGGGAGGCTCCTCGGTAGGTTCACAGAGAGGGCAGAGCAGGCCCGGCCCGGACCCAGGCCGGTCGCCATTCGCACAGTCCGCCGAGCAGCACCGACAATACCGGCGCCACGGATAACGCCCGAACCCGAGGCGTGCAGAGGCTCCGCCGCTAGGATTCGAACCCAGACAAAGGCCTCCAAAGGGCCCTGTGCTGCCATTACACCACGGCGGACAGTCGTGTCAGACCCTACCCGAGAGGGCCCTGCCGTGGGTATCGACTTGACCGATCCACGGCCCGGATTCCAGCCCCGGCGGCCGAACCCGCCGGCCCCCCGGTTCATCCATCCAGTCGGGTGAATTCACTCAAGCGCCGCGCGGCGGTGTGTTCCCCTGGACACGGAGCGCAACCTACGATGCCGTAGGTTACGCCAACGTAGCTCCGCTTCGCTCCCGTTCCGGGACGCCGCACAAGGGACGCCCATGACCATCCAGGCAGGCGAGGCGCGCGCGGGGAACGCCGCGTCCCGCACTCCGTCTCCCGACCCCGAACCCGCCGAACCCACCGACCCCGCCGCACCCGTGGAGACCGACGACGCCGTGGAGACCGCCGACCAGACCGCCGGGACCGGCGACTCCGACACCGCCGCCACCCGGCTGTCCGCCACCCGCGGCGGCGAGAAGCAGGGCCCGGCCGAGCGGATCGCGCTCTCCCTGTTCATCCTCGTGCCGTTCGCCGCCCTGGTCGCCGCCGTCCCGGTGGCCTGGGGCCGGGGGCTGGGCTGGACGGACCTCGCGATCACCGTCGGCATGTACTACCTCACCTGCCACGGCATCACCATCGGCTACCACCGCTACTTCACCCACGGCGCCTTCAAGGCCGGCCGCCCGATGCGCCTGGCGCTGGCGATCGCCGGGAGCCTCGCCGTCGAGGGCCCGCTGGTGCGCTGGGTGGCCGACCACCGCAAGCACCACCGGTTCAGCGACAAGGACGGCGACCCGCACTCGCCGTGGCGCTACGGGGAGAGCGTCCCGGCGCTGATGAAGGGCCTCTGGTGGGCCCACATGGGCTGGATGTTCGACGAGGAGCAGACCCCGCAGCTCACGTACGCCCCGGACCTGGTGCGCGACCCGGCCCTGCGGCGGATCTCCCGGCTGTTCTGGCTCTGGACCACCATCTCGCTGCTGCTGCCCGCGCTGATCGGCGGCCTGGTGAGCCTGTCCTGGGAGGGCGCGCTGTCCGCCTTCTTCTGGGGTTCGCTGGTCCGGGTGGCCCTGCTGCACCACGTCACCTGGTCGATCAACTCGATCTGCCACGCCGTCGGCCGGCGCCCGTTCCGCTCCCGGGACCGCTCCGGCAACGTCTGGTGGCTGGCCGTGCTCTCCTGCGGGGAGTCCTGGCACAACCTGCACCACGCCGACCCGACCTCGGCCCGGCACGGGGTGCTCCGCGGGCAGATCGACTCCTCGGCCCGGCTGATCCGCTGGTTCGAGCTGGCCGGCTGGGTCCGGGACGTCCGCTGGCCGGACGCGCAGCGGATCGCCGCCCGCCGCGCCGCATGAGGCGGCGCTTCCAGCATGATGTAGGGGTGAACGGGAGCAGCGCAGACAGCAGGGGCGGTCACCACGGCACGCGGACGGACGCGGCGCCCGCCACGGCGCAGGCCCGTCCGCGGGCCGCCGCACCGGCGGCCGGCACCGACGACGGAGGTCCGGACCGGGGCGCCGGCGGCGGCCCGGCCCCGACGGCCCGCCGCCGGGGCGGCCGGGTCCGGATGACCGGCAAGCAGCGGCGCGAACAGCTGCTGGAGATCGGCCGGACGGTCTTCGCCGAGCGCGGCTACGACGGCACCTCGGTGGAGGAGATCGCCGAGCGCGCCGGGGTGTCGAAGCCCGTGGTGTACGAGCACTTCGGCGGCAAGGAGGGGCTGTACGCGGTGGTCGTCGACCGCGAGATGCAGCTGCTGCTGGACATGGTCACCGGGGCCCTGACCGGCGGGCACTCGCGCGAACTGCTGGAGCAGGCCGCCTTCGCGCTGATGGACTACATCGACACCTCGACGGACGGCTTCCGGATCCTGGTCCGGGACTCCCCGGTGGCCCAGTCGACCGGCACCTTCGCCTCGCTGATCAGCGACATCGCCACGCAGGTCGAGGACATCCTGGGCCTGGAGTTCAAGTCCCGCGGCTTCGACGCCCGGCTGGCCCCGATGTACTCGCAGATGCTGGTCGGGATGGTCGCGCTGACCGGGCAGTGGTGGCTGGAGGTCCGCAAGCCGGACAAGGCGACGGTGGCGGCGCACCTGGTGAACCTCGCCTGGCACGGGCTGGAGGGCCTGGAGCGGCACCCGCGGCTGGTCGGCGAGCGCAAGGGCTGACCGGCCGGGGCCGCCCCCGCGGCCTTCTCGCCCGTACGGCCGTCTCACCCCCGCGGCCGCCTGATTCCCACGGCGAAGATCCGCCGGAACGGGAAGACCGTCCCGTGCGGCCCGGCCGGGTAGGCCTCGCGCAGCAGCCGCCCGTACTCGGCCAGGAAGGCGGCCCGGTCGGCCGGGTCGGTGAGCCGGGTGAGGACCGGGCGCAGCGCGGTGCCCTTGACCCACTCCAGCACCGGGTCCGGCCCCGGCAGCAGGGTGCGGTAGGTGGTCTCCCAGACGTCCGGCAGGCAGTCGGCGGCGACCAGGGCGTCGAGGTAGCGCTCGGGCGGGTGGACGCCGGCCCGGACGGCCTCCTCGCCGAGCAGGCCCCGCCAGCGGGCGCTGCGGCGCAGGTCGGCGAGCAGGGTGTGGCTGGGGGCGTCGAAGTTGCCGGGCACCTGGAAGGCGAGCACCCCACCCGGTTCGAGGGCCGCCGCCCAGCGCGGCAGCAGCGCCAGGTGCCCGTCCACCCACTGGAGGGTGGCGTTGGAGACGATCAGGTCGGGCCCGGCCGGGGCCGGGTCGTACTCGCGGGCGTCGGCGAGCAGGTACTCGGCCGTGGGCTCGCCCTCGGTACGGGCGGTGGCCAGCATCGGGGCGGAGTTGTCGACGCCGGTGAGGCGGGCGGTCGGCCAGCGCTCGCGCAGCGCGGCGGTGGAGTTGCCGGGGCCGCAGCCGATGTCCAGGATCACCTCGGCACCGGGGTGCGGGAGGGCGGGGACGCGGGCGAGCAGTTCGCGCAGCGGACGGTTGCGTTCGTCGGCGAAGCGCAGGTACTGCTCCGGGTCCCAGACGGGGGTGGTCATGGTTCACCTCACAGGTATCTCGATATCAAGATATCCAGCGTTAGCCTTGCTGGCACATTTCTCGATGTCAAGAGACTTCACATCGACACATCCACCGATACACTGATCGTCATGGAGGACGAGGTCGACAGGCTGGTCGCAGCGTGGCGCCGGGAGCGCCCCGACCTCGACGTGGAGCCGCTGGAGGTGCTCAGCCGGGTCAGCCGGCTCGCCCGGCACCTGGACCGCGCCCGCCGCACCGCCTTCGCCGAGCACGGGCTGGAGCCCTGGGAGTTCGACGTCCTGACCGCCCTGCGGCGGGCCGGCTCCCCGTACCAGCTCTCCCCCGGCCAGCTGCTCACCCAGACCCTGGTCACCTCCGGCACCATGACCAACCGGATCGACCGCCTCACCGGCAAGGGCCTGGTCAAGCGCCTGCCCGACCCGGACGACCGTCGCGGCGTGCTGGTCAGGCTCACCGACGACGGCCGCGACCGCGCCGACCAGGCGCTCGCCGGACTGCTCGCGCACGAACGCGAACTGCTCGCCCAGCTCACCTCCGGCCAGCAGACCGAACTCGCCGCGCTGCTGCGCGTGCTGGTCGCCCCGTTCGACAACATCCCCGGCTGACGGCTCCGGGCTGACGGCTCCGGGCCCGGGCTTGCGGGTCAGGGCCGTTCGACGGTGCCGACCACCGGGGACGGCGGGGGCGCGGCCGGCTCGGCCGGGCTGACCCCGGCCCGGCGGGCGACCGCGACGGCCGCCAGCGTGGAGTGCACCCCGAGCTTTCCCAGCACGTTCTGCATGTGCGTCCGGACGGTGTGCGGCGACAGGTAGAGCCGCTCCGCGACGGCCTGCCGGCCGAGGCCCGCGACCATGCAGCGCAGGATCTGCTTCTCCCGCGGCGTCAGGGTGTCCACCAGCCGCTCGCTCTCGGTGCGGTCCCGCCGGGCGGTGGTGAGCTCGCGGATCACCCCGGTGAGCAGCGCGGGCGGCAGGTGCGTCTCGTCCCGCAGCACGCCCCGGACCACCGCCAGCAGCCGGGCCAGCGAACTCTCCTTCGCCACCCAGCCGGTGGCGCCCGCGTGCAGGGCGCGGGCGGCGCGGTGCGGGTCGTCGGCGGTGGCCAGGACGACGGCGCGCAGCCCGGGGTGGGCGCGGCGGAGCCGGGCGAGCAGGGTGATGCCGTCCGGTGGCGGGGCGGCGGGTCTGAACTGATCGCCCCGCAGCGGGTCCACCGCGGCCCGCACCCCGGCCGGCAGCCCGCCCGACAGCGGAACCGGCACCCCCACCGGTACGGCCGGCCGGCGCGGCTGCGGCACGGGCGGGGCACCGCGGCCGCGCCGGGCCTCGTCGCCGTACTCCGCGCCGGGCCGACGGCGGGCCGGCACTCCGCCGCCCGCCTGCGCTCCCGGCACGCCCGCCTGGCCGCCAGTCCCGATCGTCCCGGCCGCACCGACCGTCCCGACCGGCTCGACGCCCAGGTCGGCGTCGATCAACGCCACGTCGTAGGACCGGCCCTCGCCGGCCGCCCGCTCCAAGGCCCGCTCGGCGGCGGCGGCACTGCCGGCCGCCCCCACCTCCACGTCCGGCTCGGCGGCCAGCGCCGCGGCCAGTGCCTCGGCGAAGATCCGGTGGTCGTCGACCACCAGGACGCGAATCCGCCCCATCGTCCCTCCCCCTGCTCGCACCGCCCGAGCCCGGGGGCGGGGACCGGCCCGGCATCCGCGTTCCGGACCCGCCGTTCCGCCCGCCCACCGGTGGCCGGTGAGGCCGAATGGGCGCCGGCCCCCACCGGTACCGCACTCAGCGTACGGGGCGGGATACGCGCTCGTGGCGATTCGGTGAAGTTTCGTCAGAAGGTGCGTGAGTGGCCGGACTTGGACCGTCCGACCCCCACTCCACCACTGCTCACCGGCCGTTGCTCACCGGCCTTTCTCACCGGCCTTTTCTCACCGGCCGTTCTTCGCCAGGGTGAACGTCCAGGCGTCGGCGACGATCTCGTCCAGGTTCGGGCGGCGCGGGGTCCAGCCCAGCGTCTCGTGGGCGCGGGCGGCCGAGGCCACCAGCACCGCCGGGTCGCCGGCCCGGCGGCCCGCGACCTGCACCGGGATCTCCCGGCCGGTGACGCGCTTGACCGACTCGATCACCTCGCGCACCGAGAAGCCGCTGCCGTTGCCCAGGTTGCAGATCAGGTGCTCGCCCGGCTTCGCCGCGTCCAGCGCCAGCAGGTGCGCCTCGGCCAGGTCCGCGACGTGGATGTAGTCGCGGACGCAGGTGCCGTCCGGGGTCGGGTAGTCGTCGCCGTACACCGCGATGTGCGGACGCTGCCCCAGCGCGGCCTGGAAGACCAGCGGGATCAGGTGCGACTCGGGGTCGTGCCGCTCACCGTAGGACCCGTACGCACCGGCCACGTTGAAGTAGCGCAGCGAGACGGCGGCCAGGCCGTGCGCGACGGCCTCACTGGTGATCAGGTGGTCCACCGCGAGCTTGGTGGCGCCGTAGGTGTTGGTCGGCGCGGTGCGGGCGGTCTCGGCGATCGGCACGGCCTCCGGCTCGCCGTAGGTCGCGGCGGTGGAGGAGAACACCAGCTTGCGCACGCCCGCCGCGCGCATCGCGCTGATCAGCTCCAGCGAGCCGGCCACGTTGTTGCGCCAGTACTTCTCCGGGTCCGCGACCGACTCGCCCACCTGCGAGGAGGCGGCGAAGTGCAGCACGCCGTCGAAGGAACCGTCCAGCACCTTGTCGGCCTCCTGGATCCGGCCCTCGACGAACTCGGCACCGGCCGGGACGCCCTCGCGGAAACCGGTGGAGAGGTCGTCCAGGACGGTCACCCGGTGCCCCGCCTCCAGCAGGTGGGCGGCGACCACACTGCCGACATAGCCGGCGCCACCCGTGACCAGGTACTTACTCATGTTGCGACCTCCAGCGAACGACGGTCCGCCCGGTCGGGCGGAAGCCGTCGACGGAATCCGTACGACTGGGGTCATTCTCCCAATCCCACCGGGGTGCTCCGCGCCACCCGGACGACTGCTTCCAGCCTTCTCACCAACTCCTCAGCCGCCGGCCATCCGCTCCAGCAGACCGGTGCGCGCCGCCACCGCGGCCGCCTCCAGCCGGGTCCGTGCGCCGAGCTTCATCAGCACCCGCTGGACGTGCGTCCGGGCGGTGCTGGCGGCGATCCGCATCCCGGCGGCGATCGCCGCGGTGTCCTCACCGTCCGCGATCCTGGCCAGCACCTGCACCTCACGGCGGGTCAGCAGCCGCAGCAGCCGGACGGCCTCGTCGTCCGGTTCGGCCGCCGGGCGCAGCAGTTGGTCGAAGGCGCCGCGCAGGATGTCCACCGCGACCGCGGCCTCGCCCGCGCGCGCCCGCCCGATGGCCCGCTCGACCACCTCGATCCGCTCGTCGCTGGGCACGTACCCGGCCGCGCCGGCCGCGAACGCCCCTGCCACTCCGCGCAGTTCGCCCACCGGACCGAGCACGATCACGGCCACCTCAGGGCGCTCCCGACGGATCCGGCGCAGCCCGTCGAAGGCACCCGACTCCCCCGGCGCGGCCACCCCCAGCAGACACACCTCGGGCCGCCGCCCGACCACCAGATCGGCGGCGACACCGGCCGGGGAGCCGACCGCCAGCACCCGGTGGCCGCGCAGCTGAAGTGCGGTGGCCAGCGCTTCGGCCAGCAGCCGGTGGTCGTCCACCACGACGAGTCGAACACCCATGACACCCTCCCGGTCGGGGTTCGGCTCGCGCCCGCACCCCTCGGGCGGGCGGCCGATGACGCACCATCACAGCGCATTCCGTACCCGACCCGCTAGGCCGTGGCGTGTCGGGCCGCGGAACCGGTCGGGAAACGCGAAAGACCCCCGCCGTGAGGCGAGGGTCTTTCAGTGGAGCCCCCATGCGGAATCGAACCGCAGACCTTCTCCTTACCATGGAGACGCTCTACCGACTGAGCTATAGGGGCTTGCCGGGCTTTTCACCGGGCCGGTCGAACAAGGAAGACATTACACGGCTCCGGGCCCGGAAGGGAAATCGGCCTCCGGCCTCCGCCGCCGGCCGGCCCGGACCTCGCCGCACCGGCCCTCCCGGCCGTCGCCACGCGCCGGCTCAGTCCTCGCCGTGCACCGCGTCGAACTCCTCGCGGGCCGCCACCATCCGCCTGGCGCGGTGCTCCGTCCACCGGCCGACCGGCGCGAGCAGCTCGGCCAGTTCGCGACCGAGCGGCAGCAGGTCGTAGACCACCCGCGGCGGCGTCTCCGGGAAGACCGTACGGAGCACCAGCCCGCTGCGCTCCAGGTTGCGCAGCGACTGGGTGAGCATCTTGCGGCTGACCCCGCCGACCCCGCGCTGGAGTTCGGAGAAGCGCTGCGGCCCGCAGCCGAGGAGGCTCATCAGGATCAGCATCGACCACTTGTCGGCCAGCTCGGCGAAGACCGCGCGACTGGGACAGAGCTGGGCGAACACGTCGTACTCCGGCTCGCCCGGTCCGTCCGGCTCCCCCCGTGCGTCCCGCGCTTCCTTCGCGTCCCGTGCTTCCTGCGCGGTCCGCACTTCCTTCGCGTCCTGCTCCGCGGGTTGTCCGGTCCGGGTCCGGGCCGCTTGCTCCGTCGTCATGCGTCCAGGGTAGCTCTGCGGTCTCCAATCCACTCTTGGTAACCAATGGAGACCTGGTCTATATTGGAGACCAACGGAGCCGGGGCCCGCCGCCACCGCGGTGCGCCCGCCCCGTCCCGTCCCCACGCCTGCCCGCCGGCCACCGCGCCGGCCCGCACCCGTCCCCTGGAGCGCCGCATGACCGCCGTCCGTCCGACCGTCGCCCTCGCCTACCACTCCGGCTACGGCCACACCGCCGTGATCGCCGAGGCCGTCGCCCGTGGCGCCGCCGCCGCGGGTGCCGAGGTCGTCACGATCGCTGTCGACACCATCACCGAGGAGCAGTGGGCCCAGCTGGACGCCGCCGACGCGATCGTCTTCGGCTCCCCCACCTACATGGGCACCGCCTCCGGCGCCTTCCACGTCTTCGCCGAGGCCACCAGCAAGCGCTGGTTCTCCGACTCCTGGAAGGACAAGGTCGCGGCCGGCTTCACCAACTCCGCCTCCAAGAGCGGCGACAAGGCCGGCACCCTCTTCTTCTTCCAGACCCTCGCCGCCCAGCACGGCATGAGCTGGGTCAACCTCGGCCTCAAGCCCGGCTGGAACGCCACCACCGCCTCCGAGGACGACCTCAACCGGCTCGGCTTCTCCAACGGCGCCGCCGCGTCCTCCCCGGCCGACGCCGGCCCGGAGGCCGTCCACAAGTCCGACATCGCCACCGCCGAGCACCTCGGCGACCGCGTCGCCCGGCACACCGCCGTCGTGCTGGCCGGCCGCGCCGCCCTGGCCGGCTGAGCCCACCCCTCGTCAGGCCGCCGGATCCGTCCCCAACCGGGGCGCCCGGCGGCCTCCGCCGTCCACCGGGCCGTCCGCCGAACCGAGTTCGGCACCGTCCGCCGCACCGCCCGCCACACCGCCCGCCACACCGTCCAGCGAACCGAGCTCCGCACCGGTGTTCTCCGGCAGCATCCGCAGGCACCCCAGGGCCAGCACACCCAGCACCGCCAGGTACCAGCCCACCGGCTGCGCCGTCCCGTACGCCCCGGTCAGCCGGGTGGCCACCAGCGGCGTCGTCGCACCGCCGACCACACCGCCCAGGTTGTACGTCAGCGCCGCGCCCGTGTAGCGCACCCGGGTCGGGAACAGCTCCGGCAGGAACGCCGCCAACGGCCCGAACATGCAGCCCAGCACCACCATCGCCCCCGCCAGCCCGACGAACATCAGCGGCCGGCTCACCGTCTCCAACAGCGGGAACAGCACCGGCGACCAGACCGCGGCCAGAGCCGTCGCCCACCGCAAGGTCCGCCGCCGCCCCCAACGGTCACTGCGCGAGGCGCTCAACCACACCGTCGCGGCCATGCCCGCCGCCCCGACCAGCAGCATCGACAGCACCACCGTGCTCGCCACCCCGAGCCCGGTCGTCGCGTACGCCAGCGCGTACGTCGTGGTCAGGTAGAACAGCGCGTACCCCACCGTGATCGCCCCGCCGCCCGCCAGCACCGGACGCCAGTGCCCCCGCAGCACCTCCAGCACCGGCAGCCGCTCCCGCCGCCCCTCCGTCCGGAACAGCGGCGACTCCTCGACCCGCAGCCGCACGAACAGCCCCACCGCGACCAGGACGAACGAGGCCAGGAACGGCACCCGCCAACCCCACGCGCGGAACGCCCCCTCGTCCAGGCCGAGTTGCAGCGCCAGGAACACCCCGTTCGCCAGCACGAACCCGATCGTCGGCCCCAGCTGCAGGAACCCCCCGTACCGCCCCCGCCGCCCGGCCGGCGCGTTCTCCGCGATCAGCAGCGCCGCCCCGCCCCACTCCCCGCCCAACCCGACGCCCTGGCACACCCGCAGCACCACCAGCACCGCCGGCGCCCACCACCCCCACGCCCCGAACCCCGGCAACAGCCCCACCGCCGCCGTCGCCAACCCCATCAGCAGCAGCGACACCACCAGCGTCGCCTTCCGCCCCACCCGGTCCCCGAAGTGCCCGAACACCACCGCCCCCACCGGCCGGGCCAGGAACGCCACCGCGTACACCGAGAACGCCGCCAACAGCGCCCCCACCGTGCCCAATCCGGGAAAGAACACCGGCCCGAACACCAACGCGGCCGCCGTCCCGTAAATGAAGAAGTCGTAGAACTCGATCGCCGTCCCGATCAGCGCCGCAGCCGCCGCCCGCCGCACCTGCCCGACCCGCCAAGCACCCTCCGCATCCATACCACCACCCTCGCCACCCCCACCCCGCCCCCACCAGCCTCCACCCGAGTGACCCCGGCGCACACCCACCGCCCCACGCCCCCGACACGCGCGAGGGCGCCAGGATGCACCTGACGCCCTCACACCTCTGCCGACCCGCCTGCGCGGCTGCCCGGCAACGCGGCAACCCGGCTACCTCGCGTACGGGTTGTCCTCCGGCGGCACCTGCGGCCGGTACGACGGCAGGTCCGGCGGCGGCACCAGCGACACCTGAGCCACCCGAGGCCGCACAGCCGACTTCCGCCGCCGCACCACCGCGAACACCACCCCCGCCACCAACACCAACCCGGCCACCACCCCCGCGACGACCGGCACCGCACCACTGCCCGAACCCGACGCCACCTCAGCCTTCGGCGGCGCCGACGGCACACCAACGGCCACCTCGGCCGGACTCGGCAGCACTGGCGCAGGAGCGGGCGCACTCGCCGAAGGCGACGGAGCCACCGACGGCACAACCGCGTCAGCCGGAAGCGGCGACACGTCAGCGGGGCCGGGATCCCCCGGATCCGTCAACGCGATACGCGGCCGCACCGCACCCCA
Organism: Kitasatospora sp. SC0581; assembly: GCF_048159585.1. NCBI lineage: Bacteria > Bacillati > Actinomycetota > Actinomycetes > Kitasatosporales > Streptomycetaceae > Kitasatospora > Kitasatospora sp. SC0581. The sequence goes on along the minus strand of NZ_JBLRWA010000018.1, from coordinate 96,457 downwards.
GCCGGCATCGTCCGTGCGAACCGTTCCCCCGTTCGGCCTGCTCGCCGTATTGATGAGGACCCGCAGGACCTGGTTGGGAGACCAGTCCGGATGCACCGACCAGATCAACGCCGCCGAAGCGGAAGCCAGCGCGGTCGCATCCGATGAGCCGTGGCCCTTGCAGTACCCGGACGGCGTCGTACAGGCCCCGATCGTGTCCATCCCCGGGGCGACAAGAGCCACCTGCGGCCCGTAGGAGGATTCCGACGTGACGGTTCCGTTGCGGTCGATCGCACCGATGCCGACGACGTTCGGAAGAGCCCCGGGATAGTCGACCGGATTCCCCGACTGCGCCTCATTCCCGGCAGCCGCGAAGACCAGTGATCCCTTCGCCCTCGCAGACGCAAGAATGCGATTCAGCTTGGCCACATTCTCCTCAGTGGCGGTGACCGAGTTCATCCCTTGGGAAATGCTGATGATCTTGGCCCCCTGGCTGGCAGCGAAGTCGACGGCCTTCCCGACCTGGTCCAGAAAATCAGCCGAGACAAGACTCCCCACCGAGCCGTTATTGATCTTCAGGGGAAGGATCTTGGCTCCTGGCACCAAGCCGTACGCGCCTTTGCCCCCGTTGGCCTTTCCTGTCCCCGCAATGAGACCTGCCATCAGCGTGCCATGGGGATCACCATAAGAACCGACCCCGCCTGCACTCCCACTGAAATCCTGCCCCGGCAGGAACTGCCCTGCCAAATCCGGGTGATCCAACTTGAAGCCGCCGTCGATCACCGCAACTGTGATGTTCGCCCCTTGGGAGACCTTCCACATCTCCGGAGCGTGCATCGCGTCCAGGTGCCACTGATCAGCACGAATCGAGCCATCTGCGACAGCCGGCGGCACCGCGGCCCCCACCACGCACAGGCTCACAGCCCCCAGAGCCACAAGCCGACGAACCCACATCCCGTACTCCCCCAACAACGTGACCTACCTCGCGTACGGGTTGCCCTCCGACTGCACCCGAACCGCCTCGGGCTGTACGGCCGGCTTCCGGCGCCGCACCACTGCGAACACCACACCGGCCACCAACACCAACCCGGCCGCCACACCCCCCACGATCGGCAACGCACTGCCCGAACCCGACGATGCCTCAGCCTTCGGCCGCGCCGATGGCGCACCGGCAGCCACATCGGTCGGGCTTCCGGCCTGGCCTGGAACAGCAGATGCGGCAGCCGAGGCGGTTGCCGAAGGCGACGGAACCGACGATGGTGTCGCCGCATCACCCGGAACCGGCGAAACATCCGCCGGACCCGGGTCCCCCGGATCCGTCAACGCGATACGCGGCCGGACAACGCCATAACCAATGATGTTGTTGCGATCGGAACCGTCGTTCGGCTTCCCCGCGGTATTAATGAGGACCCGCAGGACCTGATTCGCGGTCCAGTCCTTGTGCACGGACCAGATCAATGCGGCCGAGGCTGAAGCCAGAGCAGAAGAGTCCGATGTGCCATGGCCCTTGCAGTACCCGGTATTCCCGGTGCATGCCTCGACGATGTCAACACCAGGCGCGGAGAGAATGACCTGCGCCCCCTGCTGGGACTCCAAAGTCACGGTGGCGTTGCGGTCGATCGCGCCCACCCCGACCACGTTCGGCAGGCCGCTCGGATACTCGAGAAGATTTCCTGACTGGTAGGAGTTACCCACACTGGAGAACACCAGAACACCCTTCGCCCGCGCCCAGGCCAGGGTCTTGCTCAGCTTCTCCGCGTCAGCAGGAGATGCGGTGACGGCAGAGATTCCCTGCGAGATATTGACGACCTTGGCACCCTGCTCGACCGCATACGTGACAGCCTGCCCGATCTGCCCCAGAAAATCCGTCGAAACCACGGCCCCTACGGACCCGTTATTGATTTTCAGTGGAAGGACCTTGGCAGCAGGAGCAAGGCCGTACGCCCCCGTGCCGCCACTGGCCTTTCCGGATCCTGCGACGAGGCCCGCCATCGCCGTACCGTGACCGTCAGCGTACGAGCCGACGCCGCCCGGGCTCTCACTGAAGTCCTTACCAGGGAGGAGCTGTCCCACGAGGTCCGGATGGTCCAGCTTGAACCCGCCATCGATCACCGCGACAGTGATGCCCTGGCCCCTGGAAACCTTCCACACCTCAGGTGCGTGCATCGCGTCCAGGTGCCACTGATCAGCACGAATCGAGCCATCGGCGGCAGCCGGTGTCACCGCACTCCCCACCACGCTCAGGCTCACAACCCCCAGGGCCACAAGCCGACGACCCCACATCCCGCGTTCCCCCAACAACGTGAACTACCTCGCGTACGGATTGTCCTCCGGCGGCACCGGCGGCTGGTACGACGGCGGAGCCGGCGGCATCGCCCCCATCGGCTGCTGCGACGGCAGCGGCGGCACCTGGGCCACGTCCGGCTGCGCGGCCGACTTCCGACGCCGCACCACCGCGAACACCACACCGGCCACCAGCACCAACCCGGCCACCACACCCGCCACGATCGGCAACGCACTGCCGGAACCCGAGGACGCCTCAGCCTTCGGCTGCACCGACGGCGCACCGGCGGCCACATCGGTCGGAGTCTCGACCGGGATCGGCACCGCAGACCCAGCAGCAGGCGCGGTCGCCGAAGGCGACGGGGCCCCCGACGGTGCAGGCGTGCCAACCGGGAGCGGTGACACGTTCGCGGGACCAGGATCTCCCGGATCCGTCAAAGCAATACGCGGCCGCACCGCACCGAAACCGATGAGGTCATTGCGACCGGACCCGTCATTCGCCTTCCCTGCGGTATTGATGAGCACCCGCAGGACCTGGTTCCCCGTCCAGTCCGGATGCGCCGCCCACACCAATGCCGCCGAGGCCGACACCATCGCGGTCGAGTCAGAGGTCCCGTGACTCTTGCAATAGCCCGTGGGTGAGGTGCAAGCCGCGATCATATCCATGCCAGGCGCGACAAACACCACCTGGGGGCCCCGTTCGGACTCCGCCGTAACAGTGCCATTTCGATCCGAAGCTCCCACGCCGACCACCCCGGGAAGCGCTCCGGGATACTCGACCGGATTCCCCTTCTCGGCTTCATTTCCGACGCTGGCGAATACTAGGACTCCCTTGTCCCTGGCTGCCGCGATGATCCCGTTCAGTTTCGTGACGTCCGCCGGGTAGGCCGTTACCGCGTCAATCCCCTGCGAAATATTGATGACCTTGGCGCCCTGATCGACCGCATAGCTGATGGCCTGCCCGATCTGACCAAGGAAATCAGTCGAGACGATTGAGCCGACCTTGCCGGTGTTGATCTTCAACGGAAGTACCTTGACACCCGGCGCCAACCCCAGCGCACCCGTCCCCCCGTTTCCCTTGCCCGTTCCGGCGATGAGGCTGGACATACCCGTGCCATGGCCGTCCGCGGCCGAACCCACACCTCCGGGGCTTCCGCTGAAGTCCTGGCCCGGCAGGAACTGCCCCTCCAGGTCAGGATGATCCAGCTTGAACCCGCTGTCGATCACCGCGACAGTGATGCCCCGCCCCTTGGTGACCTTCCACATCTCCGGAGCGTGCATCGCCTCCAGATGCCACTGCTGCTGCTGGATCGTGTCCTCGGCAACCGCGGGTGCTGCGACCGGGCCGACCACGATTCCCGCCGCCAGAAGCGCCGCAGCAGCAGCCCGCCAACGCGCCCGCGCGTTCGTCCGCCCCATCACAACTCCTCGTCAATGTCCCCGTCAGCAAGACCAGTGCCCTGAACGTGACTGCCCGGCCACTGGGGATGCCCAGTGGCCGGGCAGTCGTTGCCGTCCTACTCAATCACGTCCGGATTGCTGTGCGGCGTACCGCTGGTCCAGGTCTCCTCGTCCTCGTGCAGGTAGTCGGCCCGCTGGCGGCGGTCGCGCTCCTTCCGGCCGCCGTGGCCCGCCGCTCCGGGGGCCATCATGCCGTTCTGCCTGGCCTGGGGGCCGCCCTCGCCAGCACCCGCCGCGCGGTTGCGCAGACCGGTACCACCCGGCGTGAACTCCCCGCCGGCCGCCGGGCCCTTGCGGCCACCGACCGTGCCACCCGTGGTCGAGGACAGGCCCCGGCCGCGCGAGCCTCCGCCGGCGCCGACCGCACCGCCGTGGGCACCGCCCATGCCGGGGTGCATGCCGCCACCCATGCCCCCGGGACCACCGACCCGGCCGCCGCCGCCCGGCCCCGCCTCACGGGCGCCGAAGACCGTCCCACTGGGCAGGCCGGGGGTGCCGCTCCTCCCCTGCCCGGGGCCGCCACCGAACGGGGTCGTGCGCACCGGGATCTGGCCGCCGCCCTTGCCCGGGACGTACCCGCTGCCGCCGCCCTTGGTCGGGACGGTGCCGCCGCCCGGTCCACCCGGGAAGCCCGTGACCGGGCCGCCACCGGGAACGCCGGGCCCGCCGCCCGGGCCACTCGGCCCGTTCGGGTAGCCGGGCAGGGTGGTCGGTCCGTCCGTCGGCAGCTGGCCGCCGCCGGGGCCGTACGGGCCGGTCTGCGTGGGCAGGGTCGGCAGGGTGGGCAGGCTGTTGAGGTCGGTGCCCGGACGGTTGACCGGGTCCGACGGGTACGACGGCGGGGTCGAGGTCCCCGGGTCCTGCGGCGCGGGCGGCAGCTGGCCGCCGCCACCGTGCGGCGGGGGCGGGGTGTTGCCCGGGTTGGACGGGCCGGGGCCGTCCGAGCCCGGGTCACGGGGCAGGACCTTTCCGCCGCCGTAGCCGCCCCCACCGGACGGGTCGGAGCCACCGCCGACGTTTCCGCCGCCCGAACGCGGATTGCGGACGGGGCCGCCAGAGCCTACCGAGCCACCGCTGCCACCCGTAACAGTTGACGCATCGTCCTTGCCGGTGCCGTCACCAGGTGTCCCGGGCAGCACCACGTCCGACGGAATCCCGTTCAGCGTCGTCGTCGCCGCGCTGTACGCCTGGGCCAGCTTCTCCATCTGGAGAACGGCCTCCTGGTGCTCCTTCTCGACCTTCGCCTTCGCCTGGACGTACTCCGTCGACGTCACCCACTTGGGGTTGACCGTCTTCATGTACTCGTCGACGGTCTGGCCGACGGCAAGCTGGGGAACATTGAGCAGGTTCGACTGGCTGTTGTGCCTGTCGACCGCCTGGATCTCCGTCTGCGGAGGCTCCGGCACAGCGACCTTGGCGGTGCTGAGTGCCTCCCCGGCCTGGTGCATCGCATCGCCCGCGGTCGTGGCGTGGTCACCGATGATCTGCGCCGACTGCTGGAGGTTGTTCACCCAGGTCTTGAAGCTCTCGGCAGCCGGACCTTCCCAGGTGACGTTGCCGACATGCGACTTGAGCGCCGCGCTCAGTTCCTTCAGCACCCGCCCGGCCGACTGCAGCTGGGTGCCGCGACTGAGGACCGTCGTCGGGTCCGTGCTGTCCACCATCTTCCGCAGGTGGGCGTGTTCCATGCTTTCGAAGTTCGTGCTGCCTGACACTACTTGCTCCCCGTCTCCCCGTAGGACTCTCCCCAGACCGCCATCAGTACTTTCCGTCGCCCGATCCAGGTGCCGACGTGGTGACACCCGCGTTCTTCGCGACGGCATTCTGCGCGGCCGTCGTGTGGTCCTCGTTGGTCGCGTAGATGCTGGCCGTCCGCGTAACCGCCGTCTGCATCGCCTGGATCTGCGACACGAAGTCCTTGTGCAGCTGGACGAGCTGGGCGTGCACCTTCCCGTAGGCGGTGGTCAGCGCCGTCGCCTCGGCGAACTCCGCGCTCGCGAAGCTCTTGCCCGTCAGCTTCTGCTCCTGGAGCTTGTACGGCGCGGCCGGCGAGCCCTCCATCGCGGCGAGCAGGGCCTCGATCTTGCCCACGAACGTCGTGAGCGTGTCGAGCTCGACCTGGACGTTCTGCTTCCCGAAGGCCGCCACCAGGTCACTGGCGCTGACGTTGGTCTGCACCGTGCTGACGACGGGGGCGATGTTGATCCCGCCCAGCGGCCACGGGAGCTTCTGGTCCAGCATGAACGGTGCCGAGTCGTTCGCAGGCGCCTGGCTGCCCGGGTCGGTCCCCGACGCGCTGGGCGCGGGGTTGGCCGAAGGGCTGGGCGCGGCAGTCGTCGTAGGGCTCGGGGCCGGGCTCGGCGACGGGCTGGGCGTAGGACTCGCCGAGGGTGTCGGCGTAGGACTGGGCGACGGACTCGCTGACGGAGTCGGCGTCCCCGAACTAGTTGCACCATTGCCTGCCACGGCAGTTCACCTCTCCCCCGTACGGCCCGCCGCGCCCGGGGCGTCCCGGGCGGCCGCGTTCCGCAACACACCGTCAACTTCTGGGTCGTACCGTCCTGGTCGGTACACCGTCCGCCCTGTGGACGGTTTCCGCCTCCGTCATCGTAGCCATCGCCTCTGTCGGACCGGCAGGGACCTTGGCCCGCCCGTACGCGATCGGTACGAACTTGACATGTGGGAGCCGCCGCGGACGGCCTGGGTAGACTGACCCGGTACGCCCCATCTGCCGCGCAATGTCGCACAGCAGCGACCCCAGGCCGCAGAACGGACGTGACCGCGTGAGCTCTCCCGACGTCTCCCCTTCCCCCTGGTGGGCCCGTGCCGCGCGGCCCGCGCGGCCGCCGGTGCCGGTGGCGCTGATGGTGCGGGCGGCGGTGGGCATGGCGGTGCCGTTGGCGGTGGGGCTGCTGGTGCACCGGCTGGATCTGGGGGTGTTCGCGGGGCTCGGGGCGATGCACGCGACGATGAACGACCGGGCCGAGCCGGGCAGGTTGCGGGCCGCCCGGATCGGGACGGCGGTCCTCGCCTCGGCGCTCGGCATGCTGATCGGCACCGCGCTCCAGCACGCGGACGCGGACGGCCTCGTCCTGGGTGTCGTGCTGACACTGACCGCTTTCGCCTCGGGTGCGCTGAGTGCGACCGGTCCGCGCGGTTCGGCGGCGGGGATGCTGCTGCTGGTGTCGGCGGCGCTGGGCAGTGGGATGCCGTTGCCGCAGCCGTGGTGGGCGGCGGCGCCGATGCTGCCGGTCGGGGCCGCGTTCGTGGTGCTGCTCGGGCTGCCGGCGGGTGCGCCGAACCGGCCTGCCGCGGATCCGCGCAACCGGGCGCTGGCCGCCGCGTACAACGCGCTCGGCCGTACTCTCGCCGACCTGGGCGGCCCGCGGGCGGGGGCCTCGCGCCAGGTGTTGACGGCCCGCCTGAACCAGCTCCAGGACCTCCTCGGCACGCATCGGAGTGACCGCCGGGAACGGCAGGACCGCCGAAGCAGGCAGGACCGCCGGGCCCGGATGTACGAGGCGGCCCTCGCCGCCACCGAGGCGGCGACCGGCCTGCTGTGGGCGCGCCGCCCGGTCCCGCCCGAGGTGGCCGAGGTGCCGAACCGGCTGGCGGCCGCCGTGCGGCGGGGCGGCGGCGAGGTCGCCGTCCCCGACTGGCGGCCCGACACCCCCTCGCGGCAGGCCCTGGACGTGGCCCTGCGCGCCGCCGCCGATACCGTGGCCGGCCGCGACACCCGGCTCGGCACCGCCCCCGCGCCGCCGCCGGACCCCTGGCGGCTGCGGGTGCGGCTGCTGTCCCGGGGGTCGGTCCGGTACGGGCTGCGGGTCGCGCTGTGCATCGCGGTCGGTTCGGCGGTCACCGCCAACTACCCGCTCAGCAAGAGCTACTGGGTGCCGATGACGATCGCCTTCGTGCTGAAGCCGGACCTCGGCTCGGTGTTCCTGCGCGCGGTGAGCCGCTCGGTCGGCACGGTGCTCGGGGTGGCGGTGACCGCGGCTCTGCTCATGGCCACCACCGACGAGTGGGCGCTGACCGCGATGGCCGCCGGCTGCGTGGCCCTGCTCCCGTACGCCACGGCGGCGCACTACGGGCTGAACACCGTGGTGATGACGCCGATGGCGCTGGTCCTGCTCCAGCTCGGCGGGCAGAGCAGCGCCGCCGAGTTCTGGCCCCGGGTCCTGGACACCGTGCTGGCCAGCGCGATCGTGCTGCTCTTCGGCTACCTGCTGTGGCCGGAGCGCCCGCGCCACCGGATCGAGCCCAGGCTGGTCGACGCGACGACGGCGCTGCGGGCCTACCTGGACGCCGTCGTCCGCGGCGCCGGCCAGGACGACGGCCCGGACGACGGCCCGAACAGCGGCCAGGACGGCGGCCGGACCGGAACCGCCCAGGTGTGGCTGCGCCGTACGGCCTACCGGGCGCTGGCGGATGCCCGCCGGGAGGTGCAGCAGGGGCTGGCCGAGCCGCCGCCCACCGGCCGGCTGGCCGAGCGGTGGCTGCCGGCGACGGCGGCGCTGGAGCGGCTGGGCGGCGCGGTGGCGGCCTTCGCGGCGCAGATCCGGTACGGCGGCCGGGTGCCGGACCCGGCCGAGGTCGACCGGGTGCGGCGCGCGTTGGACGAACTGACCGCCAGCGCCCGCGCGCACCGCCCGCCGACGGCCCCAAGCGCGCCGACACCCCCGACGTCCCCGGCAGCCACGGCGACCCCGACAGTCGCAACACCCGCCCCGCACGACCCGACGCGCAGCGCACTGGGCCGTGCGGCGGAGGAGCTCGAAGCGCTCCTCCGTACCCGACCGGACGACTAGCTCAGACCTGCTCGGCCAGCTCCAGCCAGCCCATCTCCAGCTCCTCCTTCTCGTCCCGGACCGCACGCAGCTGCGCGTCCAGCTCCGCGACCTTGGAGAAGTCGGCGGCGTGCTCGGCGAGTTGGGCGTGCAGCTTGGACTCCTTCTCGTCCAGCTTGGCGATCTGCCGCTCCAGCTTCTGCATCTCCTTCTTCGCCGCCCGCAGGTCCCCGCCGGACAGCGCGGGGGCCGCGCCCCCGTCCTCCGCGACGGCCGTGGCGGTCGGGGCGGCGGCGCCGGCCTGAGCGGCGGCGGTGGCCGCGGCGGCCATCCTGGCCCGGCGCTCCAGGTACTCGTCGACGCCGTTCGGCAGCATCCGCATCTTCTTGTCGCCGAGCAGCGCGTGGACGGTGTCCGTGGTGCGCTCGATGAAGAAGCGGTCGTGGCTGATGACGACCATCGAGCCGGGCCAGCCGTCGAGGAGGTCCTCCAGCTGGTTGAGCGTCTCGATGTCCAGGTCGTTGGTGGGCTCGTCCAGGAACAGCACGTTGGGCTCGTCCATCAGCAGCCGCAGCAGCTGGAGGCGGCGCCGCTCGCCACCGGACAGGTCGCCGACCGGCGTCCACTGCTTGTCCTTGCCGAAGCCGAACTGCTCGCACAGCTGGCCGGCGCTCATCTCCCGGCCCTTGCCGAGGTCGACCCGCGAGCGGACCTGCTCGACGGCCTGGAGCACCCGGGTCGCCGGGTCCAGTTCGGCGACCTCCTGCGACAGGTAGGCCAGCCGCACGGTCTTGCCGACCTTGATGACGCCCGACGTCGGCTGGACGTCGCCCTCGGAGGCGTACGCGTCGCGCATCGCGCGCAGCAGCGAGGTCTTGCCGGCGCCGTTGACGCCGAGCAGGCCGATCCGGTCGCCGGGGCCGAGCTGCCAGGTGAGGTTCTCCAGCAGCAGCTTCGGGCCGGCCGTGACGGTCACACCCTCCAGCTCGAAGACGGTCTTCCCGAGCCGCGCGTTGGCGAACTTCATCAGCTCGGACTTGTCGCGCGGGTCCGGCACGTCCGCGATCAGGGCGTTGGCGGCCTCGATCCGGTAGCGCGGCTTGGAGGTGCGGGCGGGGGCGCCGCGGCGCAGCCAGGCCAGCTCCTTGCGGGCCATGTTCTGGCGCTTCTGCTCCTCGACGGCCTCGATCCGGGAGCGCTCGGCGCGGGCGAAGACGTAGTCGGAGTAGCCGCCCTCGTACTCGTGCACCTCGCCGTTCTGGACGTCCCACATCCGGGTGCAGACCTGGTCGAGGAACCAGCGGTCGTGGGTGACGCAGACGAGCGCGGAGCGGCGCTTCTGCAGGTGCTGGGCGAGCCAGTTGATGCCCTCAACGTCGAGGTGGTTGGTGGGCTCGTCCAGGATGATCAGCTCGGGCGAGCCGAGCAGCAGCTTGGCGAGGGCGATCCGGCGGCGCTCGCCGCCGGAGAGCGGGCCGATGACGGTGTCCAGGCCGTCGGCGAAGCCGGGCAGGTCGAGGCCGCCGAAGAGGCCTTCGATGATGTCGCGGATGCGGGCGTCGCCGAGCCACTCGTGGTCGGCCCGGCCGGCGATCACCTCGTGCCGGATGGTGGCCTTCGGGTCGAGCGAGTCGTGCTGGGTGAGGACGGCCGGTTCGAGGCCGCCGTTCCAGGTGATCCGGCCGCCGTCGGGCTCCTCCAGCTTGGCGAGCATCCGGATCAGGGTGGTCTTGCCGTCGCCGTTGCGGCCGACGACGCCGATCCGGTCGCCCTCGCTGACGCCCAGGCTGACCGCGTCCAGCAGGGCGCGGGTGCCGTAGACCTTCGTGACGGACTCGATGGTGGCGAGGTTGACGGCCACGTGTGCTGCGCTCCAGGGTTCGGCGGTCGCGGGGCGGCCCGCCGCTCGACGGCCGGATGCCCCTCTCGGGACACCCCGATCTCCCCAGCCTAATGGGCCCGCCGCAGCGGCCTCACCGCGTCAGCCCGCGACGGACGCCCCCGGGACCGGCCCGTGGGTGGCGTGCGCGGTCCGGCAGGTGCCGGAGGCCCGCAGCGCCCCGGCGACCGCGGCGGCGGCCTCGGCGTCCTTGACCAGGAAGGCGCAGGTCGGCCCGGAGCCGGAGACCAGTGCCCCGAGTGCGCCCGCCTCGGTGCCGGCCCGCAGGGTGGCGGCGAGTGCGGGGCGCAGCGAGAGCGCGGCGGGCTGGAGGTCGTTGGCGAGGGCGGCGGCCAGGGCGACGGGGTCGCCCTCGGCGAGGGCGGCGAGCAGCGCCGGGTCGGCGTCCGGGGTGGGGACGTCGGTGTCGCTGGAGCCGGTGCCGGCCTCCTCGCGCAGCCGGTCGCACTCGCGGAACACGGCGGGGGTGGACAGGCCGCCCTCGGCGACCGCGAAGACCCAGTGGAAGGTGCCCTCGACGGCCAGCGGCTCCAGGATCTCGCCGCGGCCGCGGCCGAGGGCGACGCCGCCGACCAGGGCGAACGGCACGTCGGAGCCGAGTTCGGCGGCCAGCTCCAGCAGCACCGGGAGCGGGGTGTCCAGCTGCCAGAGCGCGTCGCAGGCGACCAGCGCGGCAGCGCCGTCGGCGCTGCCCCCGGCCATGCCGCCGGCCACCGGGATGGCCTTGGCGATGTGCAGGTGCACGCCCGGGTCGGCGATGCCGTGGTGGGCGGCGAGCAGCCGGGCGGCGCGGGCGGCGAGGTTGCTGTCGTCCAGCGGGACGGCGGCGGCGTCCGGCCCGGAGCAGCTCAGCGTCACGCCCTGCGCCGCGGTGGCGGTGACCTCGTCCCCGAGGGCGACGGCGAAGAAGACGTTGGCCAGGTCGTGGAAGCCGTCGGCGCGCAGCCCGCCGACCCCCAGCTGGACGTTGACCTTGGCCGGTACCCGTACGGTGATCACTCGCTGTCCTCGGTCGTCTGCTCGGCGGACGCGGGCGCCGGCTCAGCGGGCTCGGCGGCCCCGGGCTCGGCGGCCCCGGGCTCGGCAGCCGCGGACCGGACCGGCTTGCGCTCGGCGGCCCCGGCCCGGCCGGTCCGCTGCCCGGCCCCCTCGGCCCCCTCGGCCTGGGCGGGCTTGTGCTCGGCGATCGCGGCGAACTGCTCCACCGTCAGCATCTCGCCGCGCAGCCTGTGGTCGATGCCGGCCGCCGCGAGCGCCTGCTCGGCCCCGGCGGCGGAGCCCGCCCAGCCGGCCAGCGCGGCGCGCAGGGTCTTGCGCCGCTGGGCGAACGCGGCGTCGACCACCGCGAACACCTCCTCGCGGCTGGCGGTGGTCTTCGGCGGCTCGCGGCGGATCAGCGAGACCAGCCCGGAGTCGACGTTGGGGGCGGGCCAGAACACGTTCCGCCCGATGGCGCCGGCCCGCTTCACCTCGGCGTACCAGTTGGCCTTGACCGACGGGACGCCGTACACCTTGTTGCCCGGCTTGGCGGCGAGCCGGTCGGCGACCTCGCTCTGCACCATCACCAGGGTCCGCTCGATGCTGGGGAAGGTCGCCAGCATGTGCAGCAGGACGGGCACCGCGACGTTGTACGGGAGGTTGGCGACGAGCGCGGTGGGCGCCGGGCCGGGCAGCTCGGTGACCTCCATGGCGTCGCTGAACACCAGGTCGAAGGCGTCCGCCTTGCCGGGCATCCGGGCGGCGACGGTGTCCGGCAGGTGCCGCGCCAGCACCGGGTCGATCTCGACCGCGGTCACGTGCCGCGCGACCTCCAGCAGCGCCAGCGTGAGCGAGCCGAGCCCGGGCCCGACCTCCACCACCGCGTCCTGCTCCGTCACCTCGGCGGCCCGGACGATCCGCCGCACGGTGTTGCCGTCGATGACGAAGTTCTGCCCGCGCTGCTTGGTCGGCTTCACGCCGAACGCGGCCGCCAGCTCCCGGATGTCGGCACTGCCCAGCAAGGGGGTCCCCCCGGCCGGAGGCTGGGGGCGGCTGTCAGAGGTGGGGTCGGTGGTGCTCACGCGCCAAGGATACGGGCGCCGGGGCCGCCGTCCGGACGCGCCGATCCGGACGGGGCCCGACCACGCGCCGATCCGGACGCGGCCCCGAGCGCGCGCTCGGGCCCCGGGGCCCCGGCGTCAGTACCCGAAGGCCCGGGCGGTGTTCGCCGCGATGGCCGTGGACAGCTCGTCCTCGGCCAGGCCCAGGGTGGCCGCCATCGAGCGCACCGTGACCGGGATCAGGTACGGGGCGTTCGGGCGGCCGCGGTACGGGTGCGGGGTGAGGAAGGGGGCGTCGGTCTCGACCAGGACCCGGTCCAGCGGGGTGGCGAGCAGGGCGTCGCGCAGCGGCTGGTTGGCCTTGAAGGTGACCGGGCCGGCGAAGGAGAGGTACCAGCCGTGCTCGGCGCAGGTCTTCGCCATCTGCGCGTCGCCGGAGTAGCAGTGGAAGACCGTCCGCTCCGGGGCGCCCTCCGCCAGCAGGACGGCGATGACGTCCTCGTGGGCGTCCCGGTCGTGGATGACCAGGGCCTTGCCGTGCCGCTTGGCCATCTCGATGTGGCGGCGGAACGACTCCTTCTGGATGTCCACGCCCTCCGGCCCGGTGCGGAAGTAGTCCAGGCCGGTCTCGCCGACCGCCACCACCTGCGGCAGTGCGGCGAGCCGGTCGATCTCGGCGAGCGCCTCGTCGAGCGCGGCGGCGCCGCCGGCCTTCCGCTGCTGGCCGGACCAGCCGTCCGCGTCGCCGAGGAAGATCCGCGGCGCCTCGTTCGGGTGCAGGGCGACGGCCGCGTGCACCTGCTCGTACCGCGCCGCCAGTTCGGCGGCCCAGCGCGAGCCGGGCACGTCGCAGCCCACCTGGACCACCGTGGTGACCCCGACCGAGGCGGCCTTCGCCAGGCCCTCGGCGGGGGTGCCGGACTGCATGTCGAGGTGGGTGTGCGAGTCGGCCACCGCCACTGCCAGGGGTTCCGGCAGCGGCGGCGGGGTCGACCGGGCGTCGTCCTTGGCGGCCATGTCAGGCGGTCGGCTTCTCTTCGAGGCGCGGGAAGAGGATCTCGCCCTTGGTGACGGTGGCACCGGCGGGCAGCCGGCCCCAGTCGGCGACGGTGGCGACGGTCTGCGCGGAGAGCGCGCCCAGCCCGGCGGCCTCGGCGCCCAGCGAGACCCACAGCTTCTCGGCGGTGGTCGGCATCACCGGGTTGAGCAGCACGGCGGTGGCGCGCAGCGCCTCGGCGGCGGTGTAGAGGATGGTGGCCAGGCGGGCCCGGCCCTCGGCCGAGTCGTCCTTGGCGACCTTCCAGGGCTCCTGCTCGGTGAGGTAGCCGTTGACCTGCTTGACGAACTCGAAGATCGCCGCGAGGCCGCCGGCGAAGTCCAGCTCCTCGCCGATCTTCCGGTCGGCCGTCTCGACGGCCCTGGTCAGCCCGTCGGCGACGGCCTGCTCGGCGTCGCCCGCGGCGGTGGCGGCGGGCAGCACCCCGTCGAAGTACTTGCCGACCATCGCGGCGACCCGGGAGGCCAGGTTGCCGAAGTCGTTGGCCAGCTCGGAGGTGTACCGGGCGGTGAAGTCCTCCCAGGAGAACGAGCCGTCGGTGCCGAACGGGATCGCCCGCAGGAAGTAGTAGCGGTACGCGTCCACGCCGAAGTGCGAGGTGAGGTCGGTGGGCGCGATGCCGGTCAGGTTGGACTTGGACATCTTCTCGCCGCCGACCATCAGCCAGCCGTTGGCGACGACCCGCTTGGGCAGCGGCAGCCCGGCGGCCATCAGCATGGCGGGCCAGATGACGGCGTGGAACCGCAGGATGTCCTTGCCGACGAGGTGGACCGAGGCGGGCCACAGCTCGGCGAAGCGCTCCGGGTCGCTGCCGTAGCCGGCCGCGGTGATGTAGTTCTGCAGCGCGTCGACCCACACGTAGAGGACGTGCTTCTCGTCCCAGGGCAGCGGCACGCCCCAGTCGAAGGTGGAGCGGGAGATCGAGAGGTCCTTGAGGTCCTGCTCGACGAAGCGCAGCACCTCGTTGCGGGCCGAGGCGGGCTGGATGAAGTCCGGGTTCGCCGCGTAGAACTCCAGCAGCTGCGGGCCGTAGGCGGAGAGGCGGAAGAAGTAGTTCTCCTCCTCCAGCCACTCGACGGGCCGCTTGTGCACGGAGCAGAGCTTCTCGTCCTCGGTGGCGCCGTCGAGCAGCTCGGAGGGGAGCTTGAACTCCTCGCAGCCGACGCAGTACGGGCCGGAGTAGCCGCCCTTGTAGATCTCGCCCTTGTCGTACAGGTCCTGGACGAACTCCTGCACCCGGGCGGTGTGCCGCTCCTCGGTGGTGCGGATGAAGTCGTCGTTGGCGATCTCCAGGTGCTGCCAGAGCGGCTTCCAGGCCTCCTCGACCAGCTTGTCGCACCACTCCTGCGGGCTGACGCCGTTCGCCTCGGCGGTCCGCATGATCTTCTGACCGTGCTCGTCGGTGCCGGTCAGGTACCACACCTTCTCGCCGCGCTGGCGGTGCCAGCGGGTGAGGACGTCGCCCGCCACGGTGGTGTACGCGTGGCCGAGGTGCGGGCGATCGTTGACGTAGTAGATCGGGGTGGAAACGTAGTACGCCGGGGTGCTCGCCCCGGTGGTGCTGTGGTCTGCAGTGGCCGCCATGGTCGGAAAGCTTAGTCGGGCACGCGGACCGCCCTCGACCGAGTTGTTCCCGGCCGGGGGCGGTCCCCGTTCCGTCGCCCCGGTGTCAGCCCAGCAGCCGCGACCAGAACCGGGCCCAGCGTCCGCGCGGCCGGGTGGGCTCGGCCGCCGCGGGCGCCCCGGCCGGCTCGGCGTGCGCCGGGTAGCCGGGGGCGTGCTGCCAGGCCTGGTCGGCGGAGGCGACCCGGCCCTCGCGCATGATCCGCACGGTGTGGCCGCCGCAGCCCGGGCAGGTCGGCTTGAGCAGCGGGGACGGCACCCGGACGCCGTTGGCGTGGTACTCGAACACGACGTGCCCGTCGTTGGCCACGTGGTGTTCGATGTCGTACGCCTGCTCCCAGCCGTACCCGCAGCGCAGGCACGCGAAGGAGTAGGCCTCCCGTACGGTCTCGACGGGAGTGTGCGGCCGGCCGGCCAGACCGGCGGTGCTCAGTGCGCTGCCACTGCGGGGGGTACCGACTACATCGCTCATGGCCGTCTCCCAGCGCCCGCCGGACGCTCGTCCGGCTGGGTCTTTCCCTTCCAGGAAATGCCCGGACCGCCCCGGCCGATGCCCGGCTTGTGAAGACTTGGATGCGCGTTGGTCAGACCTATACGAAAATCCTCGCAGGGTCCGGGAAGCGCGGCCGAAACTTCAGCTCAGCTGGTGTTTACCGGGGCCTTCTCTCCACGGTACGACTCCCCGTGAGCAACGCAACCCCCGGAATTCACCCCTTTCCCAGGCCGCTTTCCAGGCCTTCCCGCTTCGCCGCCACGACCGCGTCGAAGACCTCCCGCTTGGGCAGCGAGAGCTCCACCGCGACGGCCGCGATGGCCTCCTTGCGGCGCTCCCCGGCCTCCTCGCGGACGGCCACCAGCCGGGCCAGCTCGGCCGGGGTGAGCTCCTGGGGCGCGGCCGGCGGGGCGCCGGAGACCACGACGGTGATCTCGCCCCTGACGCCCTCGGCCGCCCAGGCGGCCAGCTCGCCGATCGGCCCGCGCTTGACCTCCTCGTAGGTCTTGGTGAGCTCGCGGCAGACGGCGGCCGGCCGCTCCGGCCCGAACGCCCCGGCCATCGCGGTCAGCGCCTCGGCGATCCGGTGCGGCGCCTCGAAGAAGACCATGGTGCGCGGTTCGGCGGCGATCGAGGCGAGCTGCCGGGCCCGGTCGCCGCTCTTGCGCGGCAGGAAGCCCTCGAAGGTGAAGCGGTCCACCGGCAGGCCGGACAGCGCGAGGGCGGTGAGCACCGCCGAGGGCCCGGGCACCGCGGTGACCTTGACGTCGGCGGCCACGGCGGCGGCGACCAGCCGGTAGCCGGGGTCGGAGACCGAGGGCATGCCGGCGTCGGTGACCAGCAGCACCCGGGCGCCGCCGAGCAGCGCCTCGACCAGTTCGGGGGTGCGGCCGACCTCGTTCCCCTCGAAGTAGGAGACCACCCGGCCCGCCGGGGTCACCCCGAGTGCCTGGGTGAGCCGGCGCAGCCGCCGGGTGTCCTCGGCCGCGATCACGTCCGCCGTGGCCAGTTCGTCGACGAGCCGGGGCGGGGCGTCCGAGACGTCGCCGATGGGGGTGCCTGCGAGAACGAGTACTCCTGTCACGGTCCCCATCCTCGCAGCTGTCGGGCGCCCGGGGTTTTTGGTGACGATTCGGTCAGCTTCCGAGGGAGCGGACACGCGTGCGAAGAGCGCCCCTACGATGTGGCGGATGAACGGCGACACGGCGGCCCAGGCGCCCACTGGTACGGACCACTCCGCGTACGGCGGCGTCGGCCTGCCGTCCCCCCGCCCACCGCAGGACGGGCCGGCCGGCTGGCGCGAGCGCCTGGCCCGGTTCGGCTACACGGCCCGCCCCACCGGGACGCTCACCGAGCGCCTGGCCCCGCCGATGCCGGACGGCCCCCGGGTGACGCCCCGGGACGTGCCGCAGTCGCCGCTGCTGCTGCGGCTGGGCGTCTCGCTGCCGCAGGGCCTGTGGTTCTTCCTCTGCCGCTGGGCCGGCTGGCTGGGTCCGGTCGCGGTGGCGGTCTTCGCCGGCCTCCTGCGGTTCACGAACCTGGGGCAGCCGCACGCGATCATCTTCGACGAGACGTACTACGCCAAGGACGCGTACGCGCTCTGGCACGGCGGCTACGAGATCAACTGGCCGGAGGACGCCAACACCACGATCATGACGCCGGGCGCGGCCGTCCCGTACCGGGCGACGCCCTCGTACGTGGTGCACCCGCCGGTCGGCAAGTGGATCATCGGCCTGGGCGAGCAGCTGTTCGGCATGAACCCCTTCGGCTGGCGGTTCGCGGTGGCCCTGCTCGGCACCCTGTCGGTGCTGATGGTGGCCCGGATCGCCCGCCGGATGTTCCGCTCCACCCTGCTGGGCTGCGTGGCGGGCCTGCTGCTCGCGGTGGACGGCCTGCACCTGGTGCTCAGCCGGGCCGCCCTGCTCGACCTGGTGGTGATGTTCTGGACCCTCGCCGCCTTCGGCTTCCTGCTGCTGGACCGCGACCGCACCCGGGCCCTGCTGGCCCGGCGGCTGGGCGGGGTCGAGGACGCCCGGCTCGCCCAGCGGCTGGGCCTGGGCTGGCGCCCGTACCGGATCGCGGCCGGCGTCTGCGTCGGCCTGACCTGCGCCACCAAGTGGAGCGGCCTGTACGTCGCGGCGGCCTTCGGGCTGCTCACGGTGCTCTGGGACGTCGGCGCCCGCCGCCTGGCCGGCGCCCCGCGCCCGTTCGTGGCGGTGCTCGCCCGGGACGTGCTGCCGGCCTTCGTCTCGGTGGTCGTGGTCGCGGTCGCGGTCTACATCGCGTCCTGGTGGGGCTGGTTCGCCAGCAGCACCGCTCCCGGCCAGGGCGGCTGGGGCCGGGACTGGGCGGTCGGCCGCTCCACCGACTTCCCGTGGATACCCGAGGCCCTGCGCTCGCTGTGGCACTACCACACCACGGTCTACGAGTTCCACGTCGGCCTGAGCGACCCGCACACCTACCAGTCCAACCCGTGGTCCTGGCTGGTGCTGGGCCGGCCGGTGTCCTTCTTCTACGAGTCCCCCAAGTACGGCCAGGCCGGCTGCACCGCCGCCGACTGCGCCCGCGAGGTGCTGGGCATCGGCACCCCGCTGCTGTGGTGGACGGGCATCGCGGCGCTGGCCTACTGCCTGTGGCGCTGGGCGGCCCGGCGGGACTGGCGGGCCGGCGCGCTGCTCTGCGGCCTGGCCGCCGGCTACCTGCCCTGGTTCGCCTACCAGCAGCGGACGATCTTCCTCTTCTACGCGGTGGTCTTCGTCCCGTTCCTGGTGCTCGCGGTGACGATGCTGATCGGCGCCCTGATCGGGCCGGCCGGCGCCTCCCGGGACCGCCGGATCATCGGCTCCGCGGCGGCCGGACTGCTGGTCCTGCTGATCGTCTGGAACTTCCTCTTCTTCTATCCGCTGTTCACCGGGCAGACCATCCCGCTGGAGGACTGGCGCCGCCGGATGTGGTTCAACACCTGGATCTGACCCGCTGCCCCGGACACACCGCGTTCCCGCGAACCGTCCGTATGCGGTGCACAACACGTACCAGATCCGTCACAAGTGCCGGGCGATTCGCCGGCGCACCGATCCGCGCTGCCTAGGGTGGAGGGGTACCGCGTTTCCGGCCCCGCCGGTTGCGCCCGGCCGCGAGACCCCTGGGGGACCTGCACCATGCGCAGTGGCGCGAAGATCGGCATCATCACCGGCGTGTCCATCGCCGTCCTCGCGGGCGGCGGCTACGGCGTGTACAGCCTGGTGAGCGAGTCGGACGGCGTATCCGGTGGCAAGAAGCCGCGCACCGTGGTCGCCGAGCCGCCGACCGCCGACCAGGCGACGGCCGGACTGAAGGACTTCCTGACGGCCTGGGCGGCCGGCGACATCGCCAAGGCGGCCTCGCTGACCGACGACCCGGCCGCGGCCACCGCCGGTCTGACCGCCTTCCGGGACCAGGTCAAGCCGAGCGCGCTGACCCTCACCCCCTTCGGCCCGACCACCCAGCAGGTCTTCTCCGCCGCCACCGGCACCCCCGCCCCGGCCGCCAAGCCGACCGCCGGGGCCTCCGCGACCCCGGGCGCCACCGGCACGCCGGGCGCCGGCGACTCGCCGTCCGCGGCCGCCACGCCCGCGCCCACCGGCACGCTGATGTCCTACAAGGCGCGCGCCGAGTTCGCGGGCACCAACCGGGCCTGGGACTACCAGGGCTTCCTGGGCGTCGTGAAGATGAGCGACAACACCCCGGCCGTGCACTGGGCGCCGTCGGTGATCCACCCCCACCTGTCCGGCAACGAGACCATCGCCGTCCAGCCGGTCTTCGCCCCGCCGTCCACCGTGGTCGACCGCAACGGCAAGCCGGTCCAGGGCGCCTCGCTCACCCAGTCGCTGCTGACCACCCTCCAGGACAACGCCAACAAGCTGCTGCCGCCGGACCCGGCCAAGGACCAGGACGCGGGCAGCGCGGTGGTGATCTCCGACCCGGCCGGCAAGGGCCCCCAGGACAAGCTGTTCACGATCGTCGAGCCGAAGCCCGGCAAGCCGTTCAAGCTCACCATCGACAACACCCTCCAGGCCGCCGCCGAGAAGGCGATGACCGACCTGGCGGGCAAGCCCGGCTCCATCGTCGCGATCGAGCCGAGCACCGGTCAGGTGCTGGCCTTCGCCAACTCGCCGGCCACCGGCCAGAACCGGGCCTTCGCCGGGCTGCTCGCCCCGGGCTCGACGATGAAGATCGTCACCTCGGCGGCGCTGCTGGAGAACGGCGTCAACCCGGACACCGTGGTGGCCTGCCCGGAGAAGAGCAGCAACCCGCACGCGATCCCGAACTCGTTCCCGGGCGCCTTCCCGAACAACACGCTCCAGCAGGACTTCATGATGTCCTGCAACACCGCCTTCATCAACCAGGGCCTGACCAGCCTCAAGCCCGAGACGCTGAACGGCACGGCCAAGGACGTGTTCGGCATCGGCCTGGAGTGGAAGACCGGCCTGCCGAACACCGACGGCAAGGTTCCGGCGGCGCCGGGCAGCAAGGACGAGCAGGCCATGAACTACATCGGCCAGGGCAAGGTCCAGATGAACCCGCTGGCCATCGCCTCGGTCACCGCCACCGTGCAGAGCGGCGAGTTCAAGCAGCCGATCCTGGTCGCCGAGCTGCCGCAGCAGAAGGCCGCCCGCCCGCTCTCCCCGGACGTCGACGCCAAGCTGAAGGCGATGATGGCGGCCACCGCCACCGGCGGCACCGCCAGGGACGTGATGGCCGGCATCACCGACAACGCGGGTGCCAAGACCGGCTCCGCCGAGGTCGCCGGGGTCGACGTCACCAACAGCTGGTTCACCGCCTACCGCGGCAACGTCGCGGTGGCCGCCGAGGTGCAGGGCGGCGGCCACGGCGTGGACGCGGCCGGCCCGGCCGTCGCCTCCATCCTGAAGGCCGCCGGCGGCCGCTGAGCCCCCGCAAGCCCCCGCCCGCCCGGATCCGGGCGGGCCGCCGACAGCCCGCTCAGCCTCGCGGCAGGGCGGGCTGCGGCCTTCCCCGCCGCACCCGGCCCGGCGGGACCGGGCGCCGGCTGCTCCAGCGCCGGGCCGCCAGCCGGGGCCAGATCACCAGCACCGCCGGCAGCGCCAGGTACCCGAACCGCCCGGCCGGGGCCAGCATGAAGGCGATCGCGAGCCCGGCGGCCAGCAGGTCGGCCGCGGCGATCGCGGAGACCGGCGGCCGGGCCAGCAGCCAGATCGCCACCGCGACCAGGGCCACGGTCATCAGCGCCAGCGAGATCGCGTGCCCGGTCGGCCCGAAGCCGGCCAGCACCTTGCCGGGCAGCGGGCTGCCCGCCGGGGTGCGGATCGCCGTCATCCCGAGCGGGAAGCGCACCACCTGTTCGCGCAGCGCGTCGGCCTGGGTCAGCGCGGAGGGCAGGATCACCAGCGCGCTCACCCCGACACCGATCAGCGCGGTCCGGGCCGCCGGGCGCCGGCCGTACAGCCGCCAGAGCAGCAGGACGGCCACCGGCAGCGCGGGCCAGGCCGTCCACTTCAGGGTGCAGGCGAGGGCGAGCACCAGCCCGGCGGCGACCGTGCGGTCCCGCTCGGCGAGCGCCATGGCCAGGCAGCAGACGCCGATCAGCGGCAGGTCCACCCCGCCGACCACCAGGGCGAGCGCGATCAGCGGCGAGGCGGTGAGGACGGCCAGCGGCAGCAGCGGCGCGCGCCCGTCACCGCCGCCGGGGCGGGCGGGCCGCAGCAGCCGCCAGGCGGCCAGCATGCAGACGAAGAAGGTCAGCGCGAACCAGATCCGGGCGTCCCCGGCGACCCGCGCGAAAGCGGTGGAGTCGCCGAACAGCTGGCGCGGCATCCCGAACAGGGACATCGCCGGCAGGTACGGGTTGTAGTCGGTGACCACCGCCGGGTGCGGCAGGTACGCGGTGCCGGTGGTGAGCAGCAGGTGGGCCGAGCGTTCGACCACCATGACCTCGGACTGGTGGCGGCCCTGCAGGGCGAGCAGCCCGAGCGGCACCAGGACGGCCCCGACCAGGGCGACCGAGGCGGCCGCCTTGGCCGCGAAGCGGCGCGGCAGGGTCAGGCAGAGCACTCCGGCCAGCACGTAGCCGGGGGCCGCGATCAGGCCCCACTGCCGCTGGTTGGGCAGGTCGGAGACGAGCGGGAAGGCGGCGGCCCAGCCGGCCGCGACGAGGCAGCCGAGCAGTTGGACGGTCCGTGTCGAGGCGAGCCCGGCCAGCCGGGCGGTGTTCAGCCGGGCGGGCGTGGGCGGAAACGTGCTCTCGCCGCGCTGGCGGGGGAAGGGCCGGACGGAGAGGCCGCGCTGCGGCCGTCGTGGCCTGGCCGGCGCCTCGGTCGTGGAGGTCTGGGCCGGCGTTCCGCCGCGGCCGGTGAAGCGGCCGCGCGGGCGGGGGTAGCCGGGCGTGCGGGTGCTCACCATGGTGGAAGGTTATGGGTGGGAGCCGGGCCCTGTCGCCATGGTGTCGGACACCGGACGGGCGTTGGCGTGAAAAGGGCCGCCGGACGCGGTGGCGGTCGGCGGCCCTTCACACGGGGTTTGCCTCCGGGTCAGCCGGCGGCGCTGTCCGAGGGCGCGGACTGCGGCTCGGCCTGCTCCAGTCGGGAGTGCTTGATGCTGTAGCCGAAGTAGACGACCACGGCGACGACGAGGGCGATCGCCCCGGCCCGGAAGGTGTCGGCGTGCAGGCCGGTGATCAGGTAGACGCAGAAGCCGACGCTGATCAGCGGGACGACGGGGTAGCCGGGCACCTTGAAGCCGCGCGGCAGGTCGGGCTGGGTGCGGCGCAGCACGATCACGCCGATCGAGACCACCGAGAAGGCGATGAGCGTTCCGAGGCTGGTGATGTCGGCCAGGACCCGCAGCGGGATGAACGCGGCCAGCGCGCCGACGCCGAGGCCCACCACGACGGTGTTCCAGACCGGGGTGCCGCTGCGCGGGGAGAGCTTGGCGAAGCGCTTGGGCAGCATGCCGTCGCGGCCCATCGAGTACAGGATGCGGGTCTGGCCGTAGATCACCACGAGGGTGATGCTGAAGATCGAGACGATCGCGCCGATCGCGAAGACGATCGCGGGCCAGCTCTGGCCGGTGATGTCCTGGAGGATCTGGGCGAGGCCGGCCTCCTGGCCGTCGAACTTGGTCCACGGCTGGGCGCCGATGCCGGCCAGCGCGACCAGGATGTAGAGCAGGGTCACCACGACCAGCGAGATGATGATCGCCAGCGGCAGGGTGCGGCGCGGGTTCTTGACCTCCTCACCGGCGGTGGACACGGCGTCCAGGCCGATGAAGGAGAAGAAGATGCTGGACGCGGCGATCTGCACGCCGCTGATGCCGAGCGGCATGAACGGGGTCAGGTTGCCGGAGTGGAAGCCGGTGAGCGCGATGCCGATGAACATCAGCAGGATCGCGATCTTGATCGCGACCATCACCGCGTTGACCTTGACCGACTCGCTGACGCCGCGGATCAGCAGGAAGCAGACCATGAAGACCAGCAGCAGCGCCGGCAGGTTGAACCAGTGGCCGCTGTCCGGCGCCCCGGAGAGCTGCTCGGGGATCGTGACCCCGAAGGTCAGGTCGAGGAACTTGTTCAGGTACTCGGCCCAGGTCACCGCGATCGCGGAGGCGGAGACGCCGTACTCCATCAGCAGGCAGATGCCGACGGCGAAGGCGACGCCCTCGCCGAGGGTGGCGTAGGCGTAGGAGTACGAGGAGCCGGAGACCGGGATCGCGGAGGCCATCTCGGCGTAGCAGAGCGCGGTGAGTCCGGCGGTGACCGCGGCGATCACGAAGGACAGGATGACGGCCGGGCCGGCCGAGGGCACCGCGGTGTTCAGCACGAAGAAGATGCCGGTGCCGATGGTCGCGCCGATGCCGATCGAGGACAGCTGCCACAGGCCGATCGAGCGGCGCAGGTGGATGCCGGAGCGCCCGCCCTCCTCGGGTGCGCCGGCCGGGAGGACGTCCTCGCCTTCGGTCTCGGCGATCAGTGTCGAGACGGGCTTGCGTCGCAGCAGACGCGCACCGATGGTGTTGCTGGCCAAAACCACGGTCCTTCTGGGCGGGGGAGGGTGTCCTTGCAGTCGGTCACCCGACATGCCAGGGGGTGTCATCGGGGACCAACCGAACAAACATGGGACAGTACCCCGCGAAAGCACCAGTGTCGCAAACGAACAGTCCCAACCAGCGCATTGTACGAATCGGCGCATATCGATGTACAAACCGGACACTTCGCAAACGGCGCATCCTCCGCCCGGTCGCTAAAGCAGCAGCTCAGCGCACCTGCGGAGATCATCCGCCGAGCACCGCCCGCATCACCGACCGGGCGATCGGCGCCGCCAGCGCGCCACCCGTGACGTCCGTGGCCCCGCTGTCCTCGACCACCACGGCGACCGCCACCGGCGGCACCGCGTCCGAGCCGGCCGGCGCCGCCCAGGCGATGAACCAGGCGTACGGCGTCCCGCTGTTGCCCACCCCGTGCTGGGCCGTCCCGGTCTTGCCGCCGACCACCGCCCCGGCGATCCGGGCGTTGCCGCCGGTGCCGTTCTCCACCACGCCGGTCATCAGCCCGCGCACCTGCCCGGCCACCGCCGGGGTCATCGCCCGCCGGTACACGGCCGGCTTCATCAGCTGCACCGTGGTGCCGTCGCTCCTGGTCAGCCGGTCCACGAGCTGTGGCCGCATCACCGTCCCGTCGTTGGCCACCCCGGCCGCGACCATCGCCATCGTCAGCGGGGTGGCCGCCGTGTCGAACTGCCCGATCGAGGAGAGCGCCAGCTGCGACTCGTCCATCCGGGTGTCGAAGTTCGACCGGGCCGCCCGCACCGGGACGTCCAGCCTCGCGTCGTTGAAGCCGAGGTTCCCGGCCATCTCGGCCATCCGGTCCAGCCCGGTCCGCACCCCCAGGTAGCCGAGCACGCTGTTGCAGCTGGCGGTCATCGCGGCGGCCAGCGACAGGTCGGCCCGGTCGCAGGCCGGGGTGTCGTTGACCAGCGGCGTGGTCGTGCCGGGCAGCACGTACGGGAAGGGCGCCCCGGTCGGCGCGGCCGGGTCGGTGACCACCCCGGCCGCCAGCGCGGCCGCGGCGGTGACCACCTTGAAGGTCGAACCCGGCGGGTAGGTCTGGCGCAGCGCCCGGTTGAGCATCGGCTGGTCGGCGTCGGCCTGCAGCCGGTTCCAGGCCTCCTGGTCGTCGGCGCCGTACCCGGCGAAGGAGCCCGGGTCGTAGGAGGGCGTGCTGGCCAGCGCCAGGATCCGCCCGGTGGCCGGCTCGATCGCGGCGACCGCGCCCTTCTGGTCGCCGAGCCCGCGCATCGCGGCCTGCTGGGCGGCCCGGTTCAGCGTGGTGTGGACGTCCCCGCCGGGGTTCTGCCGGCGCGAGACGGCGTCCCAGACCGACCAGCCCGCCAGCCGTCCGTCGGTGCCGGTCAGCAGCTCGTCCTCGGTCCCCTCCAGCTGGGTGGTGCCGTACGCCTGCGAGGCGAAGCCGGTGACCGCCGCGTAGGTCGGGCCGTCGGTGTAGCCGCGCTTGTACGCGTACCGGCCGCCGGTCGGCTCGGAACCGGTCACCGGGTCCGGGCCGACCAGGATGTCGCCGCGCGGCTGGGCGTACCGCTCGACGGTGAGCCGCTGGTTGGCGCTGTTGCGGTCGAGGTCCTGCGCCTGGAACACCTGCACCCGGGTGGCCTGCACGCACAGCGCCGCGACCAGCAGCAGGCAGAAGGTGCCCGCCCGGCGCCCGGTGACCGAGATGCCGGGCAGCCCCTGCGGGCCGTTGCCCCTGGCCCGGACGCGCGCCATCAGACCTCCCCGGTCACGGGCCGGCGGGCGTCGTCGCTCATCCGCACGAGCAGCGCGACGATGATCCAGTTGGTGACCACCGAGGAGCCGCCCTGGGCGATGAACGGCATGGTCATCCCGGTCAGCGGGATCAGCGCGAGCACCCCGCCCGCCACCACGAACACCTGGAGGCCGACGATCGCGGCCAGCCCGATCGCCAGCAGCCGCCCGAACGGGTCGCGCAGCGCGATGCCGGTCCGGAAGCCCCGCGAGACCAGCGCCGCGTACAGCAGGAACACCGCGGTCAGCCCGGTCAGCCCGAGCTCCTCGCCGATCGTGGCGAGGATGAAGTCCGACTTGGCGGCGAAGCCGATCAGCACCGAGTGCCCGTTGCCGAGCCCGGTGCCCAGCTCGCCGCCCCAGGCGAAGGCGAACAGCGACTGGGCGATCTGGTTGGCGCCCCGGCCCGCCTCGATCGAGCCCAGCGGGTCCAGCCAGTCCGCGACCCGGCTGTGCACGTGCGGCGAGAGCCAGCCCACCGTCACCGCCCCGACGGCGGCCAGGCCGAGGCCGATCGCGATCCAGCCGGTGCGCGCGGTCGCCACGTAGAGCATCACCACGAACAGGCCGAAGAACAGCAGCGAGGTGCCGAGGTCGGTCTCCAGCACCAGGACGCCGACGAACGCCGCCCAGATCAGCAGCACCGGCCCGAGCACCCGCCCGCGCGGCAGCTGCCAGCGCCAGACCCGGCGGCCGGTCAGCGCCAGCGCGTCCCGGTGCACCGCCAGGTACGCGGCGAAGAAGACCGCCAGCAGGATCTTGGCGAACTCCCCGGGCTGGAAGGAGAGCGGCCCGATCACGACCCAGATCCGGGAGCCGTACACCGGCGGGAAGAAGATCGGCAGCACCAGCAGGACCAGCGCCACCAGCGCCCCGACGTACGCGTAGCGCCGCAGCCGCCGGTGGTCGCGCACCAGCAGCACCACCGCGATGAACAGCGCCACCCCCAGCGCCGACCAGAGCAGTTGGGTGGAGGCGGCGCCGCGCCCCGGGGTGGCCCGGTCGAGCCGGTAGATCACCACCAGCCCGATCCCGTTCAGCAGCACCGCGATCGGCAGCAGCAGCGGGTCCGCGTACCGGGCCCGCCACCGGACCACGGCGTGCGCCGCCAGGGCGAGCACGCCCAGCGCGGCGCCGTACTCGGCCGCGTCGGCCGGGACGTGGCCGTCCAGGTTGACGCCGACCTCGACGTAGCCGAACACGGCGATCAGGACGGCGCCGACCACCAGGACGAGCTCGGTGGTGCGCCTGGTCGGCACCGGCCGGCTCGGCCCGGCGGCGGATCTCGGCACGGCGGAGGGTGTCGCCACGGACCGTCCTGGGGGTCGCGGTCTAGCGGGGAGGGTCCGGGCGCCGGTGCGGCGGCGCCCGTGTCCCGGTTCGTCACCCTAACGAGTGCTATCCGTATTTTTGACACTCCGCCACGGTGTGTCCGCCGATGCCCGAATCACCCGGGCCCGCCGATCCGCCCCCGGCCCTCACTCCGGCCGCCGCCCGGCCAGCGCCGCCACCCCCGCGCCGACCGCCGCCAGCAGGACGGCGGCGGCCAGCAGGCTCGGCCACGGCACCGTGACCCGGCCGGTCCGGGCTGCCGACACCAGCCCGCGCACCGCCGCGTTGGCCGGCGAGGCCGGCACCACCAGCAGCAGCGTGGCCAGCCCCAGCGCCGCCGGGATGCCGTACTGCGCGTGGACCAGCACCGGACGGTTCGCCACCGCCCCGGCCAGCACCCCCAGCAGCGCGCAGACCACGGAGGCCACCAGCCCGGCCAGCACCGCCGGCCCGGTCCCCGGTTCCTGCCGCGCCCCCTGGCCGACCACCGGCCCGCTGGTCCACCAGACCGCCGCCACCTGACCGACCGCCAGCACCAGCGACACCGTCAGCGCCGCCAGCAGCGCCCCCAGGTGGACCCGGACCGGGCCCGCCGCCGCCACCAGGCAGGCCCGCGAGGCCGGCGGCTCCGCGCTCAGCGCACTGCGCACGTACCAGGCGCTCACCGGCAGCAGCACCCCCGCGCCGAAGCCGAGGCCGCCCAGCAGCGGGTCCCCCGCCGCCACCCCGACCACCAGCAGCACCGCGTACGCCAGGAACGGCGGCAGCCAGGCGTGCGAGCGCAGCAGCAGCTCCAGGTGGTACCGGGTCAGCGCACCGATCCGCGCCGTCACCGCTCCCCCTCCTCGCGCCGACGCACCGCCAGCACCCGGACGGCCGGGCGGCCCAGCAGCAGCCGGCGCAGCAGCGCGTCCGAGTGCGCGGCCGGCACCGCCAGCCGCACCGCCGTCCCGGCCAGCGCGGTGACCTCCGGCGCCCCCGGCAGCGCCGTGGGCAGCGGGGCGCCGTCCGGGACGTCCACCTCGACCTCCATCACCGGGCCGCCCGCCGCCGGCTCCGGCACCCCGTCCTCGACCGGCCGCAGCACGCCGTCCGTACCGACCCGGTACGCGGCGCTGGTCGACCCGGCCAGCCGGGCCGGGTCGTGGTCGACGAACAGCACCGTGCCGCCCGCCGCCGCCCGCTCGGCGGCGGCCTCGTCCAGCACCGCCCGGGCCTCCGGGTCCAGCCCGGTCCACGCCTCGTCCAGCAGCAGCACCCGCGCCTCGGGGAGCAGCGCCTGGGCGACCGCGACCTTCTGGCAGGTGCCCTTCGACAGCCGGCTCAACGGCGTGCCCGCCCGGTCCGCGACACCGAACCGGTCCAGCAGCTCCCCCGCCCGCCGCCGCGCCCGCTCCGCCGACAGCCCGTGCACCCGCCCCACCCGCAGCAGGTAGGAGGCGGCGTCGAAGGGCAGCGCCGGCGGGAAGCGCTCGGGCACGTACGCCGCCGGGCCGGGCCGCGCCACCCGCCCCGTGCTCGGCCGCTCGATCCCGGCGACCAGCCGCAGCAGCGTCGACTTGCCGCTCCCGTTCCGCCCGGCGATCCGCACCAGCTCGCCCGGCCCGACCGCCAGGTCGACCCCGCGCAGGATCCACCGCTCCCGCCGCCCGTACCGCTTGCCGACCGCCGTCAGCTCCATCGCTCCCCCCGCTCCAGTCCGTCGTGAAAGGAAGGCTATCCACGCCGCGTAAGACCGCCGTGAACGTACGGATTCCCCAACTGTGCACCGGAGTTCGCGCCGGGGCTGGTTGAGGCACGATCCGGACTCGTTTCGCCATGGCGAACTGATGATCCCCAGGGCGTGTCCGACAATTGGCGTCGGATCAGGGCGCGGCGTCGGGGTGCGTGCATCGCAAGGCGGAGGAGGGAGTCCATGCGGAGCATCGGCGACCGACGACAACGCGGCGAGGTGCGTGCACCGGCGTCGCGCACCCGGCGGGAATTGTCGGACACGCCCTAGGATCGGCCGGGTGACTACCGGACGACGACCACAGACCAGGCTCGGCAGCCTGCTGGCAGCAGTGGCGATAACGGGCGCCTCGCTGCTCCTCGGCCTGCCCGCCCACGCCGACGAACCATCAGCCGGCGCCGCTCCCGCGACCAAGGAGGCGCCCCGGGTCGACCTCGTCCTGGACGTCAGCGGCTCCATGCGCGAGGCGGACATCCAGGGCAAGAGCCGCATCGCGGTGGCCCAGCAGTCGCTGAACGAGGTGATCGACGCGCTGCCCGCGGAGACCGAGTTCGGCATCCGCACCCTGGGGGCGAACTACCCCGGCAACGACAAGGCCCAGGGCTGCCAGGACACCAAGCAGCTGTACCCGGTCGGCAAGACCAACAAGGTCGAGGCCAAGACCGCCGTCGCCACCCTGCGCCCCACCGGCTGGACCCCGATCGGCCTGGCGCTGCGCGGCGCCGCCCAGGACCTCGGCAAGGGCGAGACCACCCGCCGGGTGGTGCTGATCACCGACGGCGAGGACACCTGCACCCCGCCCGACCCCTGTGACGTCGCCCGCGAACTCGCCTCCCAGGGCATCCACCTGGTGGTCGACACCCTGGGCCTGGCCCACGACGACAAGACCCGCCAGCAGCTGCTCTGCATCGCCAACGCGACCGGCGGCACCTACACCGACGTCCGCACCCAGGAGCAGCTCACCGACAAGGTGAAGCAGCTGGTCGACCGCTCCAACGACACCTACACGGTGACCCCGGTCAAGACCACCGGCACCGACAAGTGCGAGAGCGCCCCGGTGCTCGCCCCGGGCGTCTACACCGACCGCGAGAAGTTCTCCGAGCACCGCGTCTACAAGGTCCCGGTCAAGTCCGGCCAGGAGCTGCGCGCCTCGGTCAGCGTCGCCCTCGACCGCCCGGTGGCCCGCGACTACGGGGTGCTGCTCCAGGCCACCAGCGCGACCGGCCAGGAACTGGTCCGCGGCACCGACGCCGGCAGCAGCCGCACCGACGTGGTCTCCACCGGCCTGCGCTGGTCCACCGACGACTCCAAGGGCTACGTCACCGCGAGCCCCACGGCCACCAAGGACTCCAAGGAGAAGCCGGAGACCACGGTCTGCCTGGTCGTCAGCAACTCGCTGGCCCCGCAGGCCGGCGTGCTGGCCGACCCCGGCCTGCCGCTGGAGCTGACCGTCGACCTGGCCTCCGCCTCGCCCGCCCCGGAGGGCGCCGCGATGGGCCTCGGCCGCGGCTGGATCCTGCTGCTCACCCTCACCCTGGCCGGCCTGGCCTTCGGTCTGGTCTTCGGCTGGATCGCGCGCTGGCGGATCGCCGTCTGGCGGGAGAACTGACCATGCGTACGACGATCCGCGGCGCCCTCGCCGCCCTCGCCCTGCTGCCCGCCCTGGCCCTGGGCGCCCCGGCCGCCTCGGCCGCCTCGCCGTCCCCCTCGGCCAGTGCGAGCGGCACCCCGGCCCCGGCCACCAAGGCCGGCACCTCCTTCCTGACCGCGGTCAACCTCTCGCCCAACCAGGACGCCAACGTCTCCGTCTCCACCGGTGACTACCTGTACTGGGCGTTCGGCGCCGCCGAGGGCCAGACCCCGACGGTCAACCTGACCGTCGGCCTGGCCCCCTCGGCGGACCGGCACGGCCCGCAGACCTGGTCCGTCGAGGTCTTCGACGGGCTGCGCCGCCGCCAGGCGTGCACCGCCGGCACCCAGAACGCCACCGCCGAGCAGAGCGCCGGCTCGCTGGCGCTGAACTGCACCCTGCGCGAGGTCCGCACCTGGGCCGAGCCGTGGTCCGGCGACCCGCTGCCCGGCACCTACTACGTGCGGCTGTCGGTCAGCGACGTCCCGCAGCCGGACCTCGGCCTGGCCTCCTCGGTGCAGCTGCACGTCGCCGCCAAGGGCGACGCGGACAACGCCCAGCCGGAGGGCGGCGAGCTGAAGGCCCCGCTGGTCCCGCCGGCCGGCGGCGGCGCGAGCACGGCCAAGGCGGCCGCCCCGGTGGCCCAGGAGGAGCACTGGTACACCGGCTGGTTCTCCGGCTGGAACAGCCGCTGGTACTGGACGATCGGCGGCGGCTTCCTGGCCGCGCTGGCCGGCATCCTCGGCTACCGGCTGACCCGGCACCCGCGCGGCCACCGGCCCGGCCACTACGGCGCCGTCCCGTCCCAGAGCTCCCACCAGAGCGGCCACTACACCGGCTCGGACCGCCCCTGACCCGTCCCGGAGGGCCGGCCGGACGTCGTTCCGGCCGGCCCTCCGGC
The DNA here is from genome assembly GCF_048159585.1 of Kitasatospora sp. SC0581. Lineage (NCBI taxonomy): Bacteria > Bacillati > Actinomycetota > Actinomycetes > Kitasatosporales > Streptomycetaceae > Kitasatospora > Kitasatospora sp. SC0581. The sequence goes on along the minus strand of NZ_JBLRWA010000018.1, from coordinate 65,406 downwards.
GTGTCCGGGCCCCGCGCTCAGCCGCGGAACAGGTTGTGTCCGACGTCGGTCGGGACCTCGTCCTGGACCGGCTTGCTGCCCGGCCCCGGCACGTGCTCGCCGGGGACCGGCTCGTCGCCCTCCCGGTGCAGCAGCACGACCCCGTCCTCGGCCCACAGCTGCCGGTAGCCGTGCGCCAGCAGCAGCTGGATCCGCTCGGCCTGCTCCTTGTCCGTCTTGAACGGGAAGGACCGCTTGTCGCCCCGGGTGAGCACGTACTCGCGCCCGCGCGGTGTGCCGTCCACCAGCACCACGTCCGTCCGGGCGGTCAGCCGCGGCGCGATCTGGTTGTCCGCCTCGACGGACGCCCCGTCCGGGATCAGCGCGGCCGCCCGGACCAGCGCCGCCTCGCTCGGCTTGGGCGCCCAGGAGGACGGCAGGACCAGCGGCACCAGCCCGATCGGCACCGCGGCCACCAGCGCGATGCCGGCCGCGCCGAGGCCCAGCCGGCGGGCCCGCCGCAGGCTCCGCTCCGGCCGCCCGGTGGCGCTCAGCCGGCCCAGCACCTCGATCGCGGCGGTGAGCAGGACCGGCCACAGCAGCGCGTCGTAGTGCCGGGCGATCGACCAGTGGTTGGGGTTGCTGGACAGGATCCGTTCGGCCAGCAGCGGCACCGCGCACAGCACGGTGGCCGAGCGCAGCGGCAGCAGCAGCATGGTGCCGAACAGCCACAGCAGCAGCAGCGGCTTGAGCGGCTGGTCGAAGGCGGCCTGCACCAGCAGGAACGGGTCGTGCAGCAGGTTGCGCAGCGCGTCGCCGCCGTCCGTGCCGAGCGAGCCGTAGTTCCAGTAGTAGCCCGGCTCCCCGCCCATCGCCGGGATCAGCCAGGTGATGGCGGCGGCCGAGGCGACCGGCCCGCCCAGCAGCAGTCCCAGCCCGGTGCGGCGGCCCGCCCGGTCGTCGGTGCGGCGGGTGCGCAGCAGCAGCACCAGCCCGTACGCCCCGACCAGCAGGCCGAGGTCCTCCTTGGTGCAGCACAGCAGCAGGGCGGCGAGCAGCACCGTGCCGTACCGGCGGGCCAGCCCGCGCTCCAGCATCAGCAGGGTCAGCGGGACCGCGAAGGCGACCTCGTGGAAGCCCACCCGGGCGGCGACCAGCAGCGGCCAGCCGAGCCCGTAGACCAGGCCGGCCAGGTCGGCGGCCCGGCGGGCGGTGCGCGGCTCGGCGCCGGCGAAGGCGTACCCGGCGATCCGCCGGATCAGCGGCACGCCGGCCGCGAACAGCAGCGACTGTCCGATGATCAGCGAGCGCGGGTCGTCCCAGATCCAGTACAGCGGCGCGAGCAGCGCCAGCACCGGCGAGAAGTGGTCGCCCAGCAGCGAGAAGCCGGGCGGGAACTCGTGGTGGAAGCTCTTCAGCGTCGAGACGGGCAGCCCGAAGTGGGCGTAGCCGCGCACGCCCTGGTCGAAGATGCCGAGGTCGAAGCCGCCGAGCGAGACGGACGTCCAGCCCTGCAGGCCGATGGCGCAGGTCACCGCGAAGCAGAGCGCGGTGAGCAGCGCGGTGCGCCGGGCGGGGCCGAGCAGGACGGCGGCGGCCATCCGGCGGACGGCGGGCCCGGCGGCGGCCGGCGGCGGGGGTGCGGTCTGGGTGGTCACGTCTGGTCTGGTCCGTCCGGTCTGGGGTCCGTGGGTCCGGTCCGTCAGGTCCGGTTCGTCAGCGCGGGGTCGCGGTCCAGCCTGGCGGTCAGCAGGGTCAGGGCCCCGCCGCCTGCGGCGTCCACGGCCTGCCGCCGGGCGCGGTACAGCCGCACGCCCAGGACGACCAGGACGGCGATCGCGATCGGCGGGTAGATCGCGCCGGGCAGCTGCCAGTACCAGGCGACCCCGCGGCCCCAGCGGTGCGGCACCGCCCACATCACGTGGGAGAGGAAGACCGCCGCGGTCACGCCGAACAGCACCCGCCGGGCCGTGGTCCTGGCCTCCACCGCCAGCAGGGCGAGCAGCGGGATACACCAGACCCAGTGGTGGGTCCAGCTGATCGGCGAGACCAGCAGCGCGGTGAGCGCGGCGCAGACCGCGCCCCAGGCGTCGGCTCGCCGCAGCACCCGCGCCGAGCGGCCGGCCAGCACCGCCACCCCGAGCCCGAACACCGCGACCAGCGCCGAGGCGACGACCCCGACCAGGCCCGGGTCGTTGACGTCGAGCAGCCGGCAGACGGCGCCGCGCAGCGACTGGTTGTCCACCAGGACGGTCACGCCGACCCGGCTCGGGTCCCAGAGGTAGGTGGTCCAGAACCCGTACGAGGCGTCGGGCAGGAGGGCCCAGCCGATCAGGCCCGCCGCCAGGAAGGTGCCGGCCGAGACGAAGGCGGCCCGGACCCGGCCGGTCAGGAACAGGTAGACGGCGAACAGGCCCGGGGTGATCTTGATGGCGGTGGCCAGGCCGATGCCCACGCCCTTGAGGCGGTGGCTGTCCGGCCGGGTCAGGTCCCACAGGACCAGGCAGAGTATGCCGAGGTTGACCTGGCCGTACTGGAAGGTGGTGAAGACCGGCTCCAGCCAGACGCCGAGGCCGGTGGCCAGGACCACCACGGCCGCGCGGTGCTGCTTGGGCCAGCCGGCCAGCTTGAGCGACAGGTGCACGGCCGCGGCGAGCAGCGCGTAGTTGAGGAGCATCACCAGGACGCGCAGGGTGCTCACGTCGAACCAGGTGCTCGGCACGAAGAGCATCGCCGCGAACGGCGGGTAGGTGGCCGGCAGGTCCCAGCCGGGCAGCCGCATCGCGTACAGGTCCTCGCCGCGGACCACCGCCTGGCCCTCGGCCCGGTAGACCAGCATGTCGACCATGGTGGCCCCGTGGACGTGCCGGAACCAGGCGAACACCGCCAGTGAAACCGCCGCCACACAGGCCGCCGGAAGGGTCCAGGAATTCGGCCTTCCGGTTTCCGCCGCGTCGCCGGACCCTTCCGGACCGGACCGCCGCACCCACCGTTTCAGACCGAACTCGCGCACCGCGATGGCACCCCGTCGAGATAGACCAGATCGTTCCCTCGTCGCCGTCTGGGCCCACCCACCATAACCGACCCCCCTGAGCCCCAAACCGCGTCAGAAACGGGCCCGGAGGGGCGATGTGACCTCCCCCACAACGGGCCCCGGGTCGGGGTCGGCACCGGGCCCGGACCCCAAAACGCGAAATCCCGCCGGGAGTTGCCTCCCGGCGGGATTTCGTCGACCGGCCGGAGCCGGTCTGTTGGGTGGAGCTGAGGGGATTCGAACCCCTGACCCCCTCGATGCGAACGAGGTGCGCTACCGGACTGCGCCACAGCCCCAACGAGAAGAAACTCTAGCACCTTTCGGAGGGGGTCCGTGACCACCCCCGGATCACGGTGCCGGCCGGGGTGGCCAGGGGCTCGCCCCGAACGCGGACCGCCCCGCCCGCGGTGGCGGGCGGGGCGGCATCGGGCGGGTGCGTCGCGGCGTACAGGCGGGTCCGGGGGCCGGCCCCCGGACCCCGTCACTCGTTGGCCGCGCGCGGGCGCGACTCGGGAGCCTGGGGCTCGGCGTACTGGTCGAAGAGCGGGGTCTTGCGGGACTCGGCGGGGCGCCCGGCGGTCCAGGTCCCGGGGGCCGACAGGTCGAGGCCGCGGGAGACCCGGGGGGCGACCGGGGCGGTCACGTAGGTCGGCAGCGGGACGGGCACCGGCTCCCAGGAGTCCGGCCCGGCCGCGCCGCGCTCGCGCATGCCGTCGACCCACTCCTCGTGCTCGGTCGCCTCGGCCACCGCGGAGGCGGAGGGCACCGAGACGGTGGCCTGCTCGGGGTCGGCGGCCAGCCGCAGGTGGGAACGGCGCGCGGGCCGCTCCCCGGCGGGCGCGGCCGGGGCCGGCTCCGCGGCGGGGGCCTCGGCCGGGGCGCCGGCCGGCGGCCGGGCCTCGGCGCGCTGCTGCTCGCGCTTGCGCAGCCGCTCGGCGGCCTGGGCGGCCCGGACCCGGTCGAGCTTCACCTCGTACCGCTGGCGCTCCAGCCGGCGCAGGTGGCCGATGTACAGGGTGAGGAGGACCGCCGGGACCGCCGGGACCCAGAGGAAGGCGAGTCCGGCCACCGCGGCGACCACCGCGCCGAGCGCGAAGGAGAGGAAGAGGGCGGTGACCATCCGGCGCCGGCGGGCCAGCAGCCGCGCCCGGCGCTCGGTCCCGACCCGCGGTTCGGGGCCCGGCCGCTCGGCCGGGCGCTGCACCGGGGGTTCGGGCTCCCGTGCGGGGTCGCCGGAGGCGGTCTCGTCCCGTTCGGGAGGACCGTCGTCGCTCTGCTCGTCACGCGGTTCGTCACCCAGGGCCCGGGCTGCCCGCCGCTCCAGCCCCGAACGCCCGGCCAGCAGGCGGATCGCGGTGCTGAAGCGTTCCGTCGGGCGCGCCTCGTTGAGTTCGTCCTGCCTGCGGAGCCACATCGGCACCAGATAGGCGGCCCAGGCCCCTACGATGACGGCGTAGATAAGGCCGCTACTGCTCACGATTCACACCGTACGGGCGCCGGGGAAGGCCTGGCAGCAATTTGGTGCGGCGTGTCGTGTGATCAAGCTGATTCTCCGACTATTTTGCCGCTATTTGTGCGGGTCCGGTGCCCCGGCGATGCCATATCGATATTTCTTTCGAACATACATTCAATTACGTGTCCCGCGCCCGGAACTGAGCGCGCGCCAGCGCTCCAGCATCCCCTCCGGGACCTCCTCGTCGGTCAGCGCGTAGACGAGGTGGTCGCGCCAGTCGCCGTCGATGTGGAGATAGCGCGGACGGATTCCCTCCGAGCGGAAGCCGAGCTTTTCCACCACCCGTCGGCTCGGGCCGTTCTCCGGGCGGATGCAGACCTCGATCCGGTGCAGTCCGAGCGTGCGGAAGCAGTAGTTCACCGAAAGGGCCACGGCGGTCGGGATGATGCCCCGGCCGGCCACCTCCTCGTCCACCCAGTACCCGATGTTCGCCGAGCACATCGATCCCCAGGTGATCCCGCCGACGGTCAACTGGCCGACCAGCTGGCCCTTGTGGACCACGACGAAGGGCAGCATCCGGCCGGCCGAGGCCTCGCCGCGCAGGAAGCGGACCATCTGCCGGTAGGTCGGCCGGGCGCCGGCCGCCTGGCCCGCCGGGCCGGGCGGCACGGTGGCCTCCCAGCGGCGCAGCCAGTCCCGGTTGCGGCGGCTCACCTCCTGCCACTCGCGCTGGTCGCGGGCCCGGATGGGGCGCAGCACGACCTCCCCCTCGTGGAGTTCTACCGGCCAGCCGGCGTTCAGTGCCCTCTCCTGGATGCTGGAGCCCCGGGTGCCGGGGCGTCGGTCCGGGGGTGGTCCCCGCCGCCGAGCTGGTCGACGGCGTGGGCGAGCAGCGGCTCCAGGACGGCGAGGCCGTCCCTGACGCCGCCGGTCGAGCCCGGCAGGTTGACGATCAGGGTACGTCCGGCGAGGCCGGCGAGCCCGCGGGAGAGCGCCGAGGTCGGCACCTTCTCCCGGCCGTACGCACGGACGGCCTCGGCGATGCCGGGGACCTGGCGGTCGATCACCCGGGCGGTCATCTCGGGGGTGAGGTCCATCGGCGAGATGCCGGTGCCGCCGGTGGTCAGCACCACGTCGTAGCCGGCCGCGACGGCCTCGCGCAGCACGGCCTCCACCGGCTCGCCGTCCGGGACGACCCGGGGGCCGTCGGCGGTGAAGCCCATCGCGGTCAGGCCGGCCACCAGCAGCGGGCCGCCCCGGTCCTCGTACACCCCGGCCGAGGCCCGGTTGGAGACGGTGACCGCCAGGGCCCTCACTGCGCCACCTCCGGGGCGAACCAGTCGCCGCTCTTGCCGCCGGTCTTGCTCAGCACCCGGACGGACTCGATCGTGGCGCCCTTGTCCACCGCCTTGACCATGTCGACGACGGTCAGCCCGGCCACCGCGACGGCGGTCAGCGCCTCCATCTCGACGCCGGTGCGGTCGGCGGTCTTCACGGTGGCGGTGATCTCGACCGCGTCGTCCGCGACGGCGAGGTCGACCTTGACGCCGGAGACCGCGATCGGGTGGCAGAGCGGGATCAGCTCCGGGGTCTTCTTGGCGCCCATGATCCCGGCGATCCGGGCCACCGCGAGGGCGTCGCCCTTGGGCACGCCCTCGCCGCGCAGCAGGTGGACCACCTGCGGGGAGACCCGCACCCGGCCGGCCGCCACGGCGGTGCGCGCGGTGGCGGCCTTCTCGGACACGTCGACCATCCGGGCCGCGCCCTGGTCGTCGACGTGGGTGAGGCGGTCGCCGGGGGGAGGTGTCGTCACGGGTAACTCCAGGGGCGCGCAGGTCGAATACCGCGCTACCGTACCGTTCCCCGGTCCCGGGGGCCGATCAGGCGTCCAGCAACACCACGTCCACCTCGCTGCCGGCCGGCAGTTCGGTGGTCTCCTCGGGGACGGTGATCAGGCAGTCGGCCCGGGCCAGCGCGCCCACCAGGTGCGACCCGGCGCCGCCGACCGGCTCGACCGTGCCGTCGGCCGCCGAGTAGCGGCCGCGCAGGAACTGTCGGCGGCCGGCCGGGGAGCGCAGCGGGGACGGGCAGAGCGCGCGGACGACCGGGCGGTGCACGTCGGCGGCGCCGAGCATGGTGCGGATGACCGGGCGGACGAAGAGCTCGAAGGAGATGTAGGCGCTCACCGGGTTGCCGGGCAGGGCGAGCAGCGGCACCCCGGCCGCGCCGCCGATCCGGCCGAAGCCCTGCGGCTTGCCGGGCTGCATCCGCAGCCGCCGGAAGTCGACCCCGCCGTAGGACTCGAAGACCTCCTTGACCACGTCGTACGCGCCGACGCTGACCCCGCCGCTGGTGACGATCAGGTCGGCCCGGCCGAGCTGGTCCTCCAGGACGGCGCGCAGCCGGTCGGCGTCGTCCGGGACGGCGCCGACCCGGAAGGCGATGGCGCCGGCGTCCTGGGCGGCCGCGGTGAGGGCGAAGCTGTTGGAGTCGGCGATCTGCCCGGGGCCGACCGGCTCGCCGGGCTGGACCAGCTCGCTGCCGGTGGACAGCACCACGACCCGGGGGCGGGGGCGGACCTTCACGGTGGGCCGGCCGATCGCGGCGAGCAGGCCGAGCTGGGCGGGGCCGAGCCGGGTGCCGGCCTCCAGCACCCGGACGCCGGCCGCGACGTCGCTGCCGCGGCGGCGGATGTGCGCGCCCGCGGCGACCGGGCGCAGCACCCGGACCTCCTCGTCCGGGACCGGCGCGGTCATCGCGGCGGCGGCCACCCCGGTGCCGGTGCCGCCGTCGGTCCACTCGACCGGGGCGACGGCCTGGGCGCCGGGCGGCATCGGGGCGCCGGTCATGATCCGGGCGGCCTGGCCGGGGCCGACCCTGGGCAGCACGTCGGCGCCGGCCGCGATGTCGCCGACCACCGAGAGCACCGACGGGTAGGTGTCGGTGGCGCCCTCGGTGTCGGCGGTGCGGACCGCGTAGCCGTCCATCGAGCTGTTGTCGAAGGGCGGCAGGTCGCCGTCGGCGACCACGTCCTCCTCGAGCCGGCAGCCGCGGGCCTCCAGCAGCTGGAGCTCGATCGCGGGCAGCGGGCCGACCGCGGCCAGCACGTCGGCGAGGTGCTCGTCCACCGTCCAGAGGCGGGGGGCCGCCGGGGCCGGGTCCGCTCCGGCGTCGCAGCAGGCGCTGGGCATGGTGCTGTGCTCGGTGGACCCGGTCATCGGCGGCTCGCTCCCTCGGTCGTGGTCCTGCGTCAGTCCTGCATCTCGGAGCCGACGAACTCCCGCAGCCAGGAGCGGAACTCCGGGCCCAGGTCCTCGCGTTCGGCGGCCAGACGGACGATAGCGCGCAGGTAGTCGGCGCGGTCGCCGGTGTCGTAGCGGCGGCCCTTGAAGAGCACGCCGTGCACCTGCCCGCCGTCCGCCGCCTCGCGGTTGGTCAGCTCGCGCAGGGCGTCGGTCAGTTGGATCTCGCCGCCGCGGCCGGGCGGGGTCTCCCGCAGCACGTCGAAGACCAGCGGGTCGAGGATGTAGCGGCCGATCACGGCGTAGCTCGACGGGGCCTCGCCGGGCTCGGGCTTCTCGACCAGGTCGGTCACCTGGAAGACGTCCTCGCCGAAGCCGTTCGCCTTGACGGCGGCGCAGCCGTAGAGGTGGATCTGGGAGGGGTCGACCTCCATCAGGGCGACGACCGAGCCGCCGAGCTGCTGCTGCACCTCGATCATCCGGGAGAGCAGCGGGTCGCGCGGGTCGATCAGGTCGTCGCCGAGCAGGACGGCGAAGGGCTGGCCGGCGACGTGCTGCTCGGCGACCGAGACGGCGTGGCCGAGGCCCTTCGGGTCGCCCTGGCGGACGTAGTGCATGTTGGCCAGCTCGACGGACTCGCGGACCCGGGCCAGGCGCTGCTCGTCGCCCTTGCGGACCAGCAGCTCCTCCAGCTCGTAGGCGCGGTCGAAGTGGTCCTCCAGGGCCCGCTTGTTGCGCCCGGTGACCATCAGTATGTCGGACAGGCCCGCGGCGGAGGCCTCCTCGACGACGTACTGGATCGCCGGCTTGTCGACGACCGGGAGCATCTCCTTCGGGGTGGCCTTGGTCGCCGGAAGGAAGCGGGTGCCCAGTCCGGCCGCGGGCACCACGGCCTTGGTCACCGGAACTCGGGGGTTGGTCGTCGTCATGCGTTCACCTTACTCAGGCACGTTTTCGCCCGGCCGAGTACGGGCGGACGGCTAGGACAGCACGTCGCTGGGCCCGGCCGCGGTGGCAGTCGTATGGGTCGCGACCGGCTGGGCGAACGGGTCCCGGCCGACACAGGCCGACACACTACCCGCCTTTTCCGTACGGTCACGTTCGGCATCCGTTCCGTGATCGGGCGTGCGAGCGGCCTGTTCGGAGCGGTCGGCGCGGGGCTCCCCGGACTCCCCGGGCGGCCGGGCCGAGAGCCGCCAGCAGTCGCCGCCGGCCGCCCGGGCCGCGGCGAGCGCCGTGTCGGCGGCGCGCAGCAGGACGGCCGCGTGGGTGCCGTTCTCGGGCAGCACGGCGATGCCGGCGGCGGCGGTCAGGCCGTTGCCGGCGGCGGGGCGGGACTCGCGCGGGCCGGAGGACCAGTCCAGCAGCAGGTGCCGGCGGACCGACCAGACCAGCCGCTCGGCGACCTGCGCGGCGCCCTCGGCGCCGGTGTCCGGCAGCACCACCAGGAACTCCTCGCCGCCGTAGCGGCCGAGGGTGTCGGCCCGGCGGATCTCCATCGCGAGCCGCTGGGCGAGGTCGCGCAGCACCGCGCCCGCCCGGCCCCGGCCGTGCTCGGCGACGACCGCGTCGAAGCCGCTGATGGCGAGCATCAGCACGGCGAGCGGGCGCGGGCCGTCGGCCTGTCCGGTGTGCTCGGCGCGGCGGGCCCGTTCGATCTCCCGGTCCAGGGTGAGCTGGAGGTGGCGGTAGTTCCACACGCCGGTGAGCGGGTCGCAGGAGGCGGTGCGCTCCAGGTCGGCGCAGCGCTCCTCCAGTTCGGCGATCCGCCCGCGCAGCCGCTGCGCCCCGGCGGCGGCCCGGGCCCGCTCCCGGCGGCCGCGCAGTCCGAGGGCGGTGGCGCCGGCCAGTGCGGGGACGCCGAGTGCGGCCAGGGCCTGGACCAGCAGCGGGGTGGTCAATGGGGGGTGCCCCTTCGCGTGTCAGGCTCTGCGCGTCGGCGGTGCGGAGGCCAGGAGGATCGGATGAACGAGGATCGGATGCCCAACGAGAAGAGCGGCCTGAGGACACGGCTGTTGTCGCGGCGGCGCGAACTGGCCGCCGAGGAGCGGGCGGCGGCGGCCGACGCGCTGGCCGGGCACGCCGGGGAGCTGGCCGCCCCCGGCGCCACGGTGGCCGCGTACGTCTCGGTGGGCGCCGAGCCCGGAACCAGGCCGCTGCTGGACGCGCTGCGGGCGCGCGGGGTCCGGGTGCTGCTGCCGGTGCTGCTGCCGGACAACGACCTGGACTGGGCCGCGTACGCGGGGCCGGACGCGCTGGCCCCGGCCGGGCGCGGGCTGCTGGAGCCGGTCGGTCCGCGGCTCGGCCCGGAGGCGGTCGCGCGGGCGGCGGTGGTGCTGCTGCCGGGCCTGGCGGTGGACCGCTCCGGGCTGCGGCTGGGCCGGGGCGGCGGCAGCTACGACCGGGTGCTGGCCCGGCTGGCGCGGGCGGGGGCGCGGCCGGTGCTGGCGGTGTTGCTGTACGAGCACGAGCTGCTGGAGCGGGTGCCGGCCGAGCCGCACGACCGGCCGGTGGACCTGGCGGTGCTGCCCTCGGGGGTGCGCCGGCTCGGGTGAGACGGCGGCGGCCCCGCTCCCTCGGGGGGAACGGGGCCGCCGGTGTCCGGGCCGTACGGGCGTCAGCCGGTGGTGAGCACCAGCTTGTGCTTGGTGGCCTTCTCGACCGCGTCCGGCGTGTAGGCCCAGGTCAGCAGCTTGCCCTTGAGCCAGAGGTCGGTCTGGTCGTTGTAGTTGTCGTGGAAGGCGTGGCCGGAGGCGCCGCCGACGTTGACCCAGCGCGAGGAGTCGAGGTCGTTCAGGTCGACCACCATGCGCATCGACGGGATCCAGTCCACCTGGTAGCCGGCCGCCGCGTTCCAGCCGGCCGCGTCGACCGCCGCCGAGCCGCCGGAGAGCCGGTACGGGCCGCGGTTGAGCAGCTTGTGCACCGCGCCGGAGGCGATCGAGGAGTCGTCGGTGCCGAGGGTCTGCTCGCGCAGCTCCAGCTTGTGCAGGCGGCCCCAGCTCCAGGTGGAGACGTCCTTGCTGAGCAGCGAGGTCAGCTCCTGGCGGGCGTTCTTCATCGCCTCCTGGAGCAGGTTGTCCAGGCCCTTCTGCTCCTTGTGCTGGTCGTCGATGTACGTCCACCACGAGCTGTCGGGCTTCTCCAGCTGCTGGCGCACGACCTCGGTCCAGCGGTCGCCGCCGTCCGGCTGGGCCTTGCCCGGTTCCCGGGTGCCGCACTCGGTGACGATCTTGGTGGCGCTGTCCGGCTTGGTGGGGTCGTCCTGCTGGCGGACCAGCAGGCAGTTGTCCTTGGCCCGCAGGTCGGCCGGGAACTTCTGGCCGAAGGCGAGGATCAGCAGCTGGCGCCAGACGCCGTTGTAGTAGGCGGCGGCGGCCGAGTCGGCGTCCTGGTGGAAGTTCCAGTCCTTCAGCAGGTCCTGGGCCTCGCGCACGTACGGGTCGCTGACCGGCTGCTTGAGCAGCAGCGGGACCAGCGTCTTGGCCATCACGCTGGTGTTGTCCAGCTGGAGGGTCTGCATGTCGTCCGGCGAGATCTTGCCGTTGTTCTTGAGCAGGCCCTCGATCTGGTCGGTGATCTCCTTGGCGCGGGTGCCGTACTCCCAGTCCTTGGTGAGGTTGTACTTGTAGCTCGGGTCCACCACGGCCTGGTTGGCGGTGACGATGTAGCCGGCCGAGGGGTTGAGGCTCCACGGCAGCGCGTTGAAGGGGATCGGGTCCTTCCACTGGTACGCGGAGTCCCAGCCCAGCGCCGGGAGGGTGCCGTCGCCCTTGCCGCGGACCGGGATGGTGCCCGGGGCCTGGTAGCCGATGTTCTTGGCGTCGGCGTAGATCAGGTTCTGCGCGGGGACGGTGAAGTCCTTGGCGGCGGCGCGGAACTCGTCCCAGTTCTTCGCCTTGTCCAGCTCGAAGACGGCGTCCATGGTCTTGCCGGGGCTGAGCGCCGTCCACTGCAGGGCGACGCCGTAGCCGCTGGTGCCGCGGTCCGGGGCGGAGGGGCCGTTGGGGGCGTACTTGCCGACGTTCTGCTGCTCGGTGCTCTGGTCGGAGATGAGCGGGGCGCCGGTCTGGGTGGTGCGGACGGTGATGGTGCGGTCGTCCCCGCCGGCGACCTTGATGGTCTCCTTGCGGAGGTCGAACTTCACGTCCTTGCCGTCCACCTGGTAGGTCTCCGGGCCGGTGACCTTCTCCAGGAAGAGGTCGGTGACGTCGGCGCCGAGGTTGGTGAAGCCCCAGGCGATGTCCTTGTTGTGGCCGATGACCACGCCGGGCATGCCCGCGAAGGTGAAGCCGGAGACGTCGAACTGGCAGGCCGGGGAGCTGGTCCGGCAGTGCAGGCCCATCTGGTACCAGACCGAGGGCAGGCCGGGGCCCAGGTGCGGGTCGTTGGCCAGCAGCGGCTTGCCGGTGGTGGTGTGCGAGCCCGCGACCACCCAGGAGTTGGAACCGATGCCCTGGCCGGGGCGGCCGAGCAGCTGCGGCATCGCGTCGACCCGGTCCGTCAGGCTCTGCAGCATCGCCTTGGTGGTGGCCGCGCCCTGGGCGGTGGCGGCCGTTCCGGCGGGCGTGCCGGACTGCGGGGAGCCGTCCGCGGGGCGGTAGTTGTCGCCGGTCACCGCGCCGGTCTTCACGATGGTGCCGTTGCGGGCGTACGGGTAGTCCGGGTACAGCTCGGCGATCTTGTCCGGGCCGAAGTCCTGGGCCAGCAGCGAGCGGTCGATCTCCTCCTGGAGGTTCCCGGAGAGGTTCCAGGCCATCGCCTTGAGCCAGGCCACCGAGTCGACCGGGGACCACTGCTCGGGCCGGTAGCCGCCGTTGACGACGCCGAGCAGGCCGTACTCCAGCGAGGCCTTCGCGCCGCCGGGGTGCTCGGAGAGCCAGGCGTTCACACCGTCCGAGTAGGCCTGGAGGTACTTCTTGGTCTCCGGCGAGAGCTTGGTGTCGAACTCCTTCTGCGCCACCTGCCGCCAGCCCATGGTGCGGATGAAGGTGTCGGTGTCGACCTGGCTGTCGCCGAACATCTCGGAGAGCCGGCCGGCGGTGATGTGCCGGCGGACGTCCATCTCCCAGAAACGGTCCTGCGCCTGGACGTAGCCCTGGGCGCGGAACAGGTCCTCGTCGGTGTCGGCGTACAGCTGCGGGATGCCGTTCGCGTCCCGCTTGACGTCGACGGGCGCGCTCAGGCCCGCGACCTTCACGCTGCCGTCGACCTCCGGGAAGGAGGCGCGAACCGCGGAGACCCCGCGGTAGCCGCCGTAGCCGGCACCGGCCACCAACAGCACGACCAGCACGATCACGATCAGACGGGCGCGCCGGAACTTCTTCGAGCGGGGCATCTGGGTCCTTGCGGTCCTGACTTCGGGGCGGGCGGGCGTGTCCAGGGCCTGCGGCCGTGACAGGGCACCACATTAGGCCGAGTCGGCCGGGCACCGTGAACGGGGGACCAAGCTAAAGATATGGCAAAATGTTAGACTGCGTAACGATCCGCAAGGGGAGCATTGACGACTTCTTAACGGGTCACCCCACAGCACCACCAGACACCCCGTCCGCCCCTGCCTGCCCGAGGTGCCCCTGCGTGAACATCTCCCATCTGAACCAGCTCCTGCTCGAGTCCTCCGTGATCCTGCTGTTCGCGGTGGGCGCCGTACGACTCTCCACCCGATCAGGGCTGCCCAGCCTGCTGATCTATCTGGGGATCGGCGTGGCGCTGGGCCAGAACGGGATCGGTGTCACGTTCAACAACGCGGAGCTCACCCAGGTGCTCGGCTACGCGGCGCTCGTGGTGATCCTGGCCGAGGGCGGCCTCAAGACCAGCTGGCGCGAGATCAAGCCCGTGATGCCCGCCGCGACCGTGCTCGCCACCCTCGGCGTCGGCGTCAGCGTGTTCGCCACCGCGGCCGGCGCCCACTGGCTGGTCGGCCTGGACTGGCGCACCTCGCTGCTGCTCGGCGCCATCGTCTCCTCGACCGACGCGGCCGCCGTCTTCTCCGTGCTGCGGATGGTCCCGCTGCCGCATCGGCTCACCGGCCTGCTGGAGGCCGAGTCCGGCTTCAACGACGCGCCCGTGGTCATCCTGGTCGTCGCCTTCGCCACCACCGGGGAACTGGACTCCTGGTACGTCCTGATCGGCACGATCGTCGCCGAGCTGGCCATCGGCGCCGTCATAGGCCTGGCCGTCGGAAAGATAGGGGCCTACGGGCTCAAGCACGTCGCCCTGCCCTCCTCGGGCCTCTACCCGATCGCCGTGATGGCGCTCACCGTGCTCGCGTACGCCGGCGGCGCGCTGCTGCACGGCTCCGGCTTCCTCGCCGTCTACATCAGCGCGGTGATCCTCGGGAACTCCAAGCTGCCGCACGGCCCGGCCGTCCGCGGCTTCGCCGACGGGCTCGCGTGGATCGGGCAGATCGGCATGTTCGTGCTGCTCGGGCTGCTCGTCACGCCCGAGACCATGGGCGACGCGGTGGTGCCCGCGCTGGTGATCGGCGGGGTGCTGGTGTTCCTGGCCCGGCCGCTGTCGGTGATGCTCTCGCTGACCCCCTTCAAGGTGCCGGCCCGCGAGCAGGCGCTGCTGAGCTGGGCCGGGCTGCGCGGGGCGGTGCCCATCGTGCTGGCCACCATCCCGGTGGTGTCCGGCGCGCACCGGGCCGAGGACGTCTTCAACATCGTCTTCATCCTGGTCGTCGTCTTCACCCTGCTCCAGGGGCCGACCCTGCCCTGGGTGGCCAAGCGGCTGCGGATCGACGAGGGCGACATGGGCCAGGACCTGGGCATCGAGTCCGCCCCGCTGGAGAAGCTGCACGGACACCTGCTGTCGGTCGCGCTCTCCCCCACCTCGAAGATGTCCGGCGTGGAGATCAGCGAACTGCGGCTGCCCAAGGGGGCCGCGGTCACCCTGGTCGTGCGCGAGGGGAACTCCTTCGTGCCGGACAAGGCGACGGTGCTGCGGGCCGGCGACGAACTGCTGGTGGTCACCACGGACGAGGTCGGCGAGGCCGCCGAGCGGCGGCTGCGGGCCGTGGACAAGGGCGGCAAGCTCGCGGGGTGGCTGAACGGGCGGTGACGGGCGCCGGGCCCGCCCCGGCTCTCCTCGGTCCGCCTTGGTCCGGGGGCCCTGACGGGCCTGCGGGCCGGGGTGGGCTGGCGGTGTCTACGCGCGTAACTGTATGCTGGTTCGACCACGCCGTATAACCACCGCTAGACCACCCCAGCATCTGCCTGACGCAGAGTTGGCGCGACCGCTCGGCGGCCGCGGTCCGGCCCCCGGCCACCACGCCGGACCGACCCGGTATCTACCCCGGTCGACGCGCGAGAGGACGACTCTCGGCGCCGTCGGGGCCACACCATGCCCTGCCGCGCTACCAGGCAGCAGGAAGGACCGACCGTGACGGCGCGCCGAACGGTCGACACCGCCGCGCACCCCGCGGCCACCCCCGCAGCTCCCGCCCCCGCCCGCGTCGGGTACGGCGAGCTGCTGCGCACGCCCAGGGCCTGGACGTTCCTGTCCCCCGCCCTCGTCGCGCGACTGCCGTACGCGATGCTCAGCATGGGCATCCTGCTGCTCGTCACGCAGACCCACGGCTCGTACGGCACCGCCGGTACGGTCACCGCGGTCGCCGCCGTCGCCCAGGCCCTGATCGGGCCGCAGACCGGGCGGCTCGCCGACCGCTACGGCCAGGCCTCGGTGCTCGTCCCGACCGTCCTGGTGCACGCCGTCTCGGTCGGCGTGCTGATCGCCCTCGCGCTCGGCCACGCGCCCGCCTGGAGCCTGTTCCTGGCCGCCGTGCCGGCCGGTGCGAGCGTGCCGCAGGTCGGCGCGATGGTCCGGGCCCGCTGGGTCGCCAGGTTCACCGCCGACGGCGCCTCCGACGCCTCCGCGGCCCGGGTGAGCACCGCCTTCGCCTTCGAGTCCGTGACGGACGAGTTCACCTTCGTGATCGGCCCGATCCTGGCCTCCGGCATCGCCGCCCTCGCCAACCCGGCCACCGCCCTGGTCGCCGAGGCCGCGCTGACCCTCGTCGGCGGCCTGGCCTTCGCCGCCCAGCGGGGCACCGCCCCGGCCCGGATCGTGCCGCAGCCCGGCACCAGGCGCGCCTCGGCGCTCGCCTCCCCCGGCGTCCGGCTGCTGGCCGGGACCTTCCTCGGGGTCGGCGCGGTGTTCGGCGGCATGCAGGTCTCGGTGAACGCCTTCGCCGACTCGGTCGGGCAGCACGACGCCGGCGGCACCGTGTACGGGATCTTCGCCGGCGGCTCCATGCTGGCCGGCGTGCTGTACGGCGTGATCGCCTGGCGGCGGCCGGTGCAGCAGCGGATGCTGTTCAGCTACGCGCTGCTGGTGCTGGGCTGCTCGGTGCTGTGGGCGATGCCCAACCTGGTCGCGCTGACCGTCGCCGGGCTGGTCTGCGGACTGGCCATCGCACCGACCCTGATCAGCGGCTACACCCTGGTCGAGACGCTGGTCGCGGACGGGGCCAAGACCGAGGCCTTCACCTGGCTGACCGGCGCCATCGGGCTGGGGCTGGCGGTCGGCTCGATGGCGGCCGGCCGGCTGATCGACGGGCACGGGCCCTCCACCGGGTTCCTGGTGCCGGTGGTCGGGGCCGGGCTCGGACTGGTCGTGCTGGCCTCGCTGCGGCACCTGCTGGTGGCGCCGCGGGGCGAGGAGACCGCCGCTGCGGAGACCGCGGAGGGCGGGCGTCCGATGCAGCTGGCGGGTGTCGCCGAGGGCTGAGCGGGGCGGCGGCCGGGGGCCGGGCCTCCGGCCGCCGGGGCCGAGCCGACGGCGGCCGGAGGCTGCGCGGGCGTTGTCCGGGAACCGGGCCGACGGCGGCCGACGGGTGCTCCGGGGCCGATCTCACACCGGGGTCGCTGGACTGATCCCGCGGAATGCCGCATCATTGACCATCGTTAGCACTCATCAGGCGAGAGTGCCAGGAGGAAGACAAGTGCCCACGTACCAGTACCAGTGCACCGAGTGCGGCAACGGCCTGGAGGCGGTGCAGAAGTTCACCGACGAGGCGCTGACCACGTGCCCCGACTGCCAGGGACGGCTCCGCAAGGTCTTCTCGGCCGTGGGCGTCGTGTTCAAGGGCTCCGGCTTCTACCGGACCGACAGCCGTTCGTCCTCCAGCAGCTCGGTGGGCGCCGGGTCGTCGTCGACCCCCTCGACGTCGTCCACCGCGTCCACGTCCTCCTCGTCGACGTCGTCGGGCTCCGGCTCCTCGACCTCGTCCAGCCCGGCTCCGGCCGCGAGCTGATCCCGGCGCCGGGCACCATCGGCCCGGACGGCCCGTAGACCCGGGAAAGGCCCGTCGATCCCGCTTCCACGCGGGGCGGCGGGCCTTTTCGCATGCCCGCCCGGGCGCCCTGTCACCCCGGAGGGGTCGACCTCACTCCGGCGA
Organism: Kitasatospora sp. SC0581; assembly: GCF_048159585.1. Taxonomy (NCBI): domain Bacteria; kingdom Bacillati; phylum Actinomycetota; class Actinomycetes; order Kitasatosporales; family Streptomycetaceae; genus Kitasatospora; species Kitasatospora sp. SC0581. The sequence goes on along the minus strand of NZ_JBLRWA010000018.1, from coordinate 48,298 downwards.
GTGAACGAAGTTGTCCACAGGGGCGAGTTGTCCACAGGCCTGGGGAAAGGGCTTTCCGAGTTCGCCGGAAACGCCCATCGTGTGGGCATCCGGTCGGTCCGCGAGGGGCCGGCCCGCCGACACCCCGGAGGTGCGTCGATGACGACCGCGAGCTTCTCCCTCCCCCTGCCGCTGCCCGCACCCGCCGTGCCGCCCCGGCAGGAGCTGCCGAGCTTCCCGCCGATCCGGCGCGGGTGCGGCGGGTGGCACCGCTGGCGCAGTGCGGTGCGGCGGCGGGCCGCAGTGCCCGTCCTGGTGCTGCTCGCGGTGGCGTCGGCGCTGGCACTGGGGCCCGCGCGGGCCGGGCTGCCACCGCCCCAGGGAGGCGCACTGGGCCGGACGGGTTGTCAGTCCGGGGCTGCGGAAGATCACCCGTAACCGGGAGGCGACTTCGTCGTTCGAGGCGGCATGAAAGGCTTCAAGGAATTCCTGCTGCGTGGAAATGTCGTCGAACTCGCCGTCGCCGTGGTCATCGGCGCGGCTTTCACCAACATCGTCAACGCCTTCGTCAAAGGCGTGATCAATCCGATCGTCGGCGTCTTCGGGACCAAGGACCTCGCGTCCTACAGTTCCTGCCTCAAGGGGCCCTGCGAGGTGAGCCCGACCGGTGAGGTCACGTCCGGGATCCTCATCCTGTGGGGATCGGTGCTCAGCGCCGTGCTCCAGTTCCTGATCACCGCGGCGGTCGTCTACTTCGCCCTGATCGTGCCCATGAACAGGCTGGCGGCCCACCGCAAGAGCCTCGCCGAGGAGGCGGCGGAGGCCGAGGCCAAGGAGGTCCAACTGCTGACCGAGATCCGCGACGCGCTGGTCGCGCCGCTGCGCTGACCGGCGGGCGCCGTTCGGCCCCGGTCCCCGTTCCCCGTCCCCGTTCCTCAGTCCCCGTGGTGCGGCGGGCGCTGGCTCAGGTACCAGTCCAGCCCCCGTCCACCGCTCTCCCCCGCCCCGGGGCGGCCGCCCCAGCCTGCGTCGGTGTCGTCCCCGGACTGCTGGTCCAACGGGTCCCGGAAGACCAGCCGGGCCTTCACGGCCGCGGCCTTCCGGAGCTCCTGCTCCTGTTCCCCGCCCTGCTCCCGGTCCTTTTCCTGCCCCTGCTCGCTCACGCCGTCCACTCCGTCCGCTCGTCCCTTTCCTCCAGCCTAAGAGCCCCGTGGCACGCCTCGGGCCCCGGTGCGGGGCGCTCCGCACCAGGGCCCGATGAGGGCGGGTCCAGTCAGCCTGCCGGGAGGCTTCCCCGGCGGCCTTTCAAGCGGCTTCCTCAGGCTGCTTTCCCGGCGGCCTCTCAGGCGGCTTCGAAGCCCGCGTGGTCCGCGATCTTCTTCAGCTCGGCCAGCGCGTGCTTCTCGATCTGGCGGATCCGCTCGCGGGTGAGGCCGTGCTGCTTGCCCACCTCGGTGAGGGTGCGCTCGCGGCCGTCCTCCATCCCGTAGCGGGAGCGGATGATCGAGGCGGTGCGGTCGTCCAACCGCCCGATCAGGCCGTCCAGTTCCTCGCGGCGGAGCATGACCATCACGGCGTCCTCGGGGGACGTGGCCCCGGTGTCCTCGACGAGGTCGCCGAACTGGGTCTCGCCCTCGTCGTCGACCGACATGTTGAGGCTGACCGGGTCGCGCGCCCAGTCCAGCACGTCCTTGATCCGGGCCTCGGTGGTGTCCAGCTCGGCCGCGATCTCGGCCGGCTCCGCCTCGCGGCCCAGCTCCTTGGACTTCTCCCGCTGCACCCGCCGGATCCGCCCGAGCTCCTCCACCAGGTGCACGGGCAGCCGGATGGTGCGGGACTGGTCGGCGATGGACCGGGTGATCGCCTGCCGGATCCACCACGTCGCGTACGTGGAGAACTTGAAGCCCTTGGCGTAGTCGAACTTCTCGACGGCGCGCACCAGGCCCGCGTTGCCCTCCTGGATGAGGTCCAGCAGCGGCAGGCCGCTGCGCGGGTAGCGACGGGCGACGGCGACCACGAGCCGGAGGTTGGAGCGGATGAAGACGTCCTTGGCGCGCTCGGCGTCGGCGGCTATCGCCTCCAGCTCCTCGCGCGTGACGCCGTCGGGGAGTTCGCCCTCGTCCAGCATGTGCTGGGCGTACACGCCGGCCTCGATCCGCAGCGAGAGCTCGACCTCCTCGGCGGCATCGAGCAGGGGTGTCCTGGCGATCTCGTCGAGGTACATGCCGACCAGGTCGCGGTCGGCCTCGAGGTTGGTCGGGCGGGCCGCGCGACTCCGGTCGGCCCTGTCGCGAACGACGGCACGGGTGGCCATGCTTGCTCCCTTTGCTGGTGTTGCCGAGGTCTGCCTGCCTGCCTCGTGAGGGCAAGAAATGCGGGCCCCTCGGGGCCTCACACGTAACGATCCAACGAACAGATTCCGGACAACATTCCCAAGTCACTCAGATTCTTCCCGGCGATGCAGTATCCTGCCGGTTTTCACCCCGGTTCTGGACACTGGGTGACCGGTCGGGCACTTCCCGTGTCATCGGGTGACCGCTCCGGGAGTGTTTTCTTCACTCGACCCTCACGCGGCCACCGCCCACCCGTTGAACCCGCGAACGGCCGCCGACGTTCCCCGCGCACCCCGCCGTCCGTCCCGGCCCACACCCCGGCGCACGCAGGTCCTCCGCACAAACGATGCCGAATCGCTATCACTCCGGCCCTTGCTCGGCACGGGACACTGGGAAGGTGTCAGCCATGCACCTGACCAACAGCACGACCATCCTCACTGCGCGTAATCGCAGTCTCCTTCGGGACGCCGCGCTCGCGCTGGGCTGTGCCGCGCTGTTCGGCCTGCTGGCGGCCCTGGTCACCGGCCAATGGCGCCCGCTCGCCCGCTTCGACCAGGAGTGGATCGGCGAACTGCACACCTACGCCCGGGAGCACCGGATCTGGACCGCCTCGGTGCAGACGCTCTCGGACATCGGCGGCACCGTCACGATGCGTACGCTTCTCGGATTCGCCGCCGGGTGGCTCTGGTTGATCGGCGCCCGGGTGCTGGCCGGCTGGGTGGCCGCCCAGGCCCTCGTCGGCTGGGGCGTCCTGTGGGCGCTGAAGCTGTCCTTCGACCGCGCCCGCCCCTCCTTCACCGATCCGGTCTCGCACGCCGGCGGGCCGTCCTTCCCCTCCGGGCACGCCATGGCCTCGGCGATCACCTGCGCCGTCCTGGTCGGCCTCCTCTGGTACCGGGTCCGTCGGCGCGGCCGGACCGCCGCCTGTCTGGTGGCCGCGGCGACGGTGCTGACCATCGGCTGGACCCGGGTCGCGCTCGGCGTGCACTGGCCCAGCGACGTGCTGGCCGGCTGGCTGGCCGCCGGGATCGTGCTGGGCACCGTGACCGCCGTGATCCAGGTGTGGCGCCCCGGCGCGCTGGCCCAGGACGTACGGCGGGTCAACTGGCGTACCAGGCCCCGGGTGCAGCGGGTCCTCGTGTCGGCCGGGCACCCCTCGGGCACCGCCGCCCCGCTGGACGAGGACGGACCGCACGGCGCGCGGGACGGCGCCCCGGGCGAACCGGTGGACCCGGCCGACCCCGTCGACCGGCCGGACGAGGCCGTGCGCTGAGGCGCCGTCACCCCGCTGACCCGCCCTCGCCGCCCCGTTACTCCGACACCGGCCGAGGGCCGTCGCGCTAGGTTGGCGGCCATGTCCGACACCCCTGCCCCCACCGCTCCCACGGCTCCCAACGCCCCCACCGCACCGGCCGGTTACCCCGGGCGCCCGCTGCGGATCGCCACCGTCCAGACCCAGGCCGTGGCCGGTGACATACCGGCCAACGCCGCCCAGGCCGCCGGACTGATCCGCGAGGCCGCCCGGGCCGGCGCCCGGCTGGTGCTGTTCGCGGAGAAGTTCCTCTCCGGCTACGAGCCCGAGCTGATCAGCGCCGACCCCGTCAGGTACGCGGTCCAGCCCGGCGATCCGCGGCTCGCGCCGATCGCCGAGGCCTGCCGCGAGACCGGCACCGCCGCGATCGTCGGCGCCGCCGTACGGGACGGCGACGACCTGCGCGTCTCCGCCCTCGTCTTCGGCCCGGACGGCGGCTTCGTCACCCGCTACGACAAGCAGCACCTGTTCAAGAGCGAACGCGAGCACTACCGCCCCGGAACGGCCGGCTGCACCGTGGAACTGGACGGCTGGCGGCTCGGCCTCGGCGTCTGCTACGACTCCGGGTTCCCCGAGCACGCCCGCGCCGCAGCGCTCGACGGCTGCCACGCCTACCTGGTCGGCGCGCTGTTCAGCATGGGCCACGGCCACCACGAGTCCCGCACCTGGTTCCCGGCCCGCGCGCTCGACAACACCCTCTACACGGTGCTCGCCAACCACGTCGGCCGCACCGGCGGCTGGCACACCTGCGGCGGCAGCGCGGTCTGGGGCCCCGACGGCCGGCTGATCGCCGAGGCGGGCGAGGACCGGCGCGAACTCGTCGTCGTCGACCTCGACCCGGACGTCCTGCGCACCACCCGCGAGACCGAGACCCTCCTCGCCGACCTCGCCCTCGCCGCCGACCGGCCGCCCGTGCCCCGGACCCGCTTCACCCTGGCCTGAGCACCCCGCCGGGCCGGCCGCCCGGCAGCCGGGAGCCGGGCACCCGGCTGCCGGCCCGGTCAGGAGGCCCGCATCGCCGCCACCGCGCTCATCCGCCCGACCCGGCGGGCCGGGAGCACCGCGGCGGCCAGGCCGACCAGGACGGTCAGGCCCAGGGCGGCCAGCACCGGCAGGACCGGCGGGGTGCCGACCGTCCCCACCGTCGAGGTGATCGAACGGGCGGCCGCCCAGCCGTAGGCGGCCCCCAGGCCCGTCCCGACCAGGGCGCCGGCCAGGGAGAGCAGCAGCGCCTCCAGGGTGAGCATCCGGCGGAGCTGTTCGCGGGACATCCCGATCGCGCGCAGCATGCCGATCTCGCGGGAGCGTTCGCTGATGCTGAGCATCAGGGTGGCGGCGACGCCGAGGCCGGCGATGGCGACGGAGAAGGACAGCAGGGCCATGCTGATGGTCTTCAGCCGGTCCAGCAGGGAGCGCAGGGTGTCCGCCTGGGCGGCCGTGTCGGCGACGGTCACCTGCGGGTGGTCGGCGAGGGCGTGGTCCAGGGCGCGGCGGGCGGTCGGCCGGTCCTCGCCGGCGGCCGGGCTGATCCAGGCCGTGGTGACGGGCGCGCCGGGGGCGAGGCGGTCCAGGGTCGCGGGCGCCACCAGCAGGGTGGCGCCGCTCTGCAGGGTGAACGGCAGGCTGCTGCGGCCGGGTTGGAGCCGCAGCTCGACGCCGCCGACCCGGCGCACCCCGGTGTCGCCGAGCCCGCTCAGCGCGCCGCCCTCGGTGAGCGCGCGGGCCCGGTCCACGTCGTCCGTCGAGGAGTTGAGCCGGGTGGCGTCGACGGCGGCGACCACGGTGGGCCGGCCGTCGAGGTCGACGGTGGCGGACCGGACCGGGGTCACGGTCAGTCCGTGCTCGGCGCCGAGCGCGCCGAGCGCCCCGGCGGGCAGGGCGCCGCCGCCGGTGGCGGCCGCCGAGAAGACCCCCGGCTGGCGCGCGGACACCACGGGCACCAGCGACTGCGAGGTGATGTCCAGCGCGGTGACCGCGCCGACCATCACGGTGACGCCGAGCAGCAGCGCCGAGCCGGTGGCCCCGGTGCGGCCCGGGTTGAGCCGCAGCTGCTGGGTGGCGAGCCGCCCGGCCGTACCGCCGAGCCTCCGGGCGGGCCGGCCGAGCACGGCGACGACGGCGGGCAGCACCCGGTGGGAGAGCCGCAGCACCCCGAAGAAGTTGGCGATGGCGCCGACGGTGACGGCGAGCAGCGACAGCGGCGGCGGGGCCACCGCCCCGGCCACCAGCAGCGCGGTGCCCGCGACCAGCAGTCCGGTCGTCCACACCGCGGCCCGCACCCGGGCCGCCCCGTCGGCCGGCGCGGGGGTGCCGCCGAGCGCGGCGATCGGCGGCACGGCCGCGGCGGCCTTCGCCGGGCCGCGGACGGCCAGCAGGGTCAGCAGCACGCCGAACAGCCCGGCCAGCAGGCAGGTCAGCGGGGAGGGCAGCAGCGACAGGTGCACCGGGCCGAGGTCGAGCCCGCCGACCACGGCGGTGCCGGCCGCGCCGAGGGCGACGCCCAGCAGCACTCCCGTCGCCGAGGCGCCCACCCCGAGCAGCAGCCCCTGGCGGCGGATCAGCCGGCGCAGCTGCTGCCGGTCGGCGCCCACGCAGCGCAGCAGGGCGAGCTGGCGGGTCCGCTGGGCGAGCACCACGGTGAAGGTGTTGCCGACCACCATCCGCGCCACCGCGAGGGCGATCAGGACGAAGGAGAGCGAGGCGATCAGCACCATGCCGTACAGGGTGCTGCTCTGCCGGGTCGCCTCGTTGACCGAGGCCTCGTGGGTGTGCACCTGGATGTCGGCGCCGAGGGCGGCGCGCAGGGCTTCGACGGTCCCTGCCCGGGAGGCGCCGGGGGCGACCCGGACGTCGAGCCGGTCGGTGACGGCGCCGGCCGCGTAGCCGGCGACCGCGTCCGCCGGGACGCCGATGATCGGGACCCCGGCGAGGCTCGGGGCGCCCCGCTCGTCCAGGGTGCCCACCAGCCGGGCGGTGGCGGTGGTGCCGTCGGCCCGGGCCAGGTGCACCTCGGCGCCCACGGCGGCGTCCAGCCGGTGCGCGGTTCCGGTGTCGAGCAGCACCTCGCCGGGTCCGGCGGGCCAGCGGCCGTCCTTGAGCAGCTGCCAGCGCAGCGCCGGGTCCTCGGCGACGGCGCTGACCGCGGCGGTGCGGTCGAGCGGCCGCCCGTCGGCGGCCAGCACGCCGCCCTTGCCGGTCAGCCGCGGCGCCACCGCGGCCACCCCGGCGGTCTGCCGCACCCGCTCCGTCGCCGCCGCGTCCAGACCGCCGGCCGCGGCCTTCCCGGTCACCTGGATGTCTCCGGGCCCGACCTCGGCGGCCGCGGTCTGGCTGAAGGAGTCGACCAGTGCCCCGCTGCCGCTGACGGAGGCGATCAGGAAGGCCACCCCGAGCGCGATCGCGGCGCCGCTCAGGAGCAGTTGGCGCAGTTGGCCGCGCAGTTCGGCCACGGTGTATCGGTACGTCGTCATGGTTCCCCGGCTCGTCCACCCTGGCCGGTACGGTGCTCCGGCAGGGGTCTCGACGAGCCTAGGAGCGGAGCGGCCGCGGGCCATCGGCACGAGGTCTGCTTCATGATCAATCCGTGGGCGGACGGTCTCCCGCCCCCTCCTCCTCCCGGAGAGGTACGCCGCCCCTGACGCGGTCAGCCCCGGGAACTCCGAGGGCTCATGGAATTCCGAGGGCCCATGGAACGCCGACGGTCCGGGGAACGCCGACGGCCGCCCGCCCCCGGAGGGACGGACGGCCGGTGCGCGGTGCCGCTCGGGCGTCAGATCTTGTCGTACACACCGAACACGTCGATGATCAGGTCGGTCGACTCCCAGCCCCGGTTCCAGACGTCGACGGTGTCGGCACCGCTGACGTCCGCCTGGACCAGGTTCGACACGGTGGCGCCCTTCTCCCAGTTCAGGACCGAGGAGTCCGGCGGCGTCGGCCGGACGGCCTTGCCGGTCCCGTAGGCGTCGGCCGCGTTCGGGTCCGGCGCGACCGAGAGGTGTCCGCTGCCCTGGGTGTTGGTCACCGTCGTGTTCAGGACGAGGGCCTCGGCCGACCGCCCGACGATCCCCCCGGCGTACTGCCGGTAGTAGTCCTGGCCCTTGAGCGACAGGGACAGCGTCCGGCTGTCCCACACGCGCCAGGGATCCACCGGCCGGTAGGCGGACTTGCCGTCGGCGCTGTAGTAGCCGGCGACGTCCACGATCACGTCGGCCCCGGACCAGGAGCCGTTGCGGACGCTGACCTTGCCGTCCGCGCCGACCGGCACGATCACCGCGTTGGCCACCGTCTGCCCCGGCTCGAAGTTCAGGTTCGACGTGGCCGACGGCTGCCCGCCACCCGGCGAGACCGTCAGGTGACCCGAGCCCTGCGGGTTCGTCACCGTGACGTTGAGCGCCACGGCCGCCACCCCCTGGACCGGCAGCCCGCCCTGACCCGCGACCTGCAGGTCGAAGGTGCCCTGGCCGGCGACCTGCCCCTGAGCGGCGCCCTTGCCCTCGCGGGTGTCGGCGATCCGCGCCGGCTTCACCGAGGTGTACCCGTTCGCCGCCGCCTTGGTGAAGTAGCCCGTCACGTCGGCGATCAGGTCCACCGTGCCACCGCTGCGGTTGGCCAGCTCGACGTAGCCGTCCGCGCCGACCGGCACGATCGCCAGCGTCGGCACCGTCCTCCCCGCCGCGAAGTTCACGTTCGAGGTGGTCGGCTGCGACGTGCCGGAGGCGAACGCGATCACGTGCCCGTCCGCCACGGCGTTGGTCGCGGTGATGTTCAGCGCCACCGCCGTCACCCCCGCCGGAATGCCGCCGCGGCCGGCCACCTTCACGCTGGTCGCGGCGTTCGGGCCGACGGCCCCGACGTACGGCGCCCCGGTGCCGTCCCGGGTGTCCAGCAGCCGGGTCGGCGCGTACGGGGTGAACTCGGAGCCGTTCAGCACCACCTCCGCGGTGGTGGTGGCGGTCAGCTTGCTGGTCTGGTCGGTCGCCGTGACCGTGATCGTGTGGGTGCCGGCCTTCCTGAACGTGTGCTTGAAGTGCCCGTACGCACTGGCGTTGGCCGCGTCCGTTTCGACCGGGCTGCCGTCGCCCCAGTCGAGCTGGTAGCTGATGGAGCCGTTGGGCAGGTCGGTGGTGACGCCGGTGGCGACCCCCACGCTGAGCGAGTCGGTGCTGTAGGAGCCCACTCCCACGGTGAACTTCGGCGCGGCCGACGGTGCCGAGGACGGCGCGGCGGCCGCGGTCTTCTGCTGTGCGGCCCCGACCCCCTTGGCCGCGAGGTCCTGCTCCGCGGCGGCCTGTCCGGCCTGCTCCGCGGTGGCCCCGGCGGTCGGAGCGGCGGCGGTCGAGGCCCCGCTCGGAGTGGCGGACGGGCCCGCCGCCTGCGCCACGGCGGGCACGAAGCCCACGACTGCCGCGACGACGACGGTGGAGATGATGAAGCGGTGACGGTACACCGGCCCCCCAGTGCTTGAACGAGTTCAAAAAGCCTGGGCCGGAGCCTACCTGACCAGCAGTTCGAGCCGAACGGGAAGCCGGCCGCCCGCTCCCGGGGAGCGGACGGCCGGCACACCGCGCATGACGCCGCGTCAGCTGGTCTCGTACCGGCCGAACACGTCGATGATCAGGTTGGTCGGCGACCAGCTCCGGTTCCAGACGTCGATCGTGTCGGTGTTCTTGAGGCTCGCCTGCACGAGGTTCGACACGGTGGCGCCCTTCTCCCAGTTCAGGACCGAGGAGTCCGGCGGCGTCGGCCGGACGGCCTTGCCGGTCCCGTAGGCGTCGGACGTGTTCGGGTCCGGCGCGACCGAGAGGTGCCCGCCGCCCTGGGTGTTGGTCACCGTCACGTTCATGACGACGGAGTCGAACGAGCCGAAGAGCTGCGGCACGTAGTGCCGGTAGTAGTCCTGGCCGGCGAGCCCCAAGCCCCAGGTCCGGTCGTCGTGCGCCCGCGTGGGCTCCTCCGGCATGTAGGCGGCCTTGCCGTCGGCGCTGTAGTAGCCGGTGACGTCCACGATCACGTCGGTTCCGGACCAGGAGCCGTTGCGGACGGTGACCTTGCCGTCCGGACCGACCGGCACGATCACCGCGTTGGCGACCGTCTGCCCCGGCTCGAAGTTCAGGTTCGACGTGGCCGACGGCTGCCCGCCGCTCGGCGAGACGGTCAGGTGACCCGAGCCCTGCGGGTTCGTCACCGTGACGTTGAGCGCGACGGCCGCCACCCCCTGGGCCGGCAACCCGCCCTGGCCCGCGACCTGCACCGCGAAGGTGCTCTGGCCGGCAGCCTGCCCCTGAGCGGCGCCCTTGCCCTCGCGGGTGTCGGCGATCCGCGCCGGGTTCATCGAGGTGTACCCGTTGGCCGCGGTCTTGGCGAAGTAGCCCGTCACGTCGGCGATCAGGTCCACCTTGCCGCCGCTGCGGTTGGCCAGCTCGACGTACCCGTCCGCGCCGACCGGCACGATCGCCAGCGTCGGCACCGTCCTCCCCGCCGTGAAGTTCACGTTCGAGGTGGTCGGCTGCTTCGCGCCGGAGGCGTAGGCGATCACGTGGCCGTCCGCCACGGCGTTGGTCGCGGTGATGTTCAGCGCCACCGCCGTCACGCCCGCCGGGATGCCGCCGTTGCCGACGACCTTCACCTTGGTGGTGCCGAACGCGGCGACCGCGCCGGCGGCCGGGGCCCCGGTGCCGTCCCGGGTGTCCAGCAGCCGGGTCGGCGCGTACGGGGTGAACTCGGAGCCGTCCAGGACCACTTCGAAGGTGGTGGTGTCGGTCAGCTTGCTGACCGGCTCGGTCGCCGTGACCGTGATCCGGTGGGTGCCGGCCTTGGCGTACTTGTGCTTGAAGTACACGTCCTCCGTGCCCAGGCCGTGCTCCGAGGCCGCGGGGGTGCCGTCGCCCCAGTCGACCGTGTAGTTGACGACGACGTACTTCAGGTCGGTGGAGACTCCGGCGGCCATGCCCATGCCGTGCGCGTTGGAGGTGGACGCACCCGTGAACACCTTGAAGTACGGCTCGGCGGCCGCGGCCTTCGGCGCGGTCTCGGCCTCGGCCTTGACCTCGGCCTTGGCGGCGGCGTCCTTCGCGGAGCGCTCGGCGGCGGCCTCGACGGCGGCCTCCTGCTGCGCGGCCGCCTCCTTCGCGGCCCCGGCCCCGACCCCGGCGGCCGGAGCGGTGGCGGTCGCGGCCCCGCCGGGAGCGGCGGACGGGCTCGCCGCCTGCGCCACGGCGGGCACGAAGCCCACGACTGCCGCGACGACGGCGGTGGAGATCATGAAACGGTGACGGTACACCGGCCCCCCAGTGCTTGAACGAGTTCAAAAAAGCCTGGACCGGAGCCTACCTGAACAAAGGTTCGGACCCGGCGGAATATCCGGCCACCTCCCGGCATCGGCCGGTGAACGGCCCGGAGAACGGACGGGACGACCGCACCGGACCGTGCGGCGAACCGGCGGAACCGACCGGCCCGGCCGGCCCGGAAAGCGGCACAGGCCCCCCGCCCGACATGGGCGGAGGGCCTGTGACCTGCGTGTTCGTTGTGCCCCAGGCAGGATTCGAACCTGCGACACCGGCTTTAGGAGAGCCGTGCTCTATCCCCTGAGCTACTGAGGCGGGGCCCGCGTGCTGCCGGGCCGTTCACAGCGTACCGGATCGGGGCTGGGGCTCGGGGTGCGTCCTGTGGATCTTGTCGGATCGGGCCGCGGCGGCGCGGACCGGGCGGGATCCGCGGGAGGCGCCGCACCGCGGCGGAGGGGGTGCGGGTGGCCGACGGCGTGTCAGGGCGGGTCAAGTAGCCTGCCGGGCAGGGCGGGATCCGCCCCGGCGCGTCGCGTGAAGGAGACGAAGGACTCGATGAGACCTGCTGTGCGCCCGGTGGGCCGGCTGTTGGGGCAGGTGTGGGTGTGGCCCGCGCTGGTCATGCTGGCGGTGGGCGGGTACCGGCTGGGAACGCCGGACCTGTGGCGGGACGAGATGGCGACCTGGACGGTCTCCACCCGCTCGCTGGGCGACCTGCTGCGACTGCTCCAGCACGTGGACGCCAGCAACGGCGCGTACTACCTGCTGATGCACGGCTGGACGGCGGTGTTCGGCGACTCGACGCTCTCCCTGCGAATACCCTCCGTGCTGGCGATGGCCGGGGCGGCGGCGCTGGTGGCGCTCACCGCCCGACGGCTGTTCGGCAGCAAGGTGGCGGCGGTCGGCGCCGGGCTGCTGCTCGCGGTGCCCCCGGAGATCTCCCGGTACGCCCAGGAGGCGCGCTCCTACGCGCTGGTGACCTGCGCGATCGCGGCGGCCTCGTACTTCCTGCTGCGGGCCCTGGAGCGGCCGACCTGGCGGCGCTGGGCGCCGTACTGCGTGGCCATGGCGCTGGCCGGCGCCGGGCACCTCGTCTCCTTCAGCACGGTCGCCGGGCAGCTGGGGCTCCTGGCGCTGCACCTGTGGCGCACCCGTCCGGCAGCGGACCGGCGGCTGCTGTGGCAGTACCCGCTGGCGGTCGCCGTGGCGGCGCTGCCGGTGCTGCCGGTGGTGCTCCTGGGCAGCCGGCAGTCGGACCGGCAGCTGGGCTGGATACCGACCCCCTCCCTGCGCGGCCTCGCCTACTTCGGCGAGCGCCTCTTCGGCTCGGACCTCGTCTTCTACGCCTTCGTCCCGCTGGCGCTGCTGGCACTGGCACTGCCCGGCCGGCGGATCCAGGCCTGGCAGGCGCTCCTGCTCGCGGAGCTGCCGGTGGTGGGCGTCTGGCTGGTGTCCCGGTTGACCGACACCTCGTACTTCCTCGGGCGGTACCTGCTGTTCACGGTGCCCGCCTGGGCGGTGCTGGCCGGCGGCGGCGCCGGGGCGGTGTACGGCGCGGTGGCGGCCCTGGCCCGACGGCGCGGCCGGGCGCCCCGGGGGGCCGTCGCGGTGGCCGGGCTGCTGACGGTCGGGCTGCTCGCGGCGCCGGCCGTGGTCGCGCTGCCGAAGCAGCCCGAGATCCGGTACGCGGACTCGCACAACGGCTCGGAGGAGCCGTTCAAGGCGGCGGCCCGGGAGATAGCGGCCGGCTACCGCACCGGGGACGGGATGGCGGCCCCGCTGGGCGACCAGGCCTGGGCGATGGCCTGGCCGGGCGTCAGCTACTACCTGCCCCGGGACGTCGTCCCCTTCCCGGTCTTCGTCGCGCAGAGCGCCGACGACGCCGAGGACCTCTCCCCGACGCCCTGCCCGCAGCCGGCGGACTGCCTGGGCGGGGTGTCCCGGATATGGCTGCTGGTCCTCGGCGACACCGAGGACCCGCTGGGCGCGATGCCGACCGACCAGGCGCAGGTGCTCCGCACCCAGTACGGCGACCCGGACCGGGTGACGCCGCTCGGCGGCCTCACGCTCGCGCTGCTCGACCGGGACGTGTAGGGGGCGAAGAAGAGAAGGGAGAAGGGGAGCCGGCGCGGACCGGCTCCCCTTCTCCCTTTCCCCGTTCGGCGCCTCAGCGCCTCAATGCCTCAGCGCCTCAACGCTTCAGCCGCTCGGCGCCTCACAGCGTGCGCAGCAACCGGGACTGGATGGACGGCGGGTTCAGGTCGGACTGGAGGGCCACCGGGACCTCCGCCTTGTCCTCGCCCGCGCCCACCCGCAGCGTGCCGACCTCCGTGCCGGCCAGCGCGCGGTGGCCGATCTTCGAGGTGTCCAGGGTGACCGTGCCGGAGATGCCGGGGAAGCCCGCCACCACCAGGTCCTTGGTCGCGACGACCGCGACCTTGCCGCCGATCCCGTCGTCCACCGAGCCGACGACGTCGCCCTTCTTCACCACGGTCTGGCCGGTCACGCCGTTCTGCGCGGCCTGGATCTGCTTGCCGCTGACCTTCAGCACGGTCGGCAGGATGCCGTCGCCCGGGTTGGGCGAGGTGGCCTGCTGGCCCAGCGTGACGCCGAGGATCAGCCGCTGCACGCCGCCGATCTCCTTGTAGGCGGCCCACATCAGGCAGCCGCCGGCCGGGGTGCTGGAGCCGGTCTTGACGCCGATGACGCCGGTCTTCGGGTTGATCAGGTTGTTGGTGTTGGAGATCTTCACGTTGTTGAAGTTGGTCTCCGGGGTGGAGACGATCTGCCGGAAGATCTCGTCCTGCATGACCTGCTCGGCCAGCTTCAGCTGGTCCTTGGCGGTGGACTTGGTGTCCGCGCTGAAACCCGCCGGGTCGGCGTAGATGGTGTTGGTCATGCCGAACTTGGTCGCGGTGTCGTTCATCAGCTTGACGAACGCGTCCTCGGAGCCGGAGTGGAAGCGGGCGAGCAGCCGGGCCACGTTGTTGGCCGAGGGCAGCATCAGCAGTTCCAGCGCCTGGTACTCGGTGATGACCTGGCCCTCGGTGAGCGTCACCCGGGACTCGTCGACGTTGCCGGACTCCTGCGCGGCCTGCTTGTCGACGGTGATCTTCGGACCGCTCTCCCCCTTCTTCAGGGGGAACTTCTGGAGGATCAGGTAGGCGTTCATCACCTTGGTGACGCTGGCGATCGAGGACGGCGTCTCCTGGCCCGAGCTGCCGAGGCTGCCGACGCCGACCACCTCGGCGGCGGACTGGCCCTTGGCCGGCCAGGCGAGGTCGAGCACGTCGCCGGAGAAGCTGTAGCTGCCCGCGGCGGTCATCTTCAGCTTGGGGTCCGGCAGCGGGCGCAGCAGCTGGGCCACCGCGAGCGCGCCGAGCACCACGGCGAGGAAGACCGTCCAGATGGTCACCCGCTTGAGGGCGCGCCGCAGCGGCGAGACCGGGCGGGCGTTGAGGGAGGCCAGGACCTCCATCGCCTCGGCGGTGTTCTCCGGCGACGGCAGCGGCTCCGGGGCGGGCAGCGGCTCGGGCTTGGGCAGCGGCGGGACCGGCGGCACCGGCCGCGGGTCGGGCTCCGGCAGCGGCTTCGGCGCCGGTACGGGGGCGGGCTCGGGGGTCGGCTTCGGCAGCGGCGCCGGACCGGGGGTCGGCTCGGGCTCGGGAAGCGGCTTGGGCTCGGGCTTGGGCTCGGGCTTCGGCTCCGGCACGGTGCCGGTCCCGGGGACGGCGGCGGCCGCGGAGGCGCGCAGCGGCGCGGGCTTCTCCAACTTCTCGGCCTGACCCGGCCGCTGGCCCGACTGGCCGGGCTGGCCGGGCTGAGCGGGCTGAGCGGGCTGAGCGGGCTTGGTCAGCGCGAGGGTCACGGAGCCGATAGCGGGAGCGCCGTCGTCGTCACCGGTGTCGCCGGTCTCCTCCGGGGTCTCCTCGGCCTTCCCTGCCTTCTCGGTCTTCGCGGCCTTCTCGGCCGTCTCGGCCTTCTCGACCGGCTCCGCCGTGGCGGCTTCGTCGGCCTTGTCGGCCGCTTCGTCGGCCGCTTCGTCGGCCGCTTCGTCGAGCTTCTCCGCCGCCTTCTCCACCGGTGCGGCGGCAGGCTCGGAGCCGCCCTCGGAGCCGGTCTCCCCCGACGGCTCGGCCGTCTTCTCCCCGGCCTTCCCCGCCACCGCGGCACCTGTCCGCATGGCGAGACGCGGGTCGGCGGCGACCGGACGCCCGGCGGGCTCCGTCACCTCCGCGGTGTCCGACGAGGACTCCTTCTCCTCGCCCCCACCTTCGGAACTCCCCTTGCCGGCAGCCTTCACCAGCTCCTCGGGCAGCCGCAGCGCGGTGGTCCGGTTGTCCACCGGCAGCCGCAGCATCGTCGTCCGGCTGTCCACATCCCGGACGCGGAGCTGCACGGTCGAGCCGCCCTTGGGCGCCGTCGCCGGGGCGTCGTCGGACGCCTCCGGGGCGGCCTCGGCGGAGGTCTCCGCGGGGCTCTCCGAGGCGGTGCCGGAGTCGGCGGCCGAGGAGGCGTCGGAGGCGGCGTCGGAGGAGGTCTCCGCGGTCGCCCCGGTCTCAGCCGCGGCTGACGCCCGGTCGGCCGCCGCACCGGAGCCGCCCCCGGCCGGCCCGGCGGCGCCGGCCGCCGCACCGGTCCGTTCGGGTTCGCGGTCCCGCTGCCGCTCGTCGCCGTCCCTCAGCACCCTGTCGGGGGACTCGCCCACGTATCCCAGCCTCCTCAACGCCCGGCGGGGCACCGGCGAACCCGATTTCGGGAAGCCGACGCCCCGCCCCGTGTACCTGTACAGTCTCCGCCACCGGCGGCCGTTCCGGCCGCGCACACCCCGCCCGACCGGCGCTTATTGTCGTCGCCCGGCCGCGCCGCGGTCTGTTCACCGCTCAGACGCAGGGCCCGCCGCCGCCGGTTCCGCGCCTTCACCGCAAGGTCACGATTCGGAGGCGTACTCGACAAGCCCGTGTGAGAGGCGTCACCCTGTCTCTCATCCACGCGGGGAGGCTTGGATGGGCAAGAGCCGCAGAACTGTTCCCGAGGAACTCTTGCTGCTCGCTTTGGACCCGACCACGGGTACCACGGCGCAGCCGCAGACCCTCGACCTCGGACTTGCCGGGGCCCAGCTCGTCGAGCTGTCCCTGGCCGGACGGATCGTACCGGAGGGAGACCGGATCGCCGTCGTGCTCGCACGGCCGACCGGCGACCCGACCCTCGACCATGCACTGGAACTGCTGCGCCGACGCGGCAGTCCGGTCCGCGCGGCGCACTGGATCGGCGGGCCCCGGCTGGGGCTGCGGCAGACGTATCTGGCGCACCTGGAGCGCTGCGGCATGGTCACGGCCGTACCGGGCCAGGTGTGCGGCGTGCTGCCGACGACCCGGTACCAGGCGTCCGACGACTGCACCAACGCCGCGATCAAGCAGCGGCTGGACACCGCGATCCGCACCGGCGTCCCGCCGGATCCGCGGACGGCGGCGCTCGCGGCGCTGGCCCACTCGGTCGGGCTGGGCAAGCACCTGTACCCGGGCAACGAGGGCCGGTCCTCGCGGTCGCGGCTGCGCGACCTGATCCGGTACGACCCGCTGGGCGGGATGGTCGCGCACGCCGTGATGGACGTGCAGAACGGCCTACCGGCTCAGCAGAACCGTTCTTCCCAGGGTTCCGGGGCCGCTTCCGGCCGTCCTGGCGCCCGTACGGCGGGCCGGGGTTCGGGCGGGCGGGTCCCCGCCTCCCGGGTCGGCGTGCGCTGATCACAGCGGCGTGCACTGATCTCGGCGGAGCGCACTGACCGCGGCGGTCCGCGCGGCCCGGCGGGCAGCCATCACGGCGCCCGACACCACCGGCCGCACGCCCGCCGGCGCCGGTCGCGCGTCCGACGCCAACGGCCGCGCACCCGGCGGCGCACGCCGCCCCGCTCGCACCGCCCGAGGGCGCCGAGCGACCCGACGCACGACCGGTACCACCGGCGCCAGGAGCACGACGCGCACCGGCCGCACCGGACGCACCACCGGCACCACCAGCACCGAGGGGCGGTCGCCCCGCGACGCGAGTCGCCCGGCGACCGCCCCTTCGCCGTCCCCGGACGCCCGGCAACCGCCCGCCCCCCGCACGCGCCGGGGCAGGTGCGGGCCGGTCCGGGAACGGCCTCCGCAGTACCTGTCCGAGTCGTCCGAGCCGCATTACCACCTGGGGGCTTTCGCTGTCTCGCGGAAGTGCTTTTCCGATGATCTGTTCTACCGCGCTGCTGTGATTCCCCGGCGCCGACCTGGCCCAAGGTGACATGCTGCTCCAAGTCAGGGGGGTTGGTCCCAATGTCCGAAGTGTTCCGAGGACTGCCGTTCCAACGAGCACCAGAGGTCCGGCCGGAGGTCGAAGTGTCCGCCAACGTCAATCCCACCGTGCGCCGTCGGCGCCTCGGTTCGGAGCTGCGCAAACTCCGTGAGGGCCTCGGCATGACGGCGGAGGAGGTCGCCGGCCGGCTGATGGTCTCCCAGTCGAAGATCAGCCGGCTGGAGAACGGCCGGCGCAGCATCAGCCAGCGCGACGTGCGCGACCTCTGCGACGTCTACAAGGTGCCCGACGACCAGTTGCGCGCCAGCCTGATGGAGATGGCCAAGGAGTCCCGCCAGCGCGGCTGGTGGCACGACTTCAACGACATGCCGACCCCGTACAGCGTCTACATCGGGCTGGAGGCGGAGGCCTCCTCGATCCGCGCGTACGAGTCCTCCTTCGTCCCCGGCCTGCTGCAGACCGAGCACTACGCCCAGGCCGTGGTCGAGGGCACCCAGCCGGACACCGACGCGGTCGCCGTGCAGCGCCGGGTGCAGGTCCGGATGAAGCGCCAGGAGCGCGTCCACGGCGAGAACCAGCTGGGCAGCCTGTGGACCGTCATAGACGAGGCGGTGCTGCGCCGCGAGGTCGGCAGCAAGGCGGTGATGGCCCAGCAGCTGCGGCAGATGCTGGAACTCAGCCAGCGCCCGAACATCACCATCCAGGTGATCCCGTTCTCGCACGGCGCCCATCCCGGAATGACCGGGACATTCTCGCTGCTGGAGTTCCCCGAGTCAGCCGATTCCACAGTTGTCTACTTCGAAGGTGTGACGAGCGATCTCTACCTGGAGAAGGAGGCGGACGTGCGCCGCTATACCGGTCTGTACGACTACCTGAGAGCGGCCGCACTCGGTGTCTCGGAGAGCCGGTCGCTGATAGCCGACATCGAGAAGGAATTCCACGAATGATCACCCCGTCCGAGTACGGAACCCCTTGGCACAAGAGCAGTCACAGCGGGGGCCAAGGCGCCTGTGTGGAGATCGCCGTCCCCGGCGCGGGGGAGGTGGCCGTCCGGGACTCCAAGGACCCCCGGGGGCCCCAACTGCGCTTCTCGACCGAGGCGTGGAACACCTTCGCCTCGGCGGCGGCGGGCGGCGCCTTCGGCGAGCTCCCGGGCTGACCCCCCTCCGGTTCCGCACTCGGACCAGTTGCCCGTAGCGGTGTCCGTCGCCCGTCGGCGGCCGGCGCTACGGGCAACTCCCGTTCCGGGGGCCGCCCCGGCCCGGCGCCGGTCCCGAGGGCCGGTCCTGTGGGCCGGTCCTGAGAGCCGGTCCCGGTGCAACTCCGGCACGCAAGGCCCCGGTTCAGCCCGCCACCGGGTAGCGGGTGGTCCAGTTGGCGCCCTCCGGGGTCCGCCGGTCGTGCAGTTCGGTGCCGTGCACCAGCTCCATCACGAAGTCGTCGGCGAGTTCGAGGATCGCCCCGCGCCCTTCGAGCCCGGCCAGCAGGCCCGGCGGCAACGCGGTGTCCCCGTGCAGCGCCCCGAGCAGGTTGCCGCAGATCGCGCCGGTGGAGTCGCTGTCCCCGGAGTGGTTGACGGCGAGCAGCAGGCCCGAGCGGACGTCGTGCGCGACGAGGGCGCAGTAGACCCCGATCGCCAGCGCCTCCTCGGCGACCCAGCCCTCCCCCAGCGCCTCGACCCGCTCGGCGGACGGCTCGCCGGCCCGCACCGCGTCCAGGGCGGCCCGCAGCGCCGCGGTGGTCTCCTCGTGCGCCGACCGCTCGGAGAGCAGGGCGAGCGCGAGGTGGACGCCCTCCTCCAGGGTGCCGCCGCGGGCGACGGACTGGACGATCACCGCGAGCGCGCCCGCCGCTAGGTAGCCGGTGGGGTGGCCGTGGGTGAGCACCGAGCACTCCACCGCGAGCTGGAACACCAGGCCCGGCTCCCAGGTGGTGAGCAGTCCGAAGGGCGCCGCCCGCACCACCGTGCCGCAGCCCTTGGAGTGCGGGTTCTTGGGGGCCTCCAGGGTGCCGAGCCGCTCGGCGTGGGCCCCGCTGAGGCCGGACAGGCAGCCCTGGCCGGGGGCGCGCTGGGCGTACAGCCACTCCTCGCGGCCGAGCCAGCCGAGGTCGGGGCGGCGCTCGTCCGGGCCCCAGTCGCGCTGGGTGGCGGCCCAGCGCAGGTAGGCCAGGTGCAGGTCGGTGGGCGGGTGCCAGCTGCCGGTGTCCCGTCGGATGTGGGCGCGTATCAGTCCGTCGACGGTGAAGAGGCTGAGCTGGGTGTCGTCGGTGACGGCGCCGGTGCGCCCGTACGCGGGGACGTAGCCGGTGACGCCCTGCGGACCGTGCTGGGCCCGGATCTTCTCCAGCGACTCGAACTCGACGCCGGCTCCGAGCGCGTCGCCGATGGCACCGCCGAGCAGACAGCCCCGCACCCGGCTGCGGTAGTCCTGCTGCTGGGCGCGTGACCACAGTGGCATCACGACGGGGCGCCTTTCCTCGGGCGTGTGGGGGTCCGCGCGACGCTCGGCCGGGCGCGCGCCCTCGCACTGTATTCGAAGAGCCGGTCGGACCGGCCCCGTCCCCCGGACTTCGGCGCACCCGTCCCCGGGAGTTCACCGCCCCGTCCCGGCCGCCGCCCGTACGGCGGCCGGGACGGCGACCGGGGCGGCGGCCGGGACCGTCGCGGGTCTCAGTCCAGCACCGGCAGCAGCTCCGGCAGGTGCCCGTCCGAGGCCAGCGCCGCGGCCCGCCGTTCGGCCGGCACCTCGCCGTAGGTGGTGGTGCGCTGGCGGTGCGGGCGGCCCGCCGCCTCGGCGATCGCCTGGAGGTCGCGCACCGACTTGTAGCTCCCGTACGCCGAGCCGGCCATCCGCGAGATGGTCTCCTCCATCAGCGTGCCGCCGAGGTCGTTGGCGCCCGAGCGGAGCATCTCGGCCGCGCCCTCGGCGCCCAGCTTGACCCAGCTGGTCTGGATGTTGGGAATGTGCGGGTGCAGCAGCAGCCGGGCCATCGCGACCACCGCGCGGTTGTCCCGGGCGCTCGGGCCGGGCCGGGCGATGCCGGCCAGGTAGACCGGGGCGTTGGTGTGGATGAACGGCAGGGTCACGAACTCGGTGAAGCCGCCCGTCCGCTGCTGGATCTCCGCGAGCAGCCGCAGGTGGCCCAGCCAGTGCTCCGGGGTGTCCACGTGCCCGTACATCATCGTGGACGAGGAGCGGATGCCCAGCTCGTGCGCGGTGGTGACCACCTCGGCCCAGGTGGCGGCCGGCAGCTTGCCCTTGGTGAGCACCCAGCGGACCTCGTCGTCGAGGATCTCGGCGGCGGTGCCCGGGATGGTGTCCAGGCCCGACTCCTTGGCGCGCTGCAGCCAGTCCCGGATCGACAGCCCGGTGCGGGTCGCGCCGTTGACCACCTCCATCGGCGAGAAGGCGTGCACGTGGATGCCGGGCACCCGCTCCTTCACCGCGCGGGCGATGTCGAAGTAGGCGGTGCCGGGCAGGTCCGGGTGGATGCCGCCCTGCATGCAGACCTCGGTGGCGCCCACCTCCCAGGCCTGCGCGGCCCGGTCGGCGACCTGCTCCAGGGAGAGGGTGTAGGCGTCCGCGTCGGTGCGCCGCTGGGCGAAGGCGCAGAAGCGGCAGCCGGTGTAGCAGACGTTGGTGAAGTTGATGTTCCTGGTGACGCAGTAGGTGACGTCGTCCCCGACGGCGTCCCGGCGGACGTCGTCGGCGATCCGGCAGAGCGCGTCCAGGGCCGGGCCGTCCGCGTGGAACAGGGCCAGCGCCTGGTCGTCGGTCAGCCGCGCCGGGTCGTCCGCGGCCACCGCCAGGGCCTCCCGGAGGTCCCCGGCGAGGCGCTCGGGCGCGCCCTTGGCGAGCACCTGCTCGCGCAGCACCTCCCAGTCGCCGTACACGTCCTCGAAGTCGGCCCGGCGGTCGCCGGTGCGGCCCTCGGTGTCGACGGCGGTGTGCAGGTCGGTGCGCCCGTACGACTCCGGCAGGTCCTCGGGCTCCTGCCAGGGCAGGCCGCGGACGACGGCGTCCGGGTTCGCCAGGCCGGTGGCCGGGTCGGCCAGGGCGCGCACGTGCGGCAGCACCCGCGGGTCCAGCCAGGGCTCGCCGCGCAGCACGTACTCGGGGTAGACGGCGAGGCGCTCGCGCAGCTCGAAGCCGGCCGCCGCCGAGCGCTCGGCGAGGCGCTCGATCTGCGGCCAGGGGCGCTCGGGGTTGACGTGGTCGGGGGTGAGCGGGGAGACCCCGCCCCAGTCGTCGACGCCGGCCGCGATCAGCCGCTCGTACTCGCCGTCCACCAGGTTCGGCGGGGCCTGGAGGCAGGCGGCCGGGCCCATCAGGTGCCGGGCGACGGCCACCGTGGCCACCAGCTCGTCCAGTTCGGCGTCCGGCATGCCGCGCATCGCGGTGTCCGGCTTGGCGCGGAAGTTCTGCAGGATCAGCTCCTGGACGCCGTGGTAGGCGCGGGAGACCCTGCGCAGCGCGAACAGCGACTCGGCGCGCTCCTGGTGCGTCTCGCCGATGCCGATCAGCAGGCCGCTGGTGAACGGGACGGAGCTGCGCCCGGCGTCCTCCAGCACCCGCAGCCGGACGGCCGGCTCCTTGTCCGGGGAGCCGAAGTGCGGGCCGCCGGGCTCGCTCCACAGCCGGGTGGCGGTGGTCTCCAGCATCATGCCCATCGAGGCGGAGACCGGCTTGAGCCGCTGGAAGTCCGTCCAGCCCAGCACCCCGGGGTTGAGGTGCGGCAGCAGGCCGGTCTCCTCCAGGATGCGGATCGACATGGCGCGCACGTAGGCGATGGTGTCGTCGTAGCCGTGCGCGTCCAGCCACTCGCGGGCCTCGGGCCAGCGGTCCTCGGGCTTGTCGCCGAGCGTGATCAGGGCTTCCTTGCAGCCGAGTTCGGCGCCGCGGCGGGCCACCTCCAGCACCTCGTCCGGGGACATGAACATCCCGTGCCCGTCCCGGCGCAGCTTCCCGGGGACGGTGGCGAAGGTGCAGTAGTGGCACTTGTCGCGGCAGAGCCGGGTGAGCGGGATGAAGACGCTCTTGGAATAGGTGATGACGCCGGGGCGGCCGGCCGCTTCGAGTCCGGCGTCGCGGACCCTCGCGGCGCTCGCGCAGAGGTCCAGCAGGTCCTCGCCTCTGGCCTGCAGCAGCACGGCGGCCTCGGTCACGTCGAGGGCGACGCCGTCCCGGGCGCGGCGCAGGGCGCGGCGCATCGCGTTCGCGGTCGGCGGGGTGCTGGAGTCCGTGGCGGTTCCGTCCATGGCGCGACCCTACGCCAGGGGTGGTACCGCGGGTGGATGCAACCCTGAGGCGGCATCAGGGTCGGCGTACCCACGAAGGTCAACCCGATCTGGCCCCACAGGGCGATGACGGCGGCGGCGCGGCGGCCTCTAATGGAAGGGCAAGGCCAACCACACGTGTTCGCGGAGGAGTTGAGGACGCCATGACCAATGAGAAGGCGGCGGGGGACGATCTGGACGCCGGTACGCCGTACCGCTCCCGACGGCGCGTACTGATGCGCGCCGGGGTGCCGGTGGCGGTGGTCGCCGCGATCGCCGCGGGGGTGGGACTGGTCCCGGCACTGGCCGCCGACAGCGCGCCCGACCTGCCGGCGGTGAGCGCGGAGCAGCTGGTCGCCAAGGTGCTCGGCTCCGAGACCCAGGCGCTGTCCGGGTCGGTCGCCATCTCGACCGACCTCGGCGTGCCCGGCCAGCTGCTGAGCGGCGCCGCCGGCCTCGGCGGGGCGGTCGGCGGGCACGGCGGTGACGGCGGGGGCTCCACCGCGGACCCGCAGTCCAAGCTGCTCGGCCTGCTCGGTGGGGACCAGACGCTGCGGATCGCGGTGGACGGCCCGGACCGCCAACGGGTGGACGTGCTGGAGAAGATGGCCGGCTACTCCATGGTCCGCAACGGCGACCAGGCCTGGGCCTGGGACAGCTCGTCCAACTCCGCGGTGCACATGACCGGTCGGGCCGCCGGCCAGGAGCACGCCAAGACGCCGCTGTCCGAGCTGCCGACCACCCCGCAGGAGGCCGCCAAGCAGTTCCTGGCCGCGAGCGCCGGCACCACCTCGGTGACCGTCGCCGGGACGGCCAAGGTGGCCGGGCAGAACGCCTACCAGCTGAGCGTGAAGCCCACCCAGTCCGGTTCGACCCTCGCCGAGGTGCGGATCGCGGTGGCCGCCGACAACGGGGTGCCGCTGTCGGTGGCGGTGAAGTCCATCGACGGCAGCACCGTGCTGAACGTCCGCTTCACCCAGGTGTCCTTCGCCCGGCCGGACGCCAAGACCTTCGACTTCACCGCCCCCAAGGGCGCCAAGGTGACGGAGCAGAAGGCGCAGGACGCGGCCAAGGGCGCGCCGGGCGACGCCCGGGAGCACGTGGGCACCGGGGCGCCCGAGGGCCTCGACGTGATCGGCGAGGGCTGGACGACGGTCCTCGCCACCCGGCTGCCCGCCGCGGTGGACGGGGCCGCGGACGGCGCGCCGAAGGGCGACGCCAAGGGCGGCAAGCACGGCGGCCACGGGGCGGGGGCCGGTCAGTCGCTGAACCCGCAGTCGATGGTGAAGTCGCTCGGCAAGCCGGTCGCCGGCGGCACCCTGGTGAGCACCAAGGTGCTCAACGTCCTGCTCACCGACGACGGCCGGGTCCTGGCCGGCGCGGTGACCCTGCCGGTCCTCCAGCACGCCGCCGGGGTGAACTGACGGATGACCCAGGCTCCCGTAACGGGGGACGTTACGGAGCCGGCCGGGGGTCCGGGCGCCGCGTCGCGCCCGGCCCCCGCGCCCGTGCCCGCTCCTACCGCTCCTTCGACTTCCACTCCTTCGGCTTCCGCTTCTGCTCCGGCTCCGGCTTCCGACGACGTCATCCGGACCCGCGGCCTGACCAAGCGCTTCCGCGGCGGCCAGCTCGCCGTGGACGGCCTGGACCTCGCCGTGCCGCGCGGCTCCGTCTTCGGCTTCCTGGGCCCCAACGGCTCCGGCAAGACCACCACCATCCGGATGCTGATGGGCCTGATCGCCCCCACCTCGGGCGCGGCCACCGTCCTCGGCGAGTCGATGCCGCAGTCCGTCGCCACCGTGCTGCCCCGGGTGGGCGCGCTGATCGAGGGCCCGGCCCTGTACGGCTTCCTCACCGGACGGGACAACCTGGTGCGCTTCGACGCCGCCGACCCGACCGCCGACCCGCGCACCCGCCGCCGGCGCGTCGACACGGCCCTGGACCGGGTCGGCCTGAGCGCCGCGGCGGGCAAGAAGGCCCGCGCGTACTCGCTGGGCATGAAGCAGCGCCTGGGCCTGGCCTCCGCGCTGCTCCAGCCGCGCGAGCTGCTGGTGCTGGACGAGCCGACCAACGGGCTGGACCCGCAGGGCATGCGGGAGATCCGGACGCTGGTCCGGGAGGTCGCGGCGGAGGGCACCACGGTGTTCCTCTCCTCGCACCTGCTGGACGAGATCGAGCAGGTCTGCACCCATGCCGCGGTGATGTCCCGGGGCCGGCTGGTGGTGCAGGGCACCGTCGCCGAGCTGGCCGCCCGGGCGCAGGGCCGGCTGGTGGTCCGCACCCCGGACGTGGCGCGGGCCGCGGAGGTGCTGGCGGCCCACCGGGTCACCGCCCTGGTGCCCGGCGAGGACCGGGTGGACGGCGAGCCGGGCGTCCTGGACGAGGAGGCGCTGCCCAGGCTGTGCGCGGCGCTGGTCGGCGCCGGGGTGCGGGTGCACGGCTTCGGGCTGGAGCGGGGCACGTTGGAGGACGCCTTCGTGGCGCTGACCGGGGAGGGCTTCGATGTCGCGGGCTGAGGCACCGGCCGAGGGCGGGGCGCTGCCGTTGACGACCGGCCGGCGGCCGCAGACGGCGGCCGGGTTCCTGGCGCTGTTCCGCAGCGAGCTGCACCTGACCTTCCGCCGGATGCGCACCAAGGTGCTGCTGGGCATCCTGGCGGCGCTGCCGATCCTGATCGGGGTGGTGGTCAAGCTCAACACGGACAGTCCGCACCAGGGCGGCGGCGGTCCGAGCTTCATCGCGCAGACCACGCAGAACGGGCTGTTCCTGGTCTTCACGGCGCTCGCGGTCGCGCTGCCGGTCTTCCTGCCGATGACGGTCGGCGTGGTCGCCGGGGACTCGGTGGCGGGCGAGGCGGCCGCCGGGACGCTGCGCTACCTGCTGGTCGCCCCGGCCGGGCGGACCAGGCTGCTGGCCGCCAAGTTCACCGCCGGGCTGGTGTTCTGCCTGGCGGCCACGGCGGCGGTCGCGGTGACGGCGCTGGCCGCGGGTGCCCTGCTCTTCCCGCTCGGCCGGGTCACGCTGATCTCCGGGGACACCATCGGCCTCGGCGACGCGCTGCTGCGCGCGCTGCTGGTGGCGCTGGTGGTCGCGGCCTCACTGGCCGGGCTGGTGGCGATCGGGCTGTTCGTCTCCACGCTCACCGGCAGCGGCATCGCGGCGATGGCCGCGACCGTCGGGCTGGTGGTCACCGTCCAGATCCTGGACGTCTTCCCGCAGCTGCACGCCGTCAGCCCGTTCCTGTTCTCCCACTACTGGCTGAGCTTCGCGGACCTGCTGCGGGCGCCGATGTACTGGGACGGGGTGCTGAAGGACCTCGGCCTCCAGGCCGCCTACGTCGCCGTGTTCGGCTCGGCGGCCTGGTCCCGCTTCACCAGCCGGGACATCAGCGCGTGACGGCCTCCGGGCCGGCCGCGGGGGTGGCCGCCGCCACGGGGACGGGCTGCGGCACCGCCGCGGCGGCCCGCACCGCGCGGTCGGCCCGCACCTGGCGCAGCGCGTCCCAGGTGAGCAGCGCGAGCGCGACCCAGACCAGGCCGAAGCCGGCCCAGCGGGCGGGCGGCATGGACTCGTGGAACACCGCGACGCCGATCAGGAACTGGAACACCGGCGCCAGGTACTGCAGCAGGCCGAGCACCGTCAGCGGCACCCGGACGGCGGCCGCGCCGAAGAACAGCAGCGGGATCGCGGTGATCACCCCGCTGAGCATCAGCAGCCCGGAGTGCCCCCAGCCGTACGAGCCGGCCACCGTGTGCCCGAAGGTGCCGCGCCCGCTGACCTCCAGGTAGACCAGGTAGCCGAGGGCGAACGGGAACATGAAGGCGCTCTCGGCCGCCAGGCTCTCCAGGCCGCTCAGCCCGACCTGCTTCTTCAGCAGGCCGTAGGTGGCGAAGGAGAGCGCCAGGGTGAGCGCGATCCAGGGCAGCTGCCCGTACGCGACGGACAGCACCGCGACGGCGGCGGCGCCGATGCCCACCGCCGTCCACTGGGCGCCGCGCAGCCGCTCCTTGAGCACCAGGACGCCGAAGCCGATGGTGACCAGGGGGTTGATGAAGTAGCCGAGGCTGGTCTCGACCACGTGGCCGGCGTTGACGGCCCAGATGTAGACGCCCCAGTTGACCGAGATCACGGTGGCCGCGCCGGCCAGCATGGCGAGCCGGCGGGGCTGGCGCAGCAGCGGGCGTATCCAGCCCCAGTGCCGCTGGGCGACCAGCAGCAGGACGACCGCGACCAGGGACCAGACCATCCGGTTGGCCAGGATGTCGTCCGCGGCTCCCGGCTCCAGCAGCGGCCAGAACAGGGGGAAGAGGCCCCAGATGCCGTACGCGGCGACGCCGTACCAGAGGCCCCGGCCGTTGTCCTGCTGGTCTGTTCCCGCCATGGCCGAGTGCCCTCCCGCGCGCGTGTGTCGATGGCGACGGTAGCGGGCGGGAGGGGCGACTGTCATCTCCGTTTCCGGATTTTGGTCATGACATTGCCTGCATGCTGGACCCGTCCGGAGTTCCGGGAGCTCAGGGCGGGTGCCCCGGGGGTCGGGAGCCGCCGTCTCAGGCGTCGAGGGCCGTACGGACGGACTCGGCCAGCGGGACGGTCGGGCGGCCGATCAGCCGGGCCAGGTCGCCCGGGGTGCCGGCCAGCTCGCCGCGCGCGATGCCCGCGTCCACGTCCACCAGGGCCTCGGCGAAGCCCTGCGGCAGGCCCGCGCCGACCAGCGCGTCCAGGTGCTCGGCCGGGGTGACGTCCCGGTGCCCGACCGGCTCGCCGGAGGCCTTCGCCAGCTCGGCGGCCAGCTCGGGCAGGCTCCACGCGGCGTCGCCGCTCAGCTCGTACACCCGGCCCTCGTGGCCCTCGCCGACCAGGACGGCGACCGCCGCGTCCGCGTAGTCCCGGCGCGGGGCGGTGGCGACCCGCCCGTCCCCGGCGCTGCCGAGCACCACGCCGCGCGCCACCGTGCCGGCCGCGTCGCCCAGGTAGTTCTCGGTGTACCAGCCGTTGCGCAGGAACGCGTGCGGCAGCCCGGAGGCGAGGATCAGCTCCTCGGTCGCCTTGTGCTCGTCGGCCAGCCGGAAGGTGGCCGCGCCGGGGATGCTGGTGTAGGCGAGCAGCGCGACCCCGGCGGCCTTGGCGGCCTCCACCACGGCCCGGTGCTGCGGGATCCGGCGGCCGACCTCGCTGCCCGAGATCAGCAGCACCCGGTCGCCCTCGGCGAAGGCGCCGGCCAGGGTCTCCGGCTTGTCGTAGTCGACCACGCGGACGGCGACGCCGCGCGCGGCCAGGTCGGCGGCCTTCTCGGCGGAGCGGACGGCGACGGCCACCTCGCTCGCGGGGACCTGGGCCAGCAGGCCCTCGACGACGAGACGGCCGAGCTGGCCGGTGGCACCGGTGACGACGTACATGGTGAAGCTCCTCGGGGTTACGTTTTGCGGTTCTGGCCTCGGAACTCACCCTAGGGGTGGCACTAACCTTTCGAAAGTACGCACTTCAAAGTAGGGTACTGACATGAAGGTAAGCGAGATGAAGGCCGGCGGGCTGCCACCCGCCGACGTCTTCGACCGGATGTGTCCGTCCCGGGGCGTGCTGGAGCACGTCACCAGCCGCTGGGGCGTGCTGGTCCTGGGCGCGCTGAACGAGCGCGGCTACCGGTTCAGCGAGCTGCGCCGCAAGGTCACCGGGGTCAGCGAGAAGATGCTCGCCCAGACCCTCCAGACGCTGGAGCGGGACGGCTTCGTGCTGCGCGAGGCGCACCCGGTGATCCCGCCGCGGGTCGACTACAGCCTCACCCCGCTGGGGCGCGAGGCGGCGGAGCTGGTCGCGGCGCTGGCGCACTGGTCGGAGCGGCGGGTGCCGGAGGTCGAGGCGGCGCGCCAGGGGTACGACGGACGGGCCGCCGCCCTGCGGTGAGGCCGCCTCCCCGCGGTGATCGGGCGGGCCGCCGGCCTCGGCTACCGCTCCGCGACGAGGGCGGCGAGCCCGTCCAGGACCCGGGCCAGGCCGAAGGCGTAGGCGTGGTCCGGGCTGTACGCGCCGCCGTGCGCCTCGCCGGCCGCGGCCCCGACCCGGGCGGCGACCGGGTAGCGCTCGGCGTCGAAGACCCGGGCGAGCAGGTCGGCGTTGGCGGCCCACCACTGCTCGTCGGTCATCGCGCTGTCCTGCCGGGCGGCGCGCTCGTCGGCGGCCATCCGGGCACAGGTCTGGACGAAGCCGAGCAGGTGGGTCAGCGCGGCGTCCAGGTCGACGTCGGGCAGCCCGGTGCCCTCGAAGGCGCGCAGCTCGTACTCGTACTTGGCCATCAGGCCGGGCCCGAGCGGCGGGCGGCTGGTGGAGACGGCGGCGACCCACGGGTGGGCGCGGTGCAGCTCCCGGTTGTCGTCCGCGACGGCGGTGACCCGGGCGCGCCAGCCCTCCCCGGCCGGGGTGCTGCGGGGCATCGTGGCGTAGACGGTGTCCAGCATCAGGTCGAGCAGCTCGGCCTTGCCCGGCACGTAGGTGTAGAGCGCCATCGGGGAGAGGCCCAGCTCCTGCGCGACCCGGCGCATGGTGACGGCGTCCACGCCCTCGGCGTCGGCGAGGGCGATCGCGACGGCGGCGATCTCGCCGGTCGAGCGCGCCTGCCGGGGCCCGCGCCGGCCGGGCTTCTCCTCGGCGGTGAGCCCCCAGAGCAGGGCCAGGGTGCGGGCCGGGTCTCCTGCGCTGCTGCGGTCGGTGGCCATGGGGCCATCGTTTCACGCACCGGCCGGGGGCCCTGACGGCGCGGACGGCTACCGTCTCACCATGACCAGCCCGACCACCCCTCCCGGCCTTCCCGGACCGACCGGCCTTCCCGGACCGACCGGCCCTTCCGGACCGGCCGAGCCCGAGCCGCTCCCCGGGACGGACACCGCGCAGACCCTCCGCCCGCGGGTGACCTGCCGCCGCTGCCACCGGCCGCTGCACGACCCGGAGTCGCGGATGCTGCGGCTGGGCCCGGAGTGCCGGGACCCGGCGGAGCGGGTCGCCCGGTACGACGTCGACCAGGAGCCGCTGCCCGGGGTGGGCTAGCCGCGCCCCTGAGCCTCAGCCCCGGCCGAAGAGGCGGCGCAGCCGGCCGCGCCGGGGCTCCTCCTCCGCGGCCGCCGCTGCCGGGGCCTGCGGCTCCGCGGCCTGCGGCTCCGACTCCTGCGGCTCCGGCTCCGCCCCCGCGTCGGCGGCGTCCTCCCGGGCCGTCAGGTGGCGGGCGAGCGCGCGGTCCTCGGCGGACGTCCAGGGCGCGGCGAGCACCAGCGCGGACAGCGAGCGCAGGATCGTCACCGCCCGGGTGCGGCGGGCCCGGGCGCCGTGGTGCAGCCGCTGCCGGAGCAGCTCGGCGATGTCGGCCCTGGTCCGCGGCTGCGTCCAGCCGATCGCGACCAGCGCGAAGCCGGCCGCCTCGACCACCCAGTCCTCCGGCCCGAGCAGCAGGTCGCGCAGCACCCGGCGGCGCTCGGAGTCCTCCCAGGGCTGGTCGGCCCGGTGGTGGGCGATGCCGAGGCAGGCGAAGACCTGGACGGCCCGCACCCAGAGTTCGGGCTGGTGGGCGAGCAGGGCGCGGCCGAGGTCGTCCTCGCGCGGCACCGGCGGGTGGACCAGGACGCCGAGCAGGTCGTCCAGCGGCAGTCCGGCCAGCCGGACGGCGTGGTCGTAGGCGGCGGGGACGGTCGGCCAGAAGATCTCGGCGGTGGCCCGGACGAGTTCGGCGCTCTGCGGCGCGGGCGGGTCGACGGCCGGGCGCGGGTCGGTGCCGTCCCAGGCCCAGATCCGGGTGGTGGGCTCGGTCAGCGGCAGCCGGGGGTCGGGCTCGCCGACGGCCTGGTAGCGGACGGTGGAGCGCGGCAGCGCGAGCCGGACGGCCAGCACCGAGCTGGGCGGCTCCACGGTGGAGGCCGTGCACTCGATCTCGGTGTCGCGGCTGGTGTCGGCGGCGGCGAGCACCTGGTGCAGCACGTTGACGGTGGCCTCGGTGGCGCCGGAGACCAGGCCGAGCCAGGGCTCCCGGTGGCTCAGCCGCTCCAGCAGCTCCTGGGCGTACCCGTGTTCGGGGTGGGCGCGGTGGTGGTCGGCCAGGGCGAGCAGGTGGGCAGGGTCGCCGTCGAGGGCGTGGCGCAGCCCGTACCGGGCCGGGCCGGCCTTGGGGTGGTCGGGCACGGCGGCGAGCACCCGCTCCAGCCAGGGCAGGCCCTCGGCGGGGCGGCCGAGCGCGCCGTACAACTCGGCGACGTCGACGGCGAGGTAGCTGTTGGAGTCGTCGAGGTCCGGGGCGACCCGCTCCAGTTCGGCCTCCCAGACGGCGAGCGCCTGCTCCGGGCGGCCGGCCGAGCGCAGGGCGTTGCCGAGCATCACGGCGGGCAGGTAGCCGGGGGCCGACCGGTGCGCCCGGTCGGCGAGTTCGACGGCGCGGGCGGTGTCGCCGAGCCGGCGGGTCAGGCCGGAGGCCATCGCCAGCAGCAGGACGTGGTCGCCGTGGCGGTCCAGCACGGCCTGCACGAAGTCGTGGAACGGCCGTACGGCTTCGGCCGGTTCGGCCGGGAGCGGGTCGGGCAGCGCGCCGGTCGCGCGGGCCACCGCCTGGGCGACGGCGTCCGGGTCGACCAGGCCGGGCAGGTCCTCGCGGGCGAGCCAGGCGGCGTGCGCCCAGGGGCGGGCCGGCTCGGCCTGGATGGCGGAGGCGAGCAGTCCGACGGCGGCGTTCCAGTCCCCCGCCGCGGCCTCCACGTGGGCCCGGCAGACCGCCGTGCCGAGGTACACCCGGCCGTCCAGCGGGAACAGCTCGCGGGCCGCCGCCGGGCCGCCCGCCGCGGCGCACAACTCGGCCAGCGCCTCGTGCAGTTCGGGCAGTTGGGGGGCGGCGAGGATCGCGTCGCCGAGGTGCTCGGCGGCGTGCGTCAGGTCCCCGGAGTCGATCGCCAGCCGGGCGACCGCGACCTCCCCCTCGGCGGCCAGGCGCTCGGCGCCCTCGTCGTCGGTGTGACCGCTCATGCGCCCCTGCTCCCCCGGTTGTGCCGTCCCACTCGGAAGGAGGCTATCCGGTACGACCGACAGCCCGGTGATCACCCCGAGGGCGGCTGGCGTCCAACGACCGGATTGGATACGACCCGTACGAGTGGTTTAGACCTCCGTTGGACATATTTGACGCTTTCCGCCCGCCAGGATGGCGGAGGCCCTTCGCGAACCTTCGCGAGCTGTCGAGACCCTTCGCGACTCTTCGCGGATCTTTGTGACCTTTTGCGCGAATCTGCGCGTCCCCGCGAACCGTCCCGAGCCGTCGCGAGCCCTCGCGAGCGAAGTGCCGTCCCCGCCAAGGAAACCCGAGGAACGAGGAAACCGATGAAGCTTTCCCGCACCCTGTCTCTGGCGGCCTCCGCCGCCGTGCTGAGCACCCTCGCCGTCGCCGGCCAGACCGCCCCGGCCTCGGCCGCCGGCTCCTTCGTGGTGAGCGAGGCCCAGTTCAACAAGATGTTCCCGAACCGGAACGCCTTCTACACGTACAAGGGCCTGACCGACGCCCTGGGCGCCTACCCGAAGTTCACCACCACCGGCGACACCGCGACCCGCAAGCGCGAGGCGGCGGCCATCCTGGCCAACGTCAGCCACGAGACCGGCGGGCTGAAGTACATCGTCGAGCAGAACACCGCCAACTACCCGCACTACTGCGACACTTCGCAGCCGTACGGCTGTCCGGCCGGGAAGTCCGCGTACTACGGGCGCGGGCCGCTCCAGCTGAGCTGGAACTTCAACTACAAGGCGGCCGGCGACGCCCTGGGCATCGACCTGCTGCACGACCCGTACCAGGTCGAGAAGAACCCGGCGACGTCCTGGAAGACCGCGCTCTGGTTCTGGAACACCCAGAACGGCGCCGGGCGGATGACGGCGCACGACGCCATCGTCAACAACAAGGGCTTCGGCGAGACCATCCGCACCATCAACGGCGCACTGGAGTGCGACGGCAAGAACCCGGACCAGCGCAACGACCGGATCAACCTCTTCAAGCAGTTCGTCGGCGTCCTGGGCACCGACGTGGGCGGCGGCAACCTCTCCTGCTGACGGGCGCCTCGGCCGCCCGGTGCCCGGGGTCCCGGTGCGGCCGATCAGCCCGTTCATCGAACGTCGACCGCCCGTCGACCGCTTGTCCACGCCCCACCCCGACCGTGATCACCTGCCGGCCACCGGGGCCGGCCCCCTCCGAGGAGCTGAAAATGATCACGAAGCGGATCGCACGGGCGTCGACACTGGCCCTGGCAACCGCCGCACTGGCCGGCACGTTCACCGTCGGCGGCGCGGGCAACGCGTTCGCGGCGTCGGGCGGCGGCTGCAACGGCAGCACCCAGCAGGCGTGCGTCAGCGTCAACGGGAGCACCCTGGTCGCCGACGCGTACACCAACTTCGCGAACTCCAACTGCACGGTCGACCTGGTCCTGTACGACCGGAGCACCGGCTACCGGTGGGACACGATGGCGGGCTGCGGGCTCGGCTGGTCCCACTACGTCGGCACGCAGGTCCCCAACCCGACCCCGGGCCACGTCTACCAGACCCAGCTCATCGTCAACTGGGGCGCCGGGAACGTGGGCGTCACGTGGAGCCCCGAGCTGACCGCCTGACGCCTCCGGGCCGTCGTGGAGCGGGAAGTCGGCCGGGCCGACTTCCCGCTCCGTGTTCGGCGGCTCAGCGGGGCACCGGGGTGGCGCCGGTCGCGGCCAGCGAGAGCTCCCAGAGGCGGGCCGCCCCGCCCGGGTCGACGGCGTACGGGCGGACGCCGCCGTCGTCCATCGGGGTGTCCTGGCCGGCGGGGCGCGCGACCTCGCAGTCCTCCAGGTAGAGCCCGCCCAGACCGTCGAGCAGCGGCGAGGTGGCCGCCCACAGGCCGGTGGCGGCGCCCTGGGAAGGGGACTTGAAGTCCGCGCCGATCACGGTGCCCCGCTCGTCCACCCAGCCGCGCTCGACCTGCTCCTGCCGGGTCATCTCCCGCTGGAGCCCGGTGATGATCTTCCCGGGGTGGAGCGCGAACGCCCGGACGCCGTCCGCCCGTCCGAGCGCGTCGAGGTGCACCGCGAACAGGGCGTTGGCGGTCTTGGACTGGCCGTACGCCAGCCACTTGTCGTAGCCGGTGCGGAAGTGCGGGTCGTGCCGCCGGATGTCCGTCAGGAAGTGCCCGGCCGAGCTGTTGACGACGACGCGGGCGCCGTCCGGGGCGGCGGCCAGCAGCGGGTACAGCTCGCAGGCGAGCAGGAAGTGCCCGAGGTGGTTGGCGGCGAACTGCCCCTCCCAGCCCGGCCCGACGCGCCGCTCGGGGGTGGCCATGACCCCGGCGACGGCGAACAGCAGGTCGAGGCGGTCCGTGGTCTCGCGGACCAGCCCGGCGGCGGCGCGGACGCTCGCCGGGTCGGCGAGGTCCATCGGGACGATCCGGCTCCCGGTTCCGGCGAGCGCGGCGCGGGCGGTGTCCGGGCGGCGGGCCGGGACGATCACCTCGGCCCCGGCGGCGGCCAGCGCCCGGGTGGTCTCCAGGCCGAGGCCGGAGTAGCCGCCGGTGACGACGGCGGTGCGGCCGGAGAGGTCGAGGCCCGCCAGGACCTCCTCGGCGGCG
Source organism: Kitasatospora sp. SC0581 (assembly GCF_048159585.1). Taxonomy (NCBI): domain Bacteria; kingdom Bacillati; phylum Actinomycetota; class Actinomycetes; order Kitasatosporales; family Streptomycetaceae; genus Kitasatospora; species Kitasatospora sp. SC0581. Next base: position 14,229 of record NZ_JBLRWA010000018.1, on the reverse strand, counting down.
GTGGCGGCGGAGAAGGGCGAGCCGATCGGCTGCTGCTGGCGCTGGAGCTGAGTGGTGGTCATGGCGATGACCGTAGGAAGTGGAGCGCGGTCTAGATCAAGCCCGGCTCCCGCGTTCTTCCTATGCTCTGACGACATGACGGAACTCAGCATCGGCGAGGTGGCCGAACGCACCGGGCTCAGCGTGCACGCCCTGCGCTTCTACGAGCGCGAGGGGCTGCTGGTCGGCCCGGTGCGGCGCACGGCGGGCGGGCGACGGCGGTACGCCGTGCTGGACGTGCGGTGGCTGGAGATCTGCGTCAGGCTCCGCGAGTCCGGCATGCCGCTCGCCGACCTGCGCCGCTTCGCCGAACTGGTCCGGCAGGGCCCGGGCAACGAGGCCGAACGGCTGCGGCTGCTCGACGCCCACCGGCAACGGGTCGACGAGCGGATCCGGGAGCTGGAGGAGTGCCGCTCGCTGATCGCCTGGAAGACCGCCGTCTACGCCGACCACCTGGAGCGCGGCGAGGCCGCCGGGCTCTGGGACCCGACGGCGGAGAACCGGTCGGCCCGGGCCTGATCCGCCCGGCACCACGGCCGGCGCTACCATCGGCCCGGCTCATGGGGCCCTCGGGTGCCCGGGGCGGGCCACTCGAACGGGGGGATCCAGGAATGGCGTCCGACGCGGCCGACACCACCGACGCCGCAAACACAGCCGACATCGCCGACATCGCCGGAACGACCGACGGCGACGCGACGACCGGCACCGCCGACGGCGCCGGTGCCGGCGCCGGCGCCTGGAAGCGCGGCGGCCGACCGGGCCTCCGGACGGCGGCCGCGGCGGCCCTGGCCGTCGCCCTCCTGGGCGGCCTGTGGGGGCTGGGGTTCCTCCACCTCCCGAAGCCGGGGCACGAGCCGGGCGGCCCCGGAAAGCCGGCCGAGTGCGCCGCGCCCCGCCCCACCGACAAGCCGGGCTACCCGGCGCTCTGCGCGGCGCTCAACCGCCCCGACCTCCCGGCCCTGCTGGGCACGCCCGAGGACCGCGTCACCGTCGCGCAGCCGGCGCCGATCACCTTCGGCACGGACGTCATGGCGGAGGTGCGGCTCACCCACACCGTCGTGAGCCTGCTGGACAGCAGCACCTCGCTCGAGGACACGCGCGACATGCGGCGGGTCTACACCTGGCCGGCCACCGTCCTCGGCCACCCCGCCGCGACCTACTGGTCCAACGCGACATCGGTCATCCCCGGCGGGAAGCTCGGCCCCGCCACGCGGAACATCGTCGTCGCCCAGGACCCGGCGGCGCCCGGCGGACGGGCCTTCGAGGTCGTCGTCTTCCGCGACGACGGCCTGACGCCCGACGAGGCGACCCTGACCCGGCTCGCCGAGACGGTGCTGCCCACCGTCCCGGGCTGGGTCCCGGCCCCGTAGCCGGACACGGCGGGCCTCCTTCCTCAGGCGTCTCCCTCGTCCTCGTCCTCGCCGTAGGGCGGGATGGTCCAGCGCAGGACCGTCCCGCCCGCCCCGTCGGCTTCGAGGGTGACCGGGAAGGCCTGGCCCCAGTCCCGCCCGCCGTGGTGCCGGACCGCGTGGTCGCCCTGGCACCAGTCGATCCCGAGCACCTGGCAGCCGCCGACCTCGATCGCGCCCACATGCAGCGGGTGGTGCAGGCCGGCCCGCCGGAAGGTGAAGTAGTCGACGTGCTTCTCCACCGAGGTGGCCACTCCCCTGCCGGGCAGGCCGCCCCGCCAGGTGCTGATCTCGGCCTCCAGCGCGACCGCCTCCGCCACCGGGAGGTCGAGCCACCCGTACGGCCCCCCGTCGCCGTAGAGCGCGGGCATCCGTTCGCCGCCGAACCGCGCATGGGCATCGGCCTCGTACCGTCCCCAGTAGGAGAGGTCGGCGAGCCCGTCGGCCGGTTCGTCGTCCAGGCTCGTCCACGCGTCCAGCCCGACGGCGTCGCCGACCACCATGCCGCTCCGATCGACCGGCAGGTCCCCGAGCAGCACCGGGCCCTCCGCACCCTCCGGCCAGGGCAGGCCGAGGGCGATCTCCAGCGTCGCGATCGTCGGCTCCTCGTCGAAGGCCGAGGGCTCGGTGGTGGCCCGCACCGCCAGCGGCCGGTCGGCGGCGGCCGGGACGGCGACCGCCTCGCACTCCTCGTCCCGCAGGTGACCGCCTCCCGTCTTCGCCGCCGCCGCGGCCCGCACCGGCAACGGATCCCCCAGCTCCCGCCAGTAGTCGATCCAGGTGGCCATGCCGAGCACCACCACCCCGGAGGGCGCGGTGACGAATCCCAGGTCAACGAAGGTTTCGGGCATCCGTCGATTATCTCCGGGCAGGACGTCGCCCCGTCGCCTAGCCTGGCCCGGTGAATCTTGACGATCTCGCCTGGCAGCGGCAGTTCGACGGCGGGATAGAGCCCGCCATGGCGGAATACCTGGCCCGACAGGGGCAGTTGGAGTTGCTGATCGAGACCGCACGGGACCGCGGTGAGTGGTTCTGCGCCGAGGTGGCGGTCGGTGAGCTGTGCGAGGCGGGGGAGTTCGAACGGGCCCTGACGGTCCTGGAGCCGTTCGTCGCGGTCGGCTGGCCGTTCGCCGTACGGGAGTCCGCCTCGATCCTGGTCCGGCAGGGCCGGATCGAGGAGGGGCTGGCGCTGGTGCGTCCGGACGCGGCCGGCCTGGAGTCGGCGTTCGACTGCCGCTGGTTCGCCGGGGCGCTGGTGGAGGCCGGGCGGGTGGACGAGGCCATCGAGGTGCTCACGCCCCACCTCGGGGAGCCCTGGATCCTGGAGTCCCTGGTCGATCTGACCAGGGGGGAGAACCGTGACTCCCGTGTCCTGGAGCTGCTCGCCCCGTGCGCCGAACGGGCCCTGGGCGGCGCGGCGGACTGCCGGTGCTCCGCGGCCGGGGGTCGGCGCGAGTGCCGGCACCAGCCGTCGGAGGTGCTGGTGAAGTACAGCCGCGTCCTGGAGCGCATGGGCCGGGCGGACGAGGCGATCCGGCGGCTGGGCCCGGTCCTGCCCGCCGTCCCGGGCGTCGCCTGGCGGTACGCGGAACTCCTCGCCGACCAGGGCCGGTTCGAGCAGCTGCGCGAGCTGGCCACCGGCGAGCACGCGGGGCTCGCCCTGAACCAGTACGCGAAGGCGCTGGAGGAGCAGGGCGAGCTCCGGGAGGCCGAAGCCGTCCTGCACGAGGCCCTGGCAACAGACGCCGAGTACACTCGCCGACGCCTCATGGCCTTCCTCGCCCGCCAGGGGCGCCTCGACGAGGTCGTCGACGTCGGACGGCCCACGTACGAGGACGCCGAAGGGAGCCTCCTCCACGAGGCGATCGACCTGCTGATCAGGGCGGGCAGCCCGGAGCGCGCGCTGGAGCTCGTGGACGGCCTCGGCGCCGCGTACGTCGAGGCGCATGCCGACGTCCTGGGCTACACCCGGCTGCGCCTGCTCGCGAAGGCCGGGCGCTACGCCGAGGGCATCGCGGAGGCGCGGGCCCTGAGCGAGCGGGAGCCCGGCCAGTGGGACACCACGCTGGCCTGGCTGCTGGATCTGGACGGCCGGCCGGACGAGGCCCTCGACCTGCTCCGGTCGTCCACCGAGCGCGAGGCCCACCGGGCGATCGCCCAGATCCTGACCAGGCACGGCCACTACGCCGAGGCCGTCGCCGTCATCCCCACCGTGCCCGCCCAGCGCGAGGCCTGGGACCGGCGCTGAGGCAGGAGGCCGCCGACCGGCCGGCCCGAATAGTTCAGTGAGAGAAATATTCAGGTGGACGGGGGCGTTCCGGCAGGAGCAGGCGCGGGAGGTCCCCGCGAGGCTGGAAGGAGTGCGGCGCCGTGCGCGTGGAGATCTGGACCGACATCAACTGCCCCTGGTGCTACATCGGCAAGGCCCGGTTCGAGCAGGCCTTGGCGGCGTTCCCGCACCGCGAGGAGGTGGAGGTCGTCCACCGCTCCTTCGAGCTGGACCCGAGGGCGCCGCACGAGGCCCGTCCGGTCGTACCGCTGCTCGCCGCCAAGTACGGGATGAGCCTGGAGCAGGCCGAGGCGGCGGAGGCCCGGATCGCCGAGAACGCGCACGCCGAGGGCCTGCCGTACCTGCGCGAGGGGCGCGACGCGGCGAACTCCTTCGACATGCACCGGCTGCTGCACTTCGCCGAGGAGCACGGCCGGCAGGGGCAGCTGCTGGACGCGCTGTACCGGGCGAACTTCGCCGAGGAGCGGTCGGCCTTCGAGGAGGGCCGGCTGGTCGAGCTGGCGGTCGAGGCCGGACTGGACGGCGAGGCGGCCGCGGCCGTCCTGGCCGACCCGGAGGCCTACGCGGAGGCGGTGCGCGAGGACGAGACCACGGCGAGCGCCATGGGGGCGACGGGCGTGCCGTTCTTCGTCCTGGACCGGCGCCTCGGCGTCTCGGGCGCCCAGCCCGCGGAAATGTTCACCCGCGCACTGGAGCAGGCCTGGGACAGCCGGGTCGCCCTGCCGCTGGCCCCGCTCGCGCCCAAGGAGTGAGGCGGGGCGGAGCAGGAAGTCGGCCGGGCCGACTTCCTGCTCACCCGGCTTGCCAGCGGTGGGCGTAGACGATGTGCAGGCTCGCCGGAACGCCCTTGGCCGCCCGCCCGGAGCCCCAGCCCTCGTGGTCGAGCTCGATGCAGTAGTGCTCGTCGGGGCGCCACCCGAAGCGCCACCCGGGGGCCTCGCGGGTGAACTCGTGGAGCTGGGAGCCCGACCAGCGGAAGGCCGTGGGGCTGCCGGTGACCACCAGTGTGTGGGCGGCCCCGGAGAAGCGGAGCCGGTCCCGCCAACCGGCGAAGTGGTGGCGTTCGTAGTCGATCTCCTCGTCGGACGGGAAGTCCGTCACCGGCAGGTCGACGGTGTGCGGCGTCCCGGCGCCGAGCCGCGCCCGGACCTCCTTCCAGCGCGACGCGGGGAAGCCCAGGCCGTGGTGGACCAGCAGCAGGTCCAGCCGGTCCTCGGACGGGACGTCGCCCAGCCCGGCCGGACCGGCGTTGGCCCGCAGCGGCAGGTGCACCAGGGAGCGCCGGGAGCGGGCCGCCAGGGCCCAGGCGGTGGCCAGGTCCTCGGCGCCCTGCCGGTCGAGGTGCAGGTGCATGTACGTGCTGCCCGGGCCGGCGTGGAGGAAGGCCCCGGTGGGCGGCCGGGCCGGGGTGACCACCCGGTACTCGTCCCGGCCGAGCCGCACCCGGTGGATCTTCGTTCGCAGTCTCACCGGGTCTTCGTACCGGAGACCGGCCCGGGCTGTCCCGCGGTTTTCCTCCGGCCGGGGCCGCGCGGCGCTGCTCCGCCACGAGCCAGGCACCCCGGGGTGTCCTTGAGGGATCCGGATCCCTGCCCGGCCGGAGCCGCCCCGCGCGACAGTTCCGAAACATTCAACCCCCGTGTGTAAAAAGACCATTGAGGCTGCCTCGCCGTCTGGCACACACTGTGCACCGACGCCCTTCCGGGGGCGGGGTCATGACACACCAGGGGGTAGGGGCATGATCGACAAGGACACCGTCCTCAACCACCGGTACCGGCTGCTGGAGCAGCTCGGCCGTGGCGGGATGGGGACGGTCTGGCGCGCCCGGGACGCCGTCACGGAACAGGACATCGCCGTCAAGGTGCTCAACCCGGGCCTGCTGGAGGATCCGACCGCCACCGAGCGTTTCCGCCGGGAGGCGAAGGCCGTCACCGGAATCGGCCACCCGGGCGTCGTGGGCGTCCACGACTACGGGGAGAGCGGCGCGGAGGGCACCGACGGCACGGAGAGCACCGACAGTACGGACGGCGCCGACGGCCCGAAGGGCACCGACAGCCCGAAGGGCGCCGACACCGGCCCGCGCTACGCCTACATCGTGATGGACCTGGTCGAGGGCCGGCCGCTCAGCGCGGTGCAGAAGGACGAAGGGCCGATGCCGCCCGAGCGGGCCCTGGCCATGGTGGCCACCGCACTGGACGCCCTCCAGGCCGTCCACCAGTCCGCCATCGTCCACCGCGACGTCAAACCGTCCAACCTGCTGGTGCGCGAGGACGGCGCCGTGCTCGTCGCCGACTTCGGCCTCGCCCTGGCGATCGCCGACTCCAAACTCACCACGTCGAACGGATTCATCGGCACCGCCTCCTACGCCTCCCCCGAACAGGTCGACCCTTCTCCCGACAACCCCGTCACACCCGCCGCCGACCTCTACTCGATGGGGGTCGTCTGTTACGAACTGCTGGTCGGGAAGCTGCCGTTCGAGGGCGGACGCGCCATGCAGGTCGCGTACAAGCACGTCAACGAGCCGGCGCCGGAGCTGCCGGACACCTTCCCGCCGGCCGTCCGGGCGCTGGTCGCCAAGGCCCTGTCCAAGGCGCCGGAGGACCGGTACGAGAGCGCCGCCGAGATGGCGGCGGCGGCACGAGCGGCGGTCGGACTGCCGGTCGGTGAGGCCGCACAGCGGCCGGTCAGGCTGTGGAAGAGCGCCCCGAGGGCGGGCGGTGCGGGCCCCGCTCCGCGGAACGAGCCGGTCCCCACGGCCGAACTGGTCGTGAAGGTGTCCCCGGTCGTCCAGGCGGACCCTCAGCAGACGGCCGAGCAGAGCCGCCGCCGCTCGCGGCGGCGCCGCCTGCTGGTACCGGTGATCATCCCGGTCGTCGTCTCGTTGGGTACGGCGGGCGCCCTGCTGGTCGACCGCAACCCGTTCAGCGCCGACGCCGCGCCCGGAAGCCGGTCGACCACCGCCGTGACCGCCCCGCCGCCCGGGGGCACCGGTGTCCCGGACACCGGTGCCCCCGTCGAGACCCCGGCCGCCACCCCGGCGGGCGACCAGCTGCCGGGGACCACCCCCGACCAGCAGACGCCGCAGCAGCAACGGCCCGTGCCGCCGGCCTCCTCCGGCGGCAACGGGGGCAACGGCGGCAACGGGGGTACGAACGCGGGCAACGGCGGAGGCGCGAACAACGGAGGCGCCAACAGCGGCGGCACGACCGCCGGACAGAACGGAGGCACCCAGCCCCGCCAGTCACCGGCCAACACCCCCGCCCCGCAACCCCCGGTGACCAACAACCCCGCCCCGCAGCCTCCGCCGCAGAACTCCGCCGGCGGGACCACCGCACAGCCCGGCGGCGGCAGCACCCCGCCGCCGGAGTCCCCGGCCCGCCCGGCGGAGTGCGGCGGAACCAACTGGACGCGCATCATCGGCGTCCAGTCCGGCCTGCCGATCGGGCTGGCCAACGACAACCTGAACGCGAGCAACCCGGTCGTCCTGGGCGGCGCCACGCAGTACGGCTGGGTCGTCAGCTACGACAACTGGAACGAGTACCACGCCTGCAACTCCGCAGGCTACCGCCTGATCAGGGGCGCCCCCTTCAACAACGCGGTGACCCTCGGCAACGGCCTCGACTTCGCGTACCGGTGGACCGTACAGCCCGCCGCCTCGGGCGGGTACACCCTGGGCGACGGCACCAACTGCATGACCGCCGGCGCGCGGGGCAAGCCCATCACCATGACCACCTGCACCGACGACCTCGCGAGCCAGCTGTGGAAGTTCCAATGACCGCAGGGGTGTCCACGCGCCCGCACGGCCTCACATCCGGAATTCATGGTCCGCACCCGGGAGCCCGGCTGTCCATCACCTCGCCGTCAGGGGACCGGAAGGCCTCCCGAGCGGGCGGCGAGCCAGGCGGCGGCACGCTCTCGTTCCTCGCGGTCGGAGAAACGACCGTCGTGACACGCGATCCACTCCAGGTGTCGCAGGACGTTCTCCGAGCGGTCCGGCTCGCGCACCGCGAGCACGTCGACGCCGGTCTCGCCCGTCGAGGCGCAGACGTACACGCTGCTGTCCAGGGCCATCATGCCGAAGCCCGGGTGGCCCGAGCGCACGCCGAGGAACGCCGATGCCGCGCCTCGGCCCATGATGTCCCAGCGGTCCAGGAGCCGGACCCGGGTCCACTGCGCCGGTGCGTGGCTGCGGCCGTGCTGGGTGGCTCCGGGGTGCTCCGGGCGCTCAGTCGTAGAAGAACTGGCGGAGGTCCTCCGCCGAGCCCGGGCCGAACAGGAAGGTCTCGCACCCGGCGAGCGCCCGGGGCGGCGGCGGGCCGTCGGCGGGGAGCCGCCGTAGCCAGGCCTCGCCCTGCTCGCCCACCGCGTGGACGGCGGAGAGCAGTTCGGCCATCCCCGCCGGGCGGGGCGGGGCCGCTCCGGTGACGGGGGCGAGCTCCCACCCACCGGCCCGGGCGGCGAGCCGCACCGCGCCCGCCCAGGTGGCGATGCGGCAGAGGCGGTTGCGCAGGGGGAGTTCGACGGACGGGTCCAGGTACCCGAGTCCGACGGTCGCGGCGGCGAGGTCGTCCATCACCCGGCGCTCGACGGGGGTGCGGGTCCAGTGGCCCTCCTGGGCGTCCTCGATGGCGGCGCCCCACCACTCCCAGGCGCTGTCGAGGCGGGCCACTGCCTCGGACTCGGCCTCGGCCTCGGCCGCTGTCCGCGAGGGAGGACCCGGCCGGGACGCCTGCGGCCGGTACAGGTGGAACAGTTCCGGATCACCCTCGTCGAGGCCCTGGACGAGGCCGACCGGCTGCCACCCGGCCCGGTGCAGGAGCCGTCGCATCGGCTGGTTGGAGACGTTGGTCGAGGTGAACAGCTTCGGGGTCTCGCAGGAGGCCGCCGCGGCGTCCAGCAGCCGGCGGCCGACGCCCCTGCCGCGCGCGGCGGGCGAGACCATCAGCATCGTGACGAAGCCCTGCTCGAAGAACGTGTACTCGGTGACGCAGTAGCCGAGGAGCCCGGACGCGTCTTCGGCCACGAGCACCGGGCCCGGGGCCTGCCGGCACCACCGCCGGATGCTCGCCGCCCGCTCCTCGTCGCCTTCGAGGGCGACCGAGTCGATACCGGTCAGCCCGTCCGCGTCCGCGTCGGTGCCGCGCCGAACGACGAAGTCGCCGAAGTCGCCGAAGTCCACTGTGTCCATGGGGACATGCTGCCAGGTGGCTCCGGTACGAACCTCTACTGCGGCCCCGCTCCTCCGTAAACGACCCGGGGGTGCAACCGGGTCGCCTGCCAGGGCGAGTTACGGCCGGCGGCCTCGCGGTAGGCGACGCGCTGGACGGCGAAGAGCAGGCGGTAGAGGTTGAGGGCGGTGTCGGAGTCGTCGGCGGCGAAGCCGAGGTCGTGGACGAAGTGCTCGAGCTTGGGCCAGTCGAAGTCGTCGGGGACGGGCGGGGCGACGGCGACGCCGAAGAGCGCATTGAAGGCCGCGGCCACGGCGTAGTGGGAGGCGGCGAGGGCGTTGAGGACGTCGGGGTCGGCGGCCGGGTCGAGGACGGGGTCGGGCACATCAGGTCTCCTCTTGGTCGGGCCTTGCAAGCTTGAGCGTGGTGACGACGCCCAGGGCGACGGTGGCGAACGCCAGGGCGAGGAAGGAGAGGAAGGCGGCGGCGATCAGGAACCGCACGAGCGCTCGCGGTCGGCGTCGAAGAGGAGGGTGAGGAGGTTCATCAGCGTCGAGGCCGGCGCCGTGTTGAAGGCGACCAGGACGCGGCCGTCCATGGTCGTGTCCGTGGTGGCGGAGGGGAAGATCAGGCCGAACGCGCGGCCGCGCTCCTGGAGTTCGGCGAGGAGGATGCGGACCTGGTCCTCGGTGTAGCCCCGGATGCGGGGGTCGGTGGGCTGCATGGGGAAGCGGCGGCGGTTCACGCGGAGGCCTCCAGTTCGAACCAGACGACCTTGCCCGTCTTGCGGGGCTCGGCGCCGAGGCGGTGGGTGAGGGCACGGACGAGGAAGAGGCCCCGGCCGGAGGAGGCGAGCGGGTCCGTGGGGAGGTGGACGGTGGGGAAGATCGGGTTGTTGTCCGTGACCGAGACCCGCAGACGGTGGCCGGTGAGGGCCAGCACGACCATGGGGGCAAGGGTGCCCCCGTGCCGCCAGGCGTTGACGAAGACTTCGTGGAGGGCGAGTTCGGCGTCGGAGATGACGGACGGTCGCCACCCGGCCGAGACGAGGAGGTCGGAGAGCTCGGAACGAGCGGTGGACCAGTCCGGAAGGTTGCAGGCACGCATGAGAGACCCCAAGGGAGGAAGAGGGGAATCGACGAAGCAGACACTCCGTCATGTGATCGGTGCAACACTGAGAGTAGGACCGTCGGTCACACACGTGCAACCTGATCGCCGAGATGTCTCCCCCAACTTGGCTAAGCTCACTCGTGTGGGTGGAGACTGGCCCGACACGGAAGGAACCCCCCTTGGCACTCAGGACCCAAATCAGCGAGCGACAGCGGCGGTTCGGCGCTGAGCTGAGAAGGTTGCGCGAGGCCGCAGGCCTGGCGGTCAAGGACGCCGGCGCCCTCATCGGCATCGCGGGCCCGCAGCTGAGCCACATCGAGGCAGCTCGAACGGCGCTCGACCCGGAGCGACTCTCGGTCTTGCTCGAAGGCTACGGGTGCACGGATGAGACCTACATCGCGCTGCTGCACGCTCTCGGAGCCAGCAACGGCAAAGGCTGGTGGAGCACCTACAAGGGCCGGGTGCCCGACCTGTCGCTCGACCTGGCCGAACTCGAAGACCGAACTGTCACTCTGCGCAACTTCGAGACTCTGTACGTTCCCGGGCTGCTCCAACTACCTGAATACGCCGAGGCCATCTACAAGGACGCCTACCGCAACGGGCATTGGGATCTGGCGACGGCCATCCAGTTCCGCATGGACCGCCAGCGGATCCTGGAGAACGAAGAGCAGCGGCAGTTTCGATTCGTCATCCATGAAGCAGCTCTGCGGATGCTCTTCCCTGGTGTGGAAGTCATGAGGGCTCAGCTGGACCACCTGCTGAACATGGCTGAACGCCCCAACGTCACCATCCAGGTCCTCCCCTTCACAGCTACGAGGAAGCCTCCTCAGTCAGGCCCCTTCGTGCTGTGCGACCCCGGATGCCTTGACCTCGCAACCATCCTGCTGGATGTACCCGGGCGAGCCGAGCACCAGAGCGACCCTGAGAGCATTGCGGCGTACGAATGGAAGTTCCAACAGCTGAGCGAGATCGCACTGCCGGCCGTCGACGTAGCGGCTTCCGCCAACTCGCGAAACTCGTGGGGGATTCTTCAACATCTCCTCTACACCCTACAAACATGAGAGGCGCCTCGGATGGCTGGATTCTCCTGGCAGAAGTCATCGTTCAGTGGCGGCGATGCCGGCAATTCCTGTCTGGAACTGGCCCACGGCGCCGACAACCTCTGCTACCTCCGCGAGTCGGACGACCCCTCCGTCATCGTCACCACCTCGACCACCAAGCTCCGCGCCTTCCTCCTCAGCGCCAAGGCCGGCGAGTTCGACCACCTCATCTGAACCACGCGACGGGGGCGGGACGGCGATACCGCCATCCCGCCCCCTGTCTCTGCCGCAGGAAGTCACCGTGACCCCGAACGATCCCTGCTCCCCGACCTCCGTGAGGCCGTCCTGGGATGAACTCCCTCTCCCCGCACAGGAGTCCGTCGAGACCCACCTCGGCGCACCGGTCACCGGCGCCCGGACCCAGGCCGGCGGGTTCAGCCCTGGCCTCGCGGTCCGCGCGACCCTCGCCGACGGCCGAGCCGTGTTCCTCAAGGGCGCCGCCACCGACCACCCCGTCCACGGGAGGTACGCCGCCGAGGCAGCCATCAACCGAAGCCTGACCCGGCAGGTCCCCGTGCCGAGGATGCTCGTCTCCTGGGAGGCCGGCGGATGGCTGCTGATGGCCTTCGAGGACGTCGGCGGCGGCCACCCCGACCTCGGCCCCGGGTCGGCCGACCTCCCCGCCGTCGTCCGGCTGCTCGACCGACTCCCCAGGGCGGTCAGCCCGTCGCCGATCCCCGACGCCCCGTCCATCGTCTCCGTCCTCGGGGGCGGCTCCCGCAGCTGGCGGGCTCTCGCCGACCAGCAGGCCGAGCTCGACCCGTGGTCCACCCGGCACATCGGGCAGCTCGCGGCCGTCGAGTGCGACTGGCACGCCGCATCCGCCGGGGTCTGCCTCCTCCACGCGGACCTGCGCGCCGACAACATGCTCATGCGCGGTGACGACGCCCTCGCCATCGACTGGGCCTACCTCCACCAGGGCGCCGCCTGGATCGACCCGGCCTTCCTCGTCACCCAGCTGATCCGCGCGGGCCATACCCCAGCCCAGGCCGAAGCCCTGCTCGCACCCGTGGCCTCGTGGGCTGCCGCCCCGCCGGACGCGATCACCTCCTTCGCGGTGGCCCAGGCCGGCTACTGGGAGCTGAACTCCAGGCTCCCGGCCCCGCCGGGAGTGCCGTACCTGCGCGGCTACCAGGCCTCCATGGCCGCCATCGGCCGGACGTGGATCGCGCACCGGACCGGCTGGCACTGACCGAACTCGCAGCACCAGCAGAGCTGTTCGCGAAGCCCACCAGCAAGCACGAGCCCTGCCGCTGATCCCCGCCCGCTCATTGGCCCCCAACGAGCGGGCGGGGTCTTGTCCACCCCCGCCGTTGCTCAGGCGACGGCGCGACCGAGGTGGGCGGCCAGGCGGTCGAGGGCGGTCGCGTCGTGGGGCGCGGGCCGGGACGGGGCGAAGGAGCCGCCTTCCGTCCGCGGCAGGCCCGCGTAGATCTCCCGCACCACGGGCATGGCCACCGTCGCAATGTCCGGGACCAGGTCGCGCGGGTGTCCGATGGCTTCGGCCAAGTCCCAACCGTGGACCAGCATTTCGATGACCAGCTGCTCGACGAGACGTCGGCCCGGCGCCGGCCCGTACCGCCGGTCGAGCATGCCGGGCCGGCGAAAGGCCGTGAGCGTCCGCTGGGCGGCGGTCCGGAACGCCGCGACATGATCACCGCCCAGGTGATCCGCGGCGGCATCGGACCGGGGCCTCCCGTCCGCCAGGCCGGCCCACATCAGGTTCTCCCAGACCAGGTGGTCCAGCAAGGCGCGGACGTCCCAGTCGGCGCACGGCGTCGGCCCGTCGAGGCGGCTCGGGTCGACGGCGCTGACAAGGTCACCCACGGCCTGGAGGACTCGCTCGCAGGCGGCGATCAGACCCACCGGCTCCCAGGCCTCGGCTCCGGAGTCGTACAGCGCGTCGAGATCGGCGGCGCGGCGTCCGGGTTCGGGATTGGCACGCAGGGCGGTCTTCAGCCAGTTGCCCGCCGTCTCCAGACTCGGCCGCGCCGGTTGGCCGTTGATGAGGCAGAGCAGCTGCCAGTACCGCTCGACGCACGGGACGGAGACGATGCCGAGTTGTTCGAGCAGCAGGCTCCGGGCCGGCCCGCCGTCGGTGCGGACCCCGTCGACGGTCCGCGCCTGGGAGGGGAGCCACTTCTCGACGACGGCCGCGACAACGGGTTCCGCCGCGGGCGAGTCCGGCGCGATCCCGTCCCGGACGGCCTCGTCCACCCGCCCCGTCCAGTAGTCGGTGACCCGCCGTGCCTCCTGGAGTGTGGCGTCATCGTGCTCGCCGGGGGCGTGTTCGGCCGCGTACTGCGCCATGCGCCGCATCGCGCCCCGCAGTTCGGGATCGGCCACCAGCTCGCCCAGTTCGATCCAGGCGTCGACCTGCGCGTCCGTGGGGTCGTCGGGCAGCTCCGGGGTGGCGGCCAGCAGGCCGCTGCGGTAGGTCGGTACGTCCAGGCCGGCGAGCGTCCCGGTCACGAACTCGTGGATGGTCTTCCGGCGTTCGGCAGCGGACAGTCGGGCGGTGCGGTTCATGAAGGCGAGTCCTTCGGCAGTGGTTTCGCGACGGGCGGCGGAGCGCAGGACCGCCTGTTGCGCGCGCAGCAGGCGGATCCGCGTCTCCAGCACGTCGACGTGGACCGCGGCCACCTCCGCCAAGGTGTGCTCCCGGTCGAGGACTTCGCGGATAGCCGGCAGGCCGAGCCCGAGGTCCCGCAGCGTCCGTGCCAGCTCCAGGCGGGCCACGGACTCCGCGTCGTAGACCCGGTACCCGGCGGCCGTGCGTCGGGCCGGTGGCACGAGGCCGAGATCGGACCAGTGCCGGATGAGCTTCACCGACAGCCCGGTCTTCCGCGCGACCTCTCCGATGCTCCACAGCACCCTGTCGTCGACGTGCATGTGCCCCACCCTCGGCTCTCCCACGATGGGAGAGTCAACCAGCCGGGAGCTCTGGCCTACCGCGCGCGTTGACCGTCGCTCCGCCCCGCAGCCGGCCCGGAAACGCGAAGAGTCCCTGAAAACGCGAAGAACCCCCATCCGGGACCCGGATGGGGGTTCTTCTGAAGAATTGTTCGGCGGCGTCCTACTCTCCCACAGGGTCCCCCCTGCAGTACCATCGG